>CAYQOJ010000006.1:15253-26604 GCA_964419105.1 uncultured Methylococcus sp.
GATCGCCCTCATGCCCTATCTCGGATCGGGGGGGCGATTGATGCCACTGAGGTCATTTCTACCCATTGAGAACCGAATGGCTTGGCTCACCATGGCGATCCGACTCGTCAACAGTTCAACCCAGCTTCCTCTGGTCAGACCCTTTCTCGATCACCCGGATTCCGATATTCGTTTTTATGCCGCCAGAGCGATTGGAAGACACGGTGGTTTTTCTGACCTTCCGGCTTTAAAACGCATGATGTTTCGGGAAAGTCCCTCCGTTCGGAGCGCAGCGACCAGTGCCTATATTTCGATCATGGGTCGTGTCGTGGCTTCCCCACTCCTTGAACAGGAGGCCATTGCGCAATGAATTACGTTCACACTTTTATTGCGGGGTATCAGTATTTTTTTGGGATCTACACCTTGCTGATGCTGCTCTTTGCACTGACCCTGGTTTTTGCCTCATTTCGTTGGGCCAGGAGAGGGGCTGGCGCCCCGCTGGCGCCACAGGCTGTAAGGCCCTATGAGCCAGGGATCACGATCATTTCACCAGCCTTCAATGAAGAATCCACGATCATGCGATCCATTAGCTCTCTTCTTTCATTGAATTATCCCGAGCGCGAAATTGTCGTTGTGAATGACGGATCCACCGACGATACCGTTGGCGTCCTCATTCGTGCATTGAATCTATATGCGGTCAATGAGCCACTTGATTCAACTTTGCCTACTCAAGCCATTCGTGCCGTTTATCGTTCACGGCTTTACCCGGGTTTCCGTCTCATTGATAAAGACAATGGTGGCAAAGCCGATGCGCTGAATGCGGGTATCAATGCCGCGTATTACGCCCTGGTTTGTACGCTCGACGCCGATACGATTCTGCCCGAAGAGGCATTGACGCGTCTGGTGCGCCCTTTCGGAGAAGTCCAGGGGCTGGTGGCAGCCGGTGGAATGGTTCGGTTGGTCAACGGGTGTGAGTGTAAGGATGGCAGGATCCTTAATGTCAGTCTTCCCCGAAATGCGTTAGCCCTCTTTCAGGTGATCGAATATCTCAGAGCTTTCATGTACGGACGGATTGGATGGCGATCATTTGGCGCGCTTTTGATCATTTCAGGTGCCTTCGGACTCTTCAAAAAGGACGCCCTTGTTGCGATTGGTGGCTATCAGAGAGACACCATCGGCGAAGATATGGAGTTAATCGTCAGGATGCACAGAATTTATTCTGCGAGAAAGGAGTCCTATCGTATTGAATTTGTTCCTGATGCCATCTGTTGGACTGAGGCGCCGGAGGACATTCGCTCGCTTCGCAATCAGAGGATACGGTGGCAGAGGGGGCTGGGTGAGAGCCTTTTCAAAAATCGTTCGCTCCTTTTTTCCCTTAACGGCGGTATCGCAGGTTGGGTGGCGTGTCCCTTTTATCTGGTCTTTGAGCTATTTGGACCTTTTATTGAATTGATGGGGATCATCATCGTCATTCTGGCCTATCTTTTGGGTGTCACCGACGCCGTTGGTGTCGCTGCCTTTCTTGTGATGATTCTTGGGGTTTCATTGTTCATTTCGACTTTGGCATTCCTGATGGATGATTCGGTCTTCGGTGGGCGTGAACAGTCCCCGTTTCATCTTCTGGTCTTTCTTCTGTTGATGTTGCCTGAGACGCTTTTCTATCGGATTCCTGTCAATTATTGGCGAACCATCGGCCTTTTGACGTGGTTGACCGGAAAAAAAGGGGGGTGGGGAGAAATCCGACGCCTGGCTTCAGGTTGAGGGACGGAATATGCGTTTTCCTTTAAGAAGATCGGCTGAAATGGTTCTGCTGGGTGTTTTCTTGTCGGGCTTTCTGATTACCTTGGGACTGATGGGCGACTTTTGGCGATCCTTTTCTGATGGTTTAGCCAGAGAACCAGTTCCTGAAGGCCCATTCATGACCCAGAAGGCGGTTCCATTAAAGATGGGGCCATCCAGCTCCGAAAGCTCCCCTTCCAGTCCATCAATGGCGGTCTGGATCTCAAATCCCGACAGTGATTGGCAAAGCCTGCTTAGCGGTCTTCGGCGTCAAGGCCTTCCGTTTCGAATTGCACATGATTTAAAGGACCTGGATACCGAAGTCATCATGGTCTACCCGACGTTTTCAGGAAAAGTGATTCCCGATCAGATCTATCAATATCTGTTGCACAAGGTGCGCTTAGGCAGCGTTCTGATCACCCAGAATGTTGAATCTGAATTGGGGCGGCACTTTGGTTTCAAGAAAGCCCGATTTTCTCTGGACGAATCTCACATCTGTATGGGCCGACCTTCATCCGAGTGCAAGGACAAAGGCCAAGGTTGGAGTTCCCTCCGTTTTGAAAAGCCCAATGGCGAAATCAGTGGATTCGAAACAATGGCATATGAGGGAGCAAGGCACCCACTCGCAAGCTTTGGAAATGGAGGCGCCGCGTTGATCGTAAATCCCTTTGGGAAAGGAGCGCTCTACGCATTTGGTTTGGATTTAGGGGCCATTATTCGCCAGGCGCAGGGGATTGGTCTCCCCATAAAACCCATTGTGGAGACGGGTTCTGTGGATTTGACGCGTTGGACTTACGACCAGATTCAAGCCATTTATCTGGATTCTGGCGCAAGGCACCCCCTTATCCAGAAATCCAATCGAAGTAAACCTGAAGCGGTGATTACGCATGCGATTCGAAAGGAAAGCGATTTATTAGAAGCTGTGCGATGGGCAGCAGAGGAAAGTCGGCTTGGCGTTAAAGCCCTCTATATTGTTGACCATGCGTTTTTGAAGGGCATGACCCCAGACCTTTGGATATCACCACTACCCAAGGCGCAATTATCTTCGATCGCTCATCTGGGCCATGTGATCGCACTCGGATGGCTAAATGGATCCCCACCTCTTGATGCCTTGGAAATTGGTACGGGCGAAGAGTCCATTCACTGGACAGATGACCAAGGAAGACGCAATAAGCCAACTTTTCCAAATTCGCAAACAGGAATTCTGAGAATTGGTAGACAAGTCCTGGAGCAAGGTTATGGGCTGGGGACTGTGGATGTATTCGTGACAGACCAAGAACTCATTCCGGTCTCATTTGAGAAGGCACTCCGAGACGCTGGTTTCAGATATCTATCCCGGTCTGGTTTTGCCGAAAAGGGACTCAATCTGCCTATGCTGTTAAATGCTCCCGGGGATGAGGGAACGGGTCAAGACTTAACGCTTTTGCCGTCGCGAATTCGCGTAGAGGGCGTCAGTGAAGCAAGGCGACCTGAATTCTCCCCCTCTTTGTTGCTGTTGGACATTCCGCTTGCATCGGAGACCCGAGAGCGGATCGAGGCGATTTACAACGCACTCGATACCTCCTTTCAGGGAACCGAGCTTGGCATTTACCTTAAGCAGGCTCAGACCTATCTCCAAACAACCACTGTGCTAGAGCGTCATAGAGACAAATACCAGTTCAAGATCGCTTCGCCCGATGCTTTGGGGTCTTTAACAATCCATCTTCCAGCGGGACTCCGCAAAGCCTATCGGTTGCCCAAAAAGTGCCCTGAACGATTGGCGGTTGAGGTCCAAAAAGGTGAGCAAAGAGTCACCTTGTGCCAGATTTCAAGAAGATCTGTAGCAGCTCGGATCCGAGGCCGAAGGCCTAAGATGAGCTTCTAAGTATTAGTGCGGATCTTTATCTGGATCCGAAGGGATTAGCCTCAGAAACGTTTCATTGATTGTTTTTCTGAGGTGACCACATGGTTCGCTCTTCGACCTTGTTCTTACTGTTTTTGCTCTTTCTGATCAATTCGTGGCACTGCGCAATTGCCGCATCGCTTCCCGCGGCAAAGGTCGATCAGCAATACTTTTACACCCATGACGCCAACGGAAGCTGGGTAAAGACTTACCTAAAAGGCGTTAATGTCGGCTCAGGAATGCCGGGTAAGTTTCCAGGTGAGTTTGGCATTACCAAAGCGATGTATCTTCGTTGGTTTGGCCAGATTACGAGCATGAATGCCAATGTGATTCGCGTCTACACCCTATTGAGTCCTGCCTTTTATGAGGCGCTTTATGACTTCAATAAGGGCCGTAAAAAGCCCTTAATGCTGCTTCAGGGGGTTTGGGTTGATGAAAATGACATAGCGAACATTGGCAACGCCCATGATCCTCAAATCAAGGAGGCGTTTGTCAGGGATGCAAAGACTCTGGTCGATGTGGTTCATGGCCGAATGGTCGTTCCGCCTCTACGTGGCCATGCCAGTGGGCAATATCGGAGGGA
Source organism: uncultured Methylococcus sp. (assembly GCA_964419105.1). Taxonomy (GTDB): domain Bacteria; phylum Pseudomonadota; class Gammaproteobacteria; order Methylococcales; family Methylococcaceae; genus UBA6136. The sequence goes on from CAYQOJ010000006.1 coordinate 19,477, forward strand.
TATTTCGCCTTACGTCATCGGTTGGCTTCTTGGGGTTGAATGGGATCCTTATTTCGTGCAGGCGACCAACGAGGCCAATCCAGGATATCCCGATTATCTGGGCACCTATTTGAGCTCCTTGGCGGCCTCGCCCTTCGAGGTTTTTTTGGCAGAAGTGGGCGATCGCGTGGCAACCTATGAAATCACTCAATGGGGTCAGTCTCGCCCCATCAGTTTTGTAAATTGGCCAACGACAGATCCACTCAAGCATCCAAATGAGCCACTTGAACGGGAGGACTTAGTCGAGGTCAATCAGGAGCATATTCATGCTAGCCAGGCATTCGAGGCGGGGCTTTTTGCCTCCTATCATATTTATCCTTATTACCCGGACTCCCTGAAATTTCAGACGAATTATCGGTCAGTCTTTGATTCTGAAGGACGCGTCGATACTTTCAAGGCCTACCTTCGTGATCTTAGGCGGGTACACACGGTTCCGGTCATCGTCGCTGAGTATGGAGTGCCCTCAGCTCGAGGCGTGGTCCACACCGATCCGTTTCGTGGATTTAACCAGGGAGGGCTTAATGAGATACAGCAAGGGGAAATGGCAGTAAGCATGTTAAAAGACATATCCGATGAAGGATATGCCGGTGGCGTCATTTTCAGTTGGCAGGACGAATGGTTTAAAAGAACTTGGAACACCATGGATTACGATTTGCCTGATCGGCGCGCTTATTGGTCAAATCCTCAAAGTACTGAACAAGTCTACGGGGTTATGGCGTTTGATCCTGGCAAGTCGAACCTCTGCATTGTCGACGGAAATCCTAGGGAATGGTCAGGATCCCACCCTATTTCTGAAAATGGAGGGGTAAAAACTTTTGTTAGGAGTGATGAAAAATATCTCTACATCATGCTGGATGCGAGGTCTAAGGGACCGTCAGCTCCCAAGTTTGTGGTCGCAATCGATACGCTCCCAGGGCAGGGAAACATCAAGAGCGCAGCTCATGATTTGACCTTCAATCGTGAAGCGGATTTTTTAGTTGAGGTTGATCCGCTAGGGACTTCCAGACTAACTGTTGATCCTCGTTATGATGTTTTTTATGCACTGAATGCGCACCATAACCCCCCATTGGTCCCGCTTGAGGTCGATCATGAGTTTTTTACTGAAGGCACGTTTGTGCCGACGCGTCTTATTTTGAGTCGTGAGCTTTTTCTTCCAATCGAAATGACAGCCATTCCACCCGAAGTAGTCGAAACCGGGCTGCTCCGTACGGGAAATGGTAACCTCAGGTCAAGGGACTATGACTCGCTCACAGACTACGCCTACAGTTCAGGTGTTCTCGAAGTCCGGATACCGTGGCAGTTGATGAACTTCATGGATCCTTCTGAGGGCCAAATTATTTCAGGCTTCGGGAGGGGGGCCATAAGGCAATTTAATCCACTGCATATCGAGGCTATCCATTTAGGGGGGGCGCTCGAAAATTCATCCACCATGGGAGCATTGAGCCTGGGAACCTACTGGCTTCGTTCCTGGGATCTTCCCAATTATCATGAGCGGCTTAAACCCTCCTATTACATTCTTCGGGGCGGCTACGCGAATTATTAAAGAGGATTTGAATCTCTGTCTTTCAGTAGCTTCAAATCCGAAGATGATGCTGAATAAGGGTGTATCTGAACCCAAACCCTTGTCATGCCTTTGTTCAGGCTTGGCTGGAACTCGGTATGTCCGAAGTAGAGTCCTCAGGGGAATGGACACCAATGCAAGGAAACCCGTAGCCGAAAGTCCCTTCCGAAATGGACAGTAAGGTCACCCAATGGAAAAAGTCCGAGGAAACCGCCCAGATAAAGAGGACCCTTCGGATGTCATCATTTAGGAAGTTGGGATCTGAAGCAGGCATTTGAATGCTCCCAATTCAGGGTGCTTAAGACCCAAAGCCCCGTGCGCAGGATCGGCTATCCCTAACCCAAACGAAGAACGTCTCGGGTGCCATCCGATTTGCCTTTGCTCATCGGAATCTCGAAAAAGTCGAAGGGTCTATCCGAGCGAGTGATAGCGCAAGTGAAAAATCGTTGATGGCCAAGATGGTGGTCAATCACCTCAATCATCACCAGCACTCCGAGTGCGTAGGGACGATCCAGGAAACGTCCAGCACATCCCATCAGGAACCAATTCATAGACCCTTAACGAGAGTTCAGATATAAGGCTTCGCTCTTATCGCCAATGATCATCCTTAGAAACTTGCATCACTGAAGCTTCCACCCATCGGGAAAGAGCGTATGCCGAAACTCATAAAGGGTTATCTTCTCCCCTAAGGGAAGCTGCCTTGGGATCTTCGCCAAGGCACTCCGTTGAAGCGAAAAAAGACTCTTCCCATTCAGTAAGGTCATTCAGCCGAGGATCACGACGGTCCGAGGCTTAGATGACAAGGTCGGATTCCAAAGACAGGATCATCAGATCGGCCAGTCTCTGGGATCCTTATACATAATTGACGGAGATAGGTATTGGCCTTGTTCTAAACGCGTCAGCCTCTCCACCTAGAGGGCCCCTGAATCGGGGAGAGCCAGGGGCCTATTAAGTGAGTCTGACTCGTTTAAGGTTGACTGGATTCAGGCGAACATCATTTTGTCGATTGGGATTTTAGTTCTGCCACGGCCTGGTTAACGGGAAGCACGGTAACTCCGCTCGCTTGAATCAATTGAAGGTGCTTCTCGAGCTCCTTGGGCGTCGTGTTGTAAATCCCAGCGTTCGCGGCGTCTGGGCTTACATTGTGGTAGACCAATACTAGCCACTTTCTATCCATCCTGGCTTTAGCAACCCAGCTTGCAATGTTATTAAGGGTCGTTGTGGCGGTTATGTTTTGAACCTTGATATCAAAAGAATCAGCATTGTCGCGACTATTGAATCCGACATTCACGTTGCGCATGGATCGAAAATAATTCGAGGCATCCTGAATCACCGTAGTGTTATATGCCCCGTAAGGAGTTGCGAGACTTGTTGGCTTAATGCCAGTAATGGTGAATAGGTCTTGTTGCGATTGCATCAACTCTTGATCCAGCTGGGCTTTTGTCAGCCTTGTTAAGGTTGGATGTCTTACCGAATGGCTTCCAATTTCATGGCCGGAATTGGCGAAGCCTTGCACCATGCTTCGGGTAAAGTGACCTGGCTGATCAATGAAGCCTGTCGGAATGAACTGCGTACTTGTGAATCCGTATTTCTGTAGCAACGGAAGTCCGTTGGTGAAGACAGGATCCAGGCCATCGTCAAAGCTGAGACTGATCAGGGGGCGGTGCAATGCAAGTGGTGCATATTCATCGATACGGTAATCATCAGTGATGATGTAGCCTTTGCTGCTTATCGAATGATAGACACCCACACTTACCACATTGTTTGGGACCGTGAATTGACCATAGAAGTAGTTCCAATCCGGGCTTCTGTATGTGTCACCCAACCATGTGACTGTCTCATTACCATTTTTGTCAATGAGATGCAGCCAGACGGTTGTGTCGGCATCAGAAATGTAACTGTCTGAGAATTGATAGGTCTTGCCAGCCGTCACAGGTTGAGGCGGGTACTTCCAATAGGCCTCTCCCCCCCCGTAGTTTTCAATGGCGACCTTAAACGCTCTGCTTCCGGTGTGACCGGGTCCTACTAGGTCATAAGAGACGGTGCTTTTTTCATTTGCAACTGTTTCCCATCCACCTGATGGTAGGGATGAGTTGGTTTGCTGCAAGGCTTCTGCAGATGGATTGGGAACAAGATTAGGGTTGCTGCGAATCCATGCTGGCCGGATAGGCACAGGTTTCAGGACCGATTCCAGATTGGGTGGCAGTGCCGGAGCTTCAATTTTTTCTCCCCTAGCCGAAAAATCGATAGCCATGGACTGGGTTGGCTGTAGGAGTGTGCCAACCATAAGAACGGTACTGGCGCAGCTTCGTCGTAGCCAAAGTGGAAACGATTTCAATTGAGATGGCCGGCTTAGGTGAGATTGCTGACATGTGTCCAGAGAATTCGAACGGTGATTCGGCATGGCTAGGTTCCCCTGCATAGGAAGGTTATTGAACGGGAAAATGGACTCCCAGTGATTCTTCAGCTTTTGGAGCCCCAACTGATGTTAGGAAGCGCAGGGGATGAGGTGAATGCGGGTTCTCCCTTAGATACTGATCCCGATGGGGCAGATGATTCGATGGAGTTCTTAATCAGAGAAGATCCGCCGATTCTAGGTCCGCAGTAGTGCTGATATGAAGAGGCCCTTTATCTCGCCACTATCGTGATCTTGTCTGTGGGCATGAAGTTGACGGTAATGGTTTCAATATCGCTATCGCCACGACATAAGAAGGATGGGCATCTGATGTCGAAGAAGGGCTTGCTGTTTAGCTTTGAATGCAGTGTTTTTGAAAGATGGCGTCCTTTGACCCTTGGCCGCAAGACCTCCCCCATAGGTTGGTGGTCATTGAGATTTGCACGATTTTCTATCGCATATGCCTTTTTAGCCCTCCAGCCAGTGGTGCAGGGCTCAGAACTCCTTTTTCGGGACGACTTTATGGACCGGACTCTCAATCGAGCGTTCTGGGGTATTGGGGACTGGAAATTAGGAAGGTCCCAGTTGGGACTCGTGCCGGAGATCAAGCAAGGTGTAGCTCGGCTATCGTTTAATACCCAGGGCTTCATGGGTACGGAGATTTACTCGCAACGATTCTTTACCCGTGAGGGTGGGCTTGAAATCAAGGTAAGAGCGCGTTTGGGGAAAAGTCCTCCTGGGCTTGTAAGCGGGATCTTTACCTACGCGACGGATGGGAGTGGGGCGTCCGATGAGATTGATATCGAATTTTTAAGCAAGGGCTTAACCAACAAACGAAAAGCATTGCCTGTCATGCTTTCAACTTGGCATCAATGGAATGAGGCCAGTAGCGAATTGAGTGACGTGTCACATCATTGGACCACTCGTCTCAGCCTTGATGGAGTGGATCCATCCGTGTGGCATGAATATGTTATTCGTTGGCTGCCCGATCGAACGGAATGGTTTGTCGATCAAAAACTTGTTGCCAGTTCCATGTTGGCGCAACCGGAGCTTCCAACACGCATCCGCTTCAACCTCTGGGCACCAAGTGCTTCGTGGGAGCTTGCGTATTCCACCTTGCTGATGCCCAGCTTTCATCCGAATTCCAATCAGAAATATTTTCTAGAACTTGACTGGGTTGAAGTCAATCGATTGTGACTCTTGATTTAAATCTGTTATTAAAAAGTCCTTCTGTTTATCAGTCAAATCATTAATTCTTGATTAGATGGTTATAAATTCTATCGTATATATACATACTTAAAAATACGTCCCAGAGATAGCGTATGTTTTAAGTCAATCATGCTGGATACCATGCTCATGTGAGGCCAGTCGCTGACGAGATTTATCTTATTAAGAGCCATATTTATTGTGCATGTATTTTATGTTTTTTATTTAATCTCTTAGCAATGATTTGCCTTTATTTAAATTAAGATGGGGCAATGCTATGAATTCTGATGAAGTCAAAAAGATGGATCTAATTAGAGTATATGAGTCTGAATATCCATTTGATGTTGAAATATCCAGAAGGGCGTGGAGGGTCGCGTTTACGTTTGATCGAATGGATCTGTTTTATTCGGCTCTAATTAGGGCTATTTCAAATGGAAATGTTGCTGATTGGTCTTGCGTTTTTAGTATCTCTGAGGATGTTGATATGTCTTATATTTCAGAATATAGAAAGGGGTGGCCTGATCCAAGCTATCTAAGAGCTCTAGGCGAATCTTAGACTAATCAATATCTGAGTATTCATTACTCTTCCATTAGGGGTTTTTATGTGTGGAATTATCGGTGGTGCTTCGGGACGATTGATTGCGCCTGTTCTTCTTGATGGATTGGCTAGGCTTGAGTACAGGGGCTACGACTCTATGGGGATGGCTCTCATGGAAAGTTCAGGGAGGCTTTGGTCCAGGCGATCCGTAGGGCGCATCAATGCATTGACCACTAAGATTGGAAGCGAAGTGATCGACTCGGGAACGGGTATCGCCCACACTCGCTGGGCAACTCATGGAAAGCCAACGGAGAAAAATGCTCATCCCCAGATTTCCAGATCATCTGTGGCGGTGGTTCACAATGGAATAATAGAAAATCACAAAGCACTTCGCGATGACTTGAAGGCTAAGGGGTTTGTTTTTTCATCAGATACAGATACCGAAGTTATTGCGCATATTATCCAGCAGTTCAAAGAAGAAGGGCTAAGTCTTAAGTGTGCCGTTAGAAAGGCAATGAGCAAATTGGTTGGGAGTTACGCGATTGGTGTTCTATCCAAAGATGAGCCTGGATTATTGGTTGCTGCAAAGTATGGAAGTCCTTTGGTGATCGGGTATGGTATTGATGGAAATTACATTGCCTCTGATATCTGTGCTCTGGTGAATAAAACAAAAAGATTTTCTTATCTTGAGGATGGTGACATTGCTTTGTTGTCCACGGAAGAAACGAAGATATATGATTGCTCAGATCAGAGTGTTAGTCGGGATGTGACAATAATCGAAAGCGATCAGGATGCGGTTTTGCCTGACCAGCATAATCACTACATGCACCTCGAGATCCATCAGCAGCCCACGGCATTAATGAGTACTTTTGCTTCTCTTTGTGGCTCTGCTCCTTCCTCGCTCGATTTGATCAGTGAAGGTCTGACGGAAAGTATTGATTCAATCAAGATTGTTGCCTGCGGAACGAGTTACCATGCGGCATTAGTAGGTAAGTATTGGATTGAAATGCTGTCCGGACTTCAGTGCGATATCGAGGTGGCGAGCGAGTATCGATATAGGAAGCCTGTCGTTAGACCGGGAACTCTATTTATGACGATATCGCAGTCTGGTGAAACCGCTGACACCCTTGCGGCTTTGGCTATGGCTAAGGGCATGGGGTACGTGGATACAGTCTCGATTTCCAATGTGTCTACAAGCTCTCTCGCCCGACTTTCTAGTATCAAAATCACCACGAAGGCGGGGAATGAGGTGGGGGTGGCTTCCACCAAAGGATTTACAACCCAACTTCTGGCTTTGCTGCTTTTTGCGCTGAGGCTGTCTGCTATTCGAAGGACGATCGAAGAGACTCTCCTGGGTCAAGTGATCGCTAATCTTGAAACGATTTATCA
>CAYQOJ010000006.1:26624-26895 GCA_964419105.1 uncultured Methylococcus sp.
TCTTCGCAAGGAACCGATGTTCATGTCGTGGGGAAGGAAGATCGCTGAATTCAACCATGCCATCTTTTTGGGCCGCGGCACGATGTACCCGATAGCGCTCGAGGGTGCTTTGAAATGGAAGGAAACCTCCTACATGCAAGTCGATGCCTACCCCTCAGGAGAGCTTAAGCATGGGCCGTTAGCCTTGGTAGATGAGTACATGCCCGTGGTGGCCTTGCTGCCTTTCAACCATCTATCACAAAAAATGAACGCTAAGTTGCAGGAGGTGGCC
>CAYQOJ010000006.1:26905-36150 GCA_964419105.1 uncultured Methylococcus sp.
AGTCGAAAACAACGAATCTTCTCAGATCATTCGCATGCCCGCCATGGATGATTTGATCGCTCCTATTCTCTACAGCATCCCTGTTCAGCTGATGGCTTATCACGCGGCTTTGGTCATGGGGAAGGATATTGATAAACCGCGTAACCTCGCCAAGTCCGTCACGGTCGAATAGTTTTTTCTGATCAGAATATCTGAAAAAAGTTATGGGAAATTGAAATCGATGGGGGTGGTTAAACCATCAATAATGATGATGCTATTCCATTCATTTGGGCATAGCATGGGCACAAACGTTACGAGTCTAGGAGGAAGGTATGCACGTGTACGAAGTCGTCATTACGGCAGTCATGATTTCCAGTCTGAGGGTCATCGCAGACAATAGTCAGGAGGCAATTGCCCAGGCGAAGCGGATGTTCAGGAACGACCATGATGATGAATTCATCGACGAAATCTATTGCCGAAAACTTCCGGCACAACCATCCTGAGTCAATGGTGTCGAAAAGTTCAACTTGTGGATACGTAAACATCCCTACGTGACATTTATCTTGCTGCAATAGATATTAGCGATCCCTCAGCATCAAAACTCGGGGTCGTGTATGGGATTCATTCAAAACCACACTAAACTCTCAAAATCATTCAATACCGCTCTTCAATCTCTTTTATCTGCAACGACAGGGGTAAGGGACGACGGCCATCGACAGCTGATCTGTTGGTCAAATTATCTCTGGCTGCTCCTTGTTAATCCCCCCTCAAATGCCAGCTTGAGTTCCAATGCATGGAAGTCATTGCGCCATCCCCATGATCGCTTAAGGATCGAAAAACGCTTCAGCCTGTTCGGATCTTTTGATGATCCAATCCGAGATCCTGGGTTTCGGTGCCCATATCAGAAGGGCCTGTTGATCTTTGTTCAGCGCCATGGCCTGACCTCACCTCGCGCCCCGATAGGGCGGTTCTCTTAGCTAAATGGGACGGTATCGCGTGATGTCCTCGGATCATCAGACCATCGGTCAGCCTCCCAGCAACCAAAATTTCCGCGCAGCGACGTTGGTCGAGACGATTCCAGTGGGTGTTTACTCTTTCAGTTATTTGAAAGCCGATGGATCGATGCGATTTGACTTCATCAGTGAACAAGCATGCTTTCTTCTGGGAGTAGAAAAGGATGCGGTGATCGAAGATGCCATGTTGGCTTTCGATGCCGCGATTCCTGGAGATCGAGAGGACCTTATCGCCACAAACATGAGGTTAGAGGACGGGACCCGCTTCCATTTTGAGGGGCGTTTCCTGGTCAGAGGGAGTATCCGATTTATCAGGCTACAGTCTAATCGGGTTGCGGCTGGTGAATGGGGAAGTCAATGGGATGGGGTCGTTACCGACATCACCGATGAAAAGCGGGCGGATGAAGCGACTTTGCACATGACCCGGGAATTGCATCTGAAATTGGATGCCCAGACTGCCGAACTTGCTGAGACATCCAATGCCCTTCAAACAATTTCGGCCCGGTTGAACTATGCCTTGGAAGCCTCTGGCATTGGGGTCTGGGATTGGAGTGTTGGAGAAAAAAAGGTCTTTTATGCACCTGTCAGTGCTTTCCCAGATCCGTCTGAGCCTGATGATGCCGATGATCTATTAGCTCATTGGAGCCGCTTCATCCATCCTGATGATCTAAGGCATGTGTCTGAGTCATTCGCCCATCAAATTCGATCAAGTGATACCTACGATGTGGAATATCGGATTCAGCATCAAGAAGGAGCATACCGTTGGATACAGGCCCGGGGGCGTGTGGTGGAACGGGATGCTATGGGGAAGGCTGTCCGGATTATTGGAACGCATTCGGACATCGACTCTCGAAAAAAGGCCTCAGTAGAAAGGAGAAATCTCGTCACCCTGATAGAGGCCAGCAGTGACTTGATCGCGTATGCAAATTTTGACGGTCAGGTGACTTATATGAATGCGACTGGCCGAAGCTTGATGGGATTCGATCGGGATGAGCCTCTAGGGCAGTTCAACATCAAAGACGCCCATCCCGGTTGGGCGTATGAGCGGATAAAAAGTGAAGCAATTCCAAAAGCCATGGCTGAGGGATCGTGGCATGGCGACACGACATTTCAAAAACGCGATGGCACGCTGATCGATTTTTCCCAGCTCATTCTTGTGCCTAAAGATCCCGTCACTGGCGAGGCCCAGTTTATTGCAACGGTTTGTCGTGAAATCACCGAAAGAAAGGTACTGGAAAAGGAGCTGAACAGGACCGTGGCAAAGCTCGAAGAGGCCGATCGGAGAAAAGATGTGTTTCTCGCGACCTTGGCGCATGAGCTGAGAAACCCGTTGGCGCCGATAACTTTATCGACTGAAATTTTGAACCGAGAGAACTGTTCAGCTGAACAAATTAAGTGGTGTATTGGTTCGATATCTCGTCAGACCAATCAGCTCAGAAAGCTCATTGATGATCTCTTGGATGTCTCTCGAATCAATCGCGGACTCATCCGCCTCGAAAAGCAACCGATCGAACTCATGAGGATCGTGGCGGATGCAGTTGAATCCTTTCGACCTCAAGCGCAGGCCAAGGGTCATCAGTTCACCCTCGAATCATCGATCGCATCAGCAAAGGTTGAAGGTGATCCTGTTCGCTTGCTTCAAGCCGTAGGCAATTTGATCAGTAATGCCATCAAGTTTACGCCCCGAGACGGCCACATTACCCTCTCTATCTCACGGATTGGCAGATCGGCATTGATTAGGGTCTGTGACACAGGCTACGGAATTGAGCCTGAAAATCTTGAAGGGATCTTCGGCATCTTCTCTCAGGTCAAGGACACTGCAGCCCTGTCGAATGAGGGGTTAGGTATCGGTCTTTATCTGGCTAAACACCTCGTAGATCTTCATGGTGGTCGTATTGACGTACGGAGCAACGGCAAGGACAAAGGTGCTGAGTTCAGCATCCAGCTCCCACTTCGAGATGACGAGCCCGAGTTGGCTTCAGATGGATCGAACGATCCTCCCTATTTCGACAGTTCGATGGGTCTGACCGTGCTGGTCGTCGATGACAATCTCGATGCACAGACCACCTTGGCGATGTATCTTGAAATTCAAGGAAATGAAGTCCGGAGTGCCTCCACCGGGAACGAAGCCATACAAATTGCCGAGGACATGAGACCCCAGCTTGTCGTCCTTGATATTGGCCTTCCAGATATGGATGGATACGAGGTCTGCCGTCGTATTCGGGAACTCTCTTGGGGGAAGGATACGGTTGTTGTTGCGTTGAGTGGGTGGGGGCAGAAGGAAGATAAGGATAAGGCTAAATTAGCGGGTTTCAATGAGCATTTCACCAAGCCTTTGGACCTTCACGCGCTGGCCGTATTTCTCAGACAAAACTCATGCCTATCGCGTGAGGGGCGATTAGCGCATCAATCATCTGCGTGATGTCCCTAGGTATTGATACAGCCCATAAGCATCGCTACGACATTCTTTAATTGGATACCATTGACTCGGTATTCATTTATGGGGGTTTACATGTTGGTCGTGGCGGTAAATGTAAAAGCTAACGTCAGGAGGACGTTGTTGGTCTTGGCTGAAAGTGAGGAGGAGGCAGTTGAGAAAGCCCGTTGGATGTTCCTCAATGAAGTGGAAGTCGACCCTGATGACATCGATTGCGAGATTCGAAGTGTTGAGAGTGAGTCCGGTGGCTATACCCTTTAGTTTGGCTCCTCTCCTCCTCTAGATCATCCTGTGTGAGTCGCTCAATTCAGCCAAAAGAATAGCGACCTTTTCCTTTCCTCCCATGAAGTCTTCTTTCCCTAGGCTACCTCATGCAGGGCTTAATTTCAGTCTTCAGATTTATTCCATAGCCGAAATTCGGTCGCCTTTGACTTACAGCTATCCCCTTAACTTCTAGGTTGCTTGGGTTATTAATTCCGAATAAGTATAACAATCTAGATATTAATTCGTATATCAAAACAATCTGATTTATCTAGCATCTGTTTGGTGGTCAGGAGCCAATAAAAATCCTGATTATTGAGTCTATGATTCACTGGTTCAGTCAATCAATTAATTCAAAAAAAATCATGATGCTCATGTATTTTATTTTTTGAATACATTCTGTTGTTTGCTGGATGGTGACTCAATTATGGTTTGATGCTAGATGAGATGGCCTAATTGATATGAAATTGTCACTTCTCCTGCTCGCTTTTTTTACGACTTCTGACATCGTTTATTCGGCTGAAAGCCATCCCCGATCGAGGTACTCCCTGGAGCGCATGCTTGAGGAGCGTGATCAGTTGATTGCAAGTCTCATGAAGCGTGTCGATGCGCTGGAAAAAAAAGGGGATGGCACTGGACCGGTTGTGCTTTCAGATACGATCCCTGCTCAATCTGATCAACAGACAATGACAGCAACGCAGCCTTCAACTGAAGCACCCAAGGCTGCTCAAAAAGGAGCTAATGGATCGGCCCCGAAATCGGGGGCGAGTGGGCCCAGGACCCAAAGGGCAAAAGTTGTCGTTGGGGCAACAGAGGAAGAGGAGAGTCAGCGAGCTCTTGAGCGAACACTCGTAATTAGCGGTGCGCTTCTTGTTCCTTATGGTCAGGCTGAGTTTCAACCGGAATTTAATTATCTTCGATACTCGGGGCAGGGCTCTACGCTGGTTCAACAGGGGAGTGGATTAGCTATTGCTTCGCAGGGTTATCACTCCGATACCTACCTTGGGAGCGCTTATCTTCGAATCGGTCTGCCATGGGAGTCGCAGCTCGAAGCCTATGTCCCATATGAATCCATCAATCGCACGGATACAACGCTTTTGGGATCTCAGGTCTTCTCCTCCTCTGGCCGGGGAGCCAATGGGTTTGGTGACATTCGTCTTGGATTCGCAAAAACCCTATTGACTGAAAAGGCGTGGTGGCCAGATGTCATTGCTCGTGTTGCTTGGAGCGCAGACACGGGGCGGACGCCCTTCCTGATCCCGCTAGGGTCAGGTTACAACCAATTAATTGGGTCACTCACAGTGACAAAGCGCCAGGATCCCTTGGTCTTTTTTGGCACCGCGTCGTATCAAGCAGCCTTTACCCAGAACAGTCGGTCTCCAGGTGACATTCTAGGATTCACTATCGGGACGATCTTGGGTGCTAGCCCAGATACTTCCTTACGCTTTTTTCTTAACCAGAACTTCCTTACGAATGCCCAGTACTTTGGGAAAAATATTCCAGGAACAACTTCGAATGTCAGTACGCTCAATATCGGAGCCTCTACGGTACTCGGGAAGGGGTTCTTTCTGGATTTCACGTCAGGTATGGGCTTGACCACAACCTCACCGGACTATGTGGTCGGTCTCTCATTTGCCTATCGGTTTGATGTCCCTCTAATGCCCTCCCTCTAAGTCCGTCCTGTTGGGGTGGTGATGTTTCGTATTGAGCCACCCACGACGCACCCTAGACTTAAGTTGTAAGAGGGTGAACTTGGCTTCAAGGAAAGCATGACGGCTGATTCCAAGGCTTGAGCGAGTGGAATGAGCAGAGATGCGATTTCATCCACGATGTTTGCTTGAGCCCAAATGACAGTGTCTTGGGCACTCTAAAAATCATATGCAGGTTCGGTTCTCACCTATCCCAACAACAGATCTTCTGATGGTATGGGGTTCAATTTCTGGAGCAGTTTGATGAAAACCATCGTTAAATCATGCATCTGTCTACTTGCATGGATATGTGTTTCGGTTTCTGCCCAGGCAGACATGATCAGTAAAACATACGTCTACGATCAAAAGTCGGGGACCTTCACCATTGCAATCATGGGGACAGTCGCGCCATCGGAGCCTTACTCCATTGGTCTTGACATGAAGTACCAGGCGACCAATGCCTTCTTCAGGTCGCTCAATTTCAACGTGAGTGAGGCGAGTTCAATCTCAGGAAGCAATGTGAATGGGGAGGGCGAAGTTCACGCAAGTGCAACGAACGTAAAAAGTGAAGGGGGAGACTTAGTGGCGAAATTGATTTTTGGCGTTGAGGGGCTTGGGACTTTTAAAGGGGAAATCACGTCTCTGAGGATCAATGGCGTTGAGTATGGTCCACTCGCTCTCCCTCTCAATAATCTAGGAACCACTAACGCAGTTGCCCCGGCAAATCAGGGCTTTGTCACGCCCCTATCCATGCCACCTGTTCAGGTCATTGCCATTGGAAGAAATCATGCTGTCCAGGTCTTTTGGAGCCATCCGGATGATGCTGTCCTTTATTACCAGGTGATAGCCCATAAATCAGTTAATAACACGATGACTCCAGCCGCCTCGGGACGGAGCTGTGTGGCAAAAAAAGGTCAGCATTACTGCACCATCAGAGGGTTGAAAAACGGCGATCCCGTAGTAGTGGTAGCGACTGCTATCTACGCGAACGGCAGCGTGGAGGCTTCAGATAGCAGTAACATCGCAGTACCACAGAGACTTCAGAGAAGTCACGGGGTCATTAATTCGTCTCTAAATTGATTGAAGCGCCTATTCCAGGGTAATAGAGGTGGTTTTCATTAGGTGTTATACCTAATGGATTTATCCAGAGTAAAAATCAGACAATTAAACTCTGTTAGGTCTTTGGCGAGGGTTATGTCGTGAATGATTGCTCTCTTTTAGATCGTATTCATTTTATTCCAGAATGGAGGCAGGATCCCTATCAGCTCAATCAGAAATGGCGTGAGCCAAGTGTCTGCCCGGATTGCGGTGCGGTGTACAAAGTGGGTCGATGGTCCTGGCCTTTGTATCCGGAGAATGGGGATAGGCGCAGCTGTCCTGCTTGCCGCAGAATTCGTGAAGGTAACCCTGCAGGATTTTTGACGATTAAGGGCGATTCATATTTGAAAAGCCGAAAAGAAATCGAGCAGGTGATCGGTCATTTCGTTGAGCGGGAACGAAAAATTCATCCGCTCAGGCGAATGATTGGGCAGGTCCGTTTAGCCGATGGCAGTCGTCTCTTAACCTTTACCGAGCCTCAGTTGGCGGCTCGTGTCGGAGAAGCCATCTGCTTAACCTACCACGGCGAGATGAAGTCTGAATACAAGGCTGGTGATTATCTCATTCGAATGGATCTGGTGATCGGTTCCTGTGAATGTAATGGTTGATCCTCAATTATCCGATCTCTATTTAACCCTGAATGCTTGGTTATCATTTATGACTATAGCGCCACTTATCGAGGTAATCCTATGAATCAAATGAAAAGAGTGCAGTCAATCAATGAGGTGCATGGTGAGATCACACGTATTCTGCTGCAGTATTGGGAAATTATGGGAAGGCCTGAGCTGGCCGAATTTATGTCACTGATTCCCATCGAGCCGGCCCTCGAATATATTGAGAGGACTGGAAAAAAAGTAAATGATTTGAGTAATGACACCAACCTGCATTGAACCCATCAAGAGGGTAAATATCCCCATCCGATGGGACCTGGATGGGGGTAGTCAACGTGGGTATGCAATATGAGCGTTTTGCGTTTGGCCTACTCGCTGATTGACCTCTAACGCTTGGTGTTTCCATCCCTGCGCTCGCTGACCCAGTTGAATGAGTCGTCCAAGGCCCATGGCAAATAAACATGCTCAATCGAGAGCTGGGCTCCTAACGTAAGCTCGAAGTGAGCATTGGTACAAATCGGACCTTGATGATGGTCTTTCTCTTGAACGTATCATTCTTGATATAAACAGAAAGATTCTGTCCATCGATACTGCCGACGGGTGCAATCAGCGTCCCTCCGGCTTTTAATTGCATCCGAAGCGTTTCAGGGATAATCGGTGTTGCACAGCTGATCAAGATCCCGTCAAACATCATGGGTTCGGGCCATCCTTTCGAGCCGTCCCCCTCGCTCACACAGACATTGGTGTAGCCTAGCCGGGCAAGCGTCTCCTTCGAACGTTGGGCTAGCTCGGGTACCCGTTCGATCGTATAGACCCTCTCTGATAGCTCAGCAAGAATTGCTGTTTGGTAGCCTGAACCTGTTCCAATCTCAAGGATTTTGCTCGTTTTTTCAGGGTTCAGAAGTTGCGTCATCAATCCCACAATGTAAGGTTGGGAGATGGTTTGTCCCCAGCCAATTGGCAAGGGTCTGTCCTCGTAGGCCAATGCCCTCAATGCTTGAGGAATAAAGGCTTCGCGTGGGACTTTTCGCATCGCTCGTATCACTTTTCTACTTGTGACGGGCCATTCATATCGCCTGAGCTGATCTCTGACCATCTGAAGTCGAGATCGTCGAAAATGAAAATCGGGCTGGCATGGGGATGTGACAAGGACATTCGTGGGCATGGCGCCCTCATCCAGCCTTATGGGGGATCTCGTCCCGATTGCGATTCGCAAAGCTGCAATGTTTTCCTCCAGACTTTGCGTCCCTATGACCTCATATGGAGCAGAGCATTCAAAGCACTTCTCATAATCCCCTATTAACTCAATGAACCGTTCGATGAGATGTTTATCCGACATGCGAGCAGGTCTAGATGAAATGACGGCGCGGTTCTTTGCGAAGAATATTGGTCACGGCAGCAACCTCTCGGATGATTGCGGCAAGGAGATCTTCGATCCGAAGAATTCCCATCAGGTATCCATCGTCATCGATGACGGGAACAGAACGAAGTCCTCGATCCGTCATGAGGTAAATCGCATCTGCAGTCGTTCCATTCATAAATACGACAGGGGATGGATCTTTGATCAAGTCGCCGACAGTCACTGCGGTGATATCTATGTCCTGTCCAAGAACTTCAGTGACGAGATCGCGGTCTCTCAATATGCCGAGTGGTAAGGGTCCCCTCCTCGTGTTTTTTACAATGATTAGATCGGTTGTAGCCCAATTTCGGAATAATTCTGACGCGTGCTGAATGGTGGAGTCAGCCTCAATCATGAAAACATCCGTGCTGTAGAGGTGGGTCAATGACATGGTGGTGTTGGGATATAGATCGAAAGATTGGGGGTGATAGCCCTTAAGTTACGAATGGGAAATCATGGATATTTCCGCAAATCAAGGTTCTTTAGAGGTCTATTGGCCCTGATTTTTTTGGGGGGGAGGGTCGACCATTTCGTGATTCAACTCGTTATAGAGTGCGAGCCAATAGCCCATTTCCCCCTCGTGCCCCCCGGTTTCGAGCCGCTGGCGGGCCTGGAGTGCATACCAAGGAATCTGTGAAAGGAGTTTTCTCACCTGAGCTGCCCTATGTTCATCACGATTCCTGATGCCAGATCCCTGGAAGTGGGTTTGAGTGTGATCATGGATTTTGGTCATTGGCTGACTCCCATCGAAATTCACTA
>CAYQOJ010000006.1:36160-47315 GCA_964419105.1 uncultured Methylococcus sp.
AAGACGTTTTCTGAATTCTGAGAGGTCAAACAACCCTGGGTTATCCGTATGAATACCTTGATGATGGGTTCGCAGAGTCGTTCATTACGAAATATTCCGAATGGTTTGTGTTTTCGCCAAGCCTTAGCGTGAAGACTTCAATTAGGAGTTCTTTGCGTGCTGACTCACAAATTACAAAACTCTCTCCGCTGGCTGAAATACAAGGTAAGGGCGTATTTCGTCATGGGACATACGCTAGTGCACCAATGGGCTCTCTTACTCTGGAATCGAGAGGCTTACGACCGAGCCCCGAGGATCAGACCCTTTGCCCTATGGTCATTTTTTGGAATATTGGCGATGTTGATTTTGGTTTGGGGGGCGAATTCGCCTCAACCACGCCTAGAAATTTCTTACGGGGATTTTCTCCTTCGCGCAGAACAAGGCGAGCTCTCTAACCTTTTAATCTCGCAGGATCACATCACCGGCTATCTTGGCAAGGGAGATGCTGAGGCTCGACCTTTCATCACTTATCCTCTTCCCGACGTTGATCTGGCTCGGCTGCTATCGAGCCATGGAATTGCTTTCTCCGTTGAGTCGGCAGATTCTTGGCTCTGGCTTGGTTATCTGATTTACCTTTTGCCGACCGCACTGATATGCCTATTGCTCATCGTCAGCTTTCAGCGATTTCGCTCCCCTGGTTCGGGGATGTTCAGCCCTATTCGAAAATCTCTACCGATTGTTCTTGATTCCTCCAATCGCATTCGATTCAAGGATATTGCTGGAACACATGAAGCCAAGCAGGAATTAGAGGAGACCATTGCCTTTCTCAAAAATCCTAGAGAGATTGAACGTCTGGGGGGGCGAATGCCCAAGGGCGTCCTCCTCATCGGTGCCCCTGGAACTGGAAAAACGTTGTTAGCCCGAGCCGTAGCTGGAGAGGCGGGCGTCCCATTTTTTAATATCAGTGGTTCTGAATTCATTGAAATGTTCGTCGGAGTCGGTGCGGCCAGAGTCCGAGAGCTATTCGAGCAAGCGCGAGAGCATGCGCCATGCATGATTTTTGTGGATGAGATCGATGCCATCGGTCGGTCACGGGGAGGTGTTCAAGGATTTGGTGCTCACGATGAACGCGAGCAGACTCTGAACCAGCTTTTAAGCGAGATGGACGGCTTCGATCCCTCGGTCGGCGTCATCGTGATGGCTGCGACTAATCGGCCAGAAATTTTGGATCGCGCGCTTTTGCGAGCAGGCCGCTTTGATCGGCAGATCGTCGTGGATCGACCCGGGCTTGCCGATAGGCTGGAAATTCTAAGATTACATGCGCAGAGGCTGGTTTTGGATCAGCATGTCGACCTCGCCCTTGTTGCACAGCGGACGGCAGGTTTGGTGGGGGCAGACCTCGCCAATATTTGTAATGAGTCCGCGATACTGGCGGTCAGGGATCATGTCGATTGCATCGACATGAAACATCTGGAGGCCGCGGTTGATCGTGTCCTTGCCGGACCAGAAAAAAAATCACTGGTTTTGACCCTTGGGGAGAAAGAGCGAGTTGCCTGTCACGAGGCGGGTCACGCCATAGTCGCAGCTCTTCTCCCCAATGCTCAACCGGTCCAGAAAGTCTCCATCATTCCCCGGGGTTCGGGTGTGCTTGGATATACGCTTCAGCTCCCGGTTGAAGAGCGGTTTCTCTCAACTGAGCCTGAGCTTCAGAATCAAATGGCAGTGCTGATGGCCGGCAGAAAGGCGGAATTCTTAAAGTTTGGCAACTACTCGAATGGTGCTCGGAATGACCTTGAGTCCGCGACCATTCTTGCTCGAAAAATGATTTGCGAATGGGGAATGAGTCCAACCCTTGGACCGGTAACCCTAGAGACATGGCAAAGACTCAAATATCTGGAGGCCGAGGGCACGGCGGAACGTAATTACAGTGAACAAACGGCCGAGCGTATCGATCAGGAGATTAGGACGCTGCTTTCGAATGCAGAGGATGTCGCTGGAAAGATACTTACTCTTCATCACGACGTGTGGAAGGAAATCATGCGGATTCTCATTCGACACGAAGTCATCGAAGGTCAGACCATTCAGCATTTGGTGAAAGGAAGAGTGATCGAATCGAAAGCCTGAAAAGTGGATGCCATCAAAACCTTTGGGGACAGGTACGTTTCAGGGTTTACCTCCAGCTGACCCCGATCAGGGGAATTGTTCTGAGTTAACGCATGATGCCGACACGAGTAAATGAGCACTCAAGCTTCAGAGGACATCGTCCATGGGGGCATGATCAAGGGCAGATCTCACTGCTGACCAAACTGGGCCCAATGGAGGTGCTCGCTTCACTTGGGTCCGACGTGGATGGCCTCAGCGAATACGAAGCGGCTCGAAGACTCCGTGAGTATGGGCCCAACAGAGTTGAAGAACACAGAAAAACACATCTGGTAGTCCGATTTATTCGGGAATGCACCCATTTCTTTGCCTGGATCCTCTGGGTTGCAGCAGGTCTTGCCGTCTTAGGAGATAGCTTGTCACCAGGGCAGGGAATGGCTCAGTTAGCCATCGCCATTGTTATGGTGATCCTCTTGAATGCGATTTTTTCATTTTTCCAGGAGTATCGCGCGGAACGGGCACTGGAAGCGCTTCGAATGATGTTGCCTCCTAAGGTAAAGATCATACGAGGTGGCCTTTTAATTGAGCTTTCAGCTGATCTTTTGGTGCCAGGCGATGTGTTCTTAATAGAGGAGGGCGATAGGGTTGCTGCAGATGGACGAATCCTTGAAAGCCTTGGGTTGGATGTCAATCTCGCAACCTTAACCGGGGAATCCTTACCACAGGCTCGCACGCATCTGTCTGAACACAACGTCAATTCACTGGAGGTAAATAACATCGTACTCGCCGGTACGGTGGTCCTAAATGGATCCGCCCGTGCAGTAGCCTATGCGACAGGCGTGCTAACGGAGTTCGGACAGATTGCCCATTTGACACAAGCGATCCCTGAGCAAAAGTCTCCCCTTCAATTGGAGATGAAGCGAATCTCGATCATGATTGGAACTGTTGCGTTGTCCCTGGGTGGAGGCGTGTTCATGGTCGGGCAGGCGATCAATGCTCCATTTTGGGATAACTTCATTTTCGCCATAGGCATCATTGTCGCCCTCGTCCCAGAAGGATTATTACCGACACTAACATTGTCATTAGCCATCGCGACACAAAGGATGGCAAGACGAAATGCGCTCGTTCGTCACCTTCCTGCAGTAGAAGCCTTAGGGGCTACGACCGTCATCTGTACTGACAAGACAGGAACCTTAACCGAAAACCGAATGTCGGTATCCAAAGTCCATCTCGATGGGGTGACCTATTCTCATGATGATCCAAACCTATTGAGCAGTCCTGGACTGGATTGGATGATGAGGGTCGCGAGTACCTGTCACTCAGTTCGATCTGTCCTTCGAGAGGGTGTCAGTACGCGTTTGGGGGATGGAATGGAAATCGCACTTGTCGATTTTGCACTCCAAAAAGGACAGGGAGTAGATATTGGGAAGAAGGTTTGGCAACAAGGCTTTGATAGTGAGCGCAAACGAATGTCAGTGGGCTATCGTGAGGGAGCGTTTACGACCCTTCTTTGTAAAGGGGCGCTTCAGGGTGTGTTACCCGTCTGCAAGAGTGTGCATGAAAAGGGAGAGCAACGCACGATAGATGACGCGCTCACTGAGAGAATTACAGTGGCAGAATCCAAGCTTGCGGCTTGCGGATTACGTGTCATTGCAATGGCATTTCGTGAATTTTCGGCAAGCGAAGAGCCCTGTGAAAAAGATCTAGTCTTTGCCGGACTGATTGGACTCCATGATCCGGTGCGTCCTGAAGTGCCAACAGCTATAGCGCAATGTCATCTCGCCGGAATCAAAGTCATCATGCTGACGGGGGATCATCCGATTACCGCGATGACGGTGGCGCGGGAGATTGGGCTACTTAAAAACAATCAGGCTCAATTGGTGCTTGGCGATGAGATTTCTAAGATGAGCGCCTCCCAGCTCGGGATCGCACTTGATCATCCGAATGTCGTTGTGGCGCGGGTCACAGCTGACCAGAAGCGACGTGTGGTTCAAGCGCTCCAGCAAAAAGGGCATCGTGTGGCTCTCACCGGAGACGGTGTCAACGATGCGCCGGCTCTGAAAACAGCGGATATTGGCGTGGCAATGGGAATTAGTGGAACCGATGTCGCCAAAGAGGCGGCTGACATTGTCCTTTTAGACGACAACTTTGCAACCATTGTTGCGGCAATTGAGGAGGGGCGGGCGGTCTACTCCAATATTCGTAAATTTTTGACATACATCCTCGCTTCGAATGTTCCAGAGCTCATTCCATGCCTTGCATTCATGGTCATTCAGGTCCCATTGCCTTTGACTGGGCTTCAGGTGCTCGCAATCGACTTGGGGACAGATATGTTTCCCGCTGTAGCACTGGGCACAGAACCTCCTGAAAGGGGGGTGATGAGAGAGGCTCCAAGAGGCCAAAGGGATCGCCTTTTAAACTGGAGGACGCTTTCACGCGCTTACCTTTGGTTGGGATTAATGGAGGCCATCTTGGCGATGTTTGTTTATTTTATGACACTGCGTATATCAGGATGGCAGTTTGGTGATCTGATTGATCTCAACTCCCCCATCTATTTTCAGGCAACGACAAGCTGCTTTGCCTCGATTTGCATGGTTCAACTGTTCAATGCCTTCAACTGTCGTCATGCCTCTCTGTCCATCTTTGATGCTCGATTGAAAGCAAACCCTAATTTGGTTATGGGAACGATCTTGGGGGCTATCCTTATCTTTTTTTTGATCTATCACCCTGTTGGAAATATTCTGATCAACACCGTTCCACTGGATTACTCGATTTGGATCATTTTTATTCCTTTTGTTTTTTTCTTTGTGGTTATGGAAGAATCAAGAAAGCTTTGGGTGCGATTTCGGATTGATAGAAGGCCAGAGTCAAGTGATATTTCATAATCTAATGCAAATTAGTGCCCCAATCGCAGTCAAGGCGCCCTTGGTTGTCGAGTGGGTCTATTGCGGGTTGCAATTATTGTTGTGATAATTCGATTATATTTAACAGGATTATTTTCTTTTGATTCTGTTTTTCTGCCGCCTTTAGGTTGCTTTCTCTGGATCATTCTCTATATGGCGAAATACATAGCTAATCAAACGTATATTCGCATCTCTCCAAAGAATTAGACTGGTATCGACTTCTTGATGTTCAAAAGATTTACAGGCTGTTTTTGAAACACATAAAATCGCCTTAATGGTTTGAATGAGAGAGGTTAAGACGGCCGTTAGGTCATCACCTTTATTCTTTAGGAGATAACTATGATTAACTATGCAAAGGCAATCGTAACTGGTGCAATTCTTGTTGCTGGCAATATGGCTTACGCTGCAGAACCGGTCGCTTTGAATGCGCTGGATCTGGATATGGTGAGTGCAGGTACCGCTCCAAGTGTTATCAGCACAACTTTCCAGTCGGGTCACTCGGGTAACGCCATTAACGCGATTGCATTTGGTGGACCGCTGGCCTCTGCGGGCGTTGACAACGCTGCAGCGACTGGCAACGGCGGTGTCTACGCTCTTTCAGGTGGAAGTGCCGGCGCAACTGCTCTTGGGTCTCATCGAGTTCCTGCGGTCGCAGCAGTGGGCTCTGTAACCAGCGCCTCATTTGTGTCTGCGGGTTCAACAGCCTTCGTCGTACCCCGTCTCCGCTAAGTCGAGGGGTCAGTTGATGGGTTCAATGTGATGGCTTAAGTGGGCTGGATTGACACAAGCAAACCAACTCCAAAGCACTCTTTACCTTGAGCACTTCGTTGAAACTGAAAAGGGCGAGATGATTAATTGTCTCGCCCTTTCTTTCTTCCGGGGGGATGATCAATAAATGTTTACCCGTACCTTATTTATTATTCCATTTTATATTATTTTTTTTATTAAAGATGTTCAGGGAAGGCCTGTTGAAACTCTAATGGAGAAGAGGCAAGAAAAAGTCATGATCCAGAAATGGGACATTAGTTGTGGTGCTGCGGCTCTCGGAACCATTCTTAAATATCATTATGGTGAAGATGTAAGAGAGCAGGACATAGCCAGAGCGATGATGCAGCGTGATGAGTATCTAAAAAATCCAGACCTTATAAAGCTGAGGCTTGGATTTTCATTGATGGATCTTAAGAGATATGTTGACCGCATGGGTTATGAGGGGGTTGGTCTTGGAAAAATGTCATTTGATGACCTTATTGCAAGGGCTCCGATGATAGTCCCTGTTTATATTAACGGATACAACCATTTCGTTGTCTTTCGGGGCTTTCTCGAGAATCGCGTGTTGATTGCGGATCCTGCATGGGGGAATAGAACATTAACAATGGATCAGTTTATGGATTTATGGGTTGATAATCCAGGTATGGGAAAAATTGGATTTCAGGTTGTTCGTAAAGAAGGGGACGAGAATCTTCGTGATGGAGTGGGTCTGGCCCCGTTCAGAAACGAATTCGTTAACCTAAATTAAATAGGTAGTAATCCTGATGGTTAGAGTTTAGTAATTAAATAAAGTCATGCCATCGGAGGTCTTCTCTCCTCTGAAGCTGGTCGGATCATTTGGATTTTTGAATGCTGAGAATGACATGAAAATAAAGACTTTGTTCCATGCGTTTATTGCCCTGCTAATGTCGTCTTCTGCTCTAGCTGATACAGGAGATAAAGAGTACTCAAGGTCCACCCATAATAAGGTCAAATTTCAGATTCCCTCATCGTGTGTTGTGAAGGCGCAGGCGATGGCTGCCTCCACCGCTATGAGCGGGTCGGACCGCTCTGCCTCACTATCATTCGTTTCTGTTTTGAGTGCGGTTGGTTCGACTCTTGTGGTTGATTACAGCCTCGTACCCAAATTGATTCAGAAAGGTGGGGGTCAGGGCGAGTCAAAACGATCAGACCGCCTCGGCGCGCTCAATAGGAATCCTGGGACAACCGAGATTAGTCTGACGGGATCGCTAGCAACGCTCCAAATTACTCTTGCCGATGTCAACGGTGCTGCATTTGCCTCATCACCGGTCTACGCATCCACGAGCGATGCTCAAGCTCCATCCGCGGGGGTGGCCCTTAGTGCAAGCCTGGTGCAAAAAACCGGCAATCAGACCACTATCAGCCTTGATCTGATCGGGACAGATATCAAAAGCTTTTACACAAACCTTTCGTTCCATAGCGATCTATTGAATCAGGCTTCGATCGGTGGTCAGGCGATTGCTGGCCTCACAACAGATCCGACCTCAGGGCTTCCTTTCTACCAAGCCCATGCCCTAAATCTTGCGGATCTCGTCACGAGTATCGATATCAGAGCCGTGGTGCGCTTTGACGGCACCCAGCTCAGCGTTGATATCCCGTCTACCGTCGTCGGCTGTTGAGAGGGTATTGGCGCCACGCCAAAGGGAACGAAATCTGATGCAAGACTGAAAGTCTTATGACACTCGTCCGTAATGATTCGGACGGACGTTTTCTGTCCTCAGGATGAGAATGTGGCTAGTGTTGTTTAAGACCTTATCTGGAGGTGACCATGAAAATCGATAACCATCACGTTGAATGCTACCGTCAGACTTTTCCGGAAGATTCAGACCGTATGTCATGGGCAAAGCTTTTGGCTGAGAAGAATGGCATGACTGAGGAGTTTAATTACCTCTTGGAGAGTTCTCTTGAAATAGGTGTAAGGGCTAACTGGTCTTATCTTTTGGCGGCCTGCGGTCGCATTACCGAACATAACTATGTATCAAGCTGCGGACGCACCCAAGGTTCTAATCTCCCAATTTCCTCACCACTCTAGGTGCCATCTGTGACTCGTTGCTGTGTCACCAGAGAACACACGCAGCGAATGTCCATGCTGTTAATACGTATCGGCACACAACCGGCGGACGCATGCCCGATTTGTCTTCATGGCTTGCGGTTATGAGGAAAAATGCCGATGTCGTCGGCCCGATCAGCTGCTAGCCCGCGAGATGCAAAAACTGCGAGACGAGGAGCAGGCGCATCTATCGCGTGCACAAGCATAGCCCGGATCGCCGTGGAGTGAATGATGCCCGAAGGCCTAGCAGCGGCAGGAACTCACCAGAGTGGCTTGGAGGTGGCTCAATGCCAAATCCAAGCGCATGAGGAATCCCAGATCTTCAGGCCGGGGAGGATGTCAAAATTGGATTTCAAAAGGATCCGCATGAATATCGTTCAAAGACGCATTGGCGAGAAAGGCCTGCACTTGGGTTGCTTTAACCATGTCGGGATTGCCGCAAAGATAAATGCGCCATCCCTTAAGATCAGGATGCGTTGCAAGAGCGATATCTGATGCGCGACCTCTTGTGATGTCCGAAGGGATAGGGGCGGGGGAGGATGAAACGGTTCCGGTATAACTGAATTGCGGATGGATTCTGTGGATTTGATTCAATTCATCCCGAAGATAGAGACCATTAGTTTCTTTTGCGCCATGAAAGAGATGAATTGCCCCCTGGTGTCCCTGCTGTAATGCATCCTTGATGATGCCTAGAAGAGGGGCTAGCCCCGTTCCTGTTCCAATCAAAAGCAGGGTCTGATCGGGATTTCCAGGGAGATAAAAACAATCCCCCAGCGCTTCACTGACAGTGACCTCATCACCTGGTTTCAACGTGTGGTGAATCCATGAACTCAGTTTGCCGTGAGGATATTCTCTGACATGTAGGATGAGGCCATCATCCAAACCCGGAACACTGGCCAGCGAATAACTGCGTGATGACCCATCGGGGTGGAAGAGATGAATGAATTGACCGGCGCGGTAATTCATTTCGCAATAGGGCTTAAGTGAGACCTCCATGATGCCGGAGGTCAGGATTCGAAGTCCTTTAATTGTCGCCTTGAAACGGTCTGCGGCGAGGTTGGGGAGAGTCACCTGCATGTCTTGATCTGGAACACACTGGCACGCAAGGAAGTAATTATTAATTTGATGTGCCGGCTTGAGTCCCTGTTGCGATTTACTTGGAATCGGGCCTTTTGTGCATTTGAGAAGGCAGCTTTGACACGAACCAGTCTTACAGCCATGTGGAAGCATCAGTCCTTGGCAGAGAAGGCCGTCGAGAAGGGTTTCTCCCGGTGGAAGTTCGTAAGATTTTCCTTCGTAGACGACCTTCACCATAAGTCTTAGCGCCCCAGAACGTCGCCGCGGGCACTTTCAGCAATAGCTGCAACCTGCGTAATCAGTTCGTCAGCAACACCGAGTTCCTTGAGTGTGGCGCCCAAATGTTCAATCACGATGTCAACGTGTTGATCGTTGAGGCCTTGCTCAACGAGATGGGCATGACCCTTGCGCATATCGAGGCCGGTGTAGTTGTGAGGGCCGCCAAAGGCCATCGTCAAGAACGCCTTTTGTTTTGCTGCTTGCTGAGCCATGTCAACTCCAAAAAAGAATCGGTTGACTCGTGCGTCAGCAATCATCTTCTTGTAAAAAATATCGACGGCTGCATTAACTGCTGCTTCGCCGCCGAGTTGCTCGTAAAGGCTCATGGCTTCTCCGAATGTTGTTCTTAATGAATGTGACTCGAGATCAGGCGCCGAATTGGATTGGGGCAGCTGTCTCTGGGCTAATAATGCAAAACATATGCATCATTATCAAGTGGTGTCGATGCGCCATCAAAGTTTGCGACAGGGGGAGGTCGATATTCGACCCCGATCAATCGTTCCAGGGCGTCTTTTTTTTACCCGTAATCAGGCGGATAAGGACGGAACGGTTCATCAGGACATCGGCGAGAGAGTAAGGGTCAAGTGCTTTGAGAAACTCTTGTCCCGCATCGAAGAGAATGGGTTTGAGTTTGCAGGCCGGCAGGATACAGCATGTATTGCTGTTTCCGAGGCATTCGACCCATTCAAAGTCACTTTCCATGCGCCGGACGACCTGACCGATATTGATTTGTGTCGGATCGAGCGCAAGCATCAGTCCACCCGCTTTTCCCTTCACGCTGCGAACGAACCCCTGAGCTACGAGATCCTTTGCAACTTTCATGAGGTGATTTTTTGAAATGCTGAAAGCTTCAGCAATTTCTGAAATGGTGACGAGCCGCTCGGGTTGTGTTCCCAAATAGATCAGAACTCGGAGCGAATAGTCTGTATAGCGTTTAAGGTGCATCTCTACGTGTTTCCTTTCACCTAGCTCGCATGATACGCCGCGTGGTTCATCATTTTTCTCGCGAGAAACCCCGTCGTTCAGACAATATGGATGACCTGCCGGACCTCAAGCGACGTGGGTTAAGCTTGAAGTTCGCAAAAACCAAGGGCTCAGAGCCACAATTGAGGTGACAGGTCATGAATGATGGTAGCAAATACGTTGGTCTAGATGTTCACAAGGAAACGATCGCGATCTCCATTGCTGAGGCATCGGGAGGCGAGGTTCGTTACTACGGAGAGATCAAGAATACCCCGGAGGCCATTCGCAAGCTTTGCGAGAAGATCAAGCCGGAAACGGGTGGACTACTCTTCTGTTACGAATCTGGCCCCTGTGGCTTCGGGATCCATCGGCAGTTAATTGATCTGGGTTGGGATTGCCTGGTTGCAGCAACATCCCTGATCCTTCGAAAAGCGGGGGACCGGGTCAAGACGGATCGTCGTGATAGCGTGATGTTGGCAAGGCTTTTGCGGGCAGGCGAATTGACGGGCTCCTGGGTTCCCGATGATGAGCAGGAAGCGTTGAGGGACCTCGTTCGAGCACGAGAAGATTTGAAAGGGTTGCAGAAGAAAACCAAGCAGTTGCTGCTCGCATTTTTACTGAGACATGGCCGCCGATTTTCAGGCAAGAGCAATTGGACTCGAACGCACTTCAAGTGGCTGGCAGATCAGAAGTTCGCTCATCCGAATCAGCACATCGTGTTTCAGGAATACATGAACTCCGTTGAATCGATGGGTACTCGAATCGATACCTTGGATCAACAAATCGCGGAGATGGCCAAGCATTCCATTTTCAAGGATGTGATTACCGGGCTTATGGCTTTACGGGGTGTGCAGTTGATTACCGCGATGACCATCATCGCCGAACTTGGCGACATCAAGCGCTTTGATAGTGCGCCTCAGTTGATGGCGTATCTTGGGTTGGTTCCGAGCGAGTACTCCAGTGGTGGGAGTCGGCATCGTGGTGGCATTACCAAAACTGGAAATGGTCATATCCG
>CAYQOJ010000007.1:0-37446 GCA_964419105.1 uncultured Methylococcus sp.
TCCAATTCGTCAGCTTCGGCGTTGGCGGGGACTGGATGACGCTCTATGCCGTGGTTGGCCTGCAGGACCAGCTCATCCAGGCGTGCTTCAACACGGGGTGCCAGGAGTTCACACCGGCGGATGTAGCGTCGAATATTATCGGATTTGAGCGGATGCAGGCGCTGGATTCGTATGCGATAGTGCAGGTTCGCACCACCGATAGCGGGTTTCAAAATTACAAGCTGCTCTCATCGGGGACCACTGGGTGGATTTTCTCGCTCGTGGAAACCAACATCTGGGATCAGGATTTGTATCACGTGGTCATCACGTCACAGGCGAGCGGGTCGGTGTTTGGTGCGGATACACAGCAGACCAAGGTGTTGCTCCTGCCTTATGCTGAGACGCCCATGCAAGTCTGCTATTTGCAAACTTCGGACGCCAAGGCTGAATTTACACGGTGCACACAGCACGATGATTTTGAGCGCCAGAACGTCCCCGTCAAGACCAGGGGGAAGCAATCCAGAGTATCACATTATGTGTTCTCGAAAACCCCGAGAGCATTCACCATTTTCATCACCTCCAACGACGCAAGCCATTGGCTCAGAATACTGTCCTTGGATCTGGGCGACATCAAGGTCACAGCGGTTACCAAGGCTTCTATCCCTGCCTCTGTCTCCACAACCAATATCCAGACGTGCAGCTTAAACTCCTGCATAGGGTGTACCAGGCTGGCGGTCCAGCGCCTCTGCTTCGCTGCCCAGCAGTGCCAGGTGGCCAGGTGCATTGGCTCCCAGGTGAATCAGCTCAGACCACTCTGCGCTGTTGGGGGTATCACGGAGTCGACCTATTTTGCGCTGCTGTCCGCCATCCAAGGGATTTGGTCCATCATAGCATCTACTCTGGTGACGATCATACAGGCATCGGGCGGGCTCAACCCTCCAAAATCCATAGATTGGCCTGACCAAGTGTTTTATGGACTGGTCTGCTCTATGAAGGACATTTTAGCCTCGCAGGTCTCGGTCATCACATCCACTGTCAATGGAATCGTCCAAGCAGCAGTGCCTGTAGGGTCCACTGCACTAGGAGAACCTGTTGACAACAGATTCTTGGCCATGTTCAGCTTGACCATGACGTCCGTGACGAATTTTCTCTTCCAATTAACCTTGGCTCCACTGTATGCAGCCATAGCAGCCCAAAAGGTCATGGTGTGCCAAGCAAACAGCCTGGTGGGTGTCATTGCGGGGGATAATCACATAGCCATTGGAGACCCTGAAATCCAAACGGCATCCAGCGCTGCTGCGGGAATATGCATGACACAGGTGTTTGCTGAGAATGCACAGGGGACAAATTCTGGGATGGACAACGATCAGTCCTCCGCCTCTGGGTCGTCACAGCTGCTGCTCAAACTGGGAGGACTGGCCCTATCGCTGCCGCTGGACGCCATGAAACATCCATTGGACGTGATGTTCACCTACGCACAGGGCGTAATCCTTGGACTCCAGGACATCCTGCAGACCGTCGATCAACGCAAGTGAGTTTATTATTTTTTTACCTTTTCACGCTATAAACCACATCCACACGCTGCAATGATGATCACACCTGCTTTTGATCCCATTTCCTGCGCTGTGGCTGTCTCTGCTCTCGAGCACGTGTGCACCAGACCGCGCCGCGCGATGTATAGAGCCAAGGTTTGGTTGCGACGCGCACCGTCGGAGGTTCTGGTGGATGTCGCCCTGAATGAGATATCCGATCACGTGCTGGGGGCCATCAATGCAGTGGATACTCGCCTGGTACTGATAGTGACGTTCATTGTTTTCCTGCGACTGACTTTACAGATCGCTCGCGAATCTAAAGCCTTACGCTAGAATGGCCACGCACTGCTGGATATGCACGCAGACTGAGAGCATGGGAGTCTCGTCCCGCGAGCGGTTCCATCGGATGGCCATGTAGTCAATATCATCGATGGGTTGGAATAACTGGTCCACTTCCACCAGCCCGTTCCCCGCCGCTCTGAGACTCGTCCGCCACAGCACCTCGTGGTGCAAGGTGATGGGGTTGAAGCACATAAAATCCGAGGGGCAGTGCTCCCTCACTCTCTGCTCCATTTCCTCGTACGAGGAGTGGCTGATGACGGCACTGCTGTATTCAAAGTCCTGAGTGGTGTGTAGAGTTGAGGGATTCATGTCCTTCAAGTGGATGTATTTCACCACACAGTAATTCTCTGTCATATCTGACACAGGTCACACCGTGTAATATGTACTGACCTCGACCCTTTACCCACCCCACCCACCAGCTGCCGTGCCCCCGATTTCACTACCAGGGTGCTGTACAAGTGTCCGTGCGGCGATCAACCCGTGCAAATCCCCGAGTACCGCCAGAAACAGACGTACCGCGACGGGGCGTATTGGTGCAGCACCGTCATGTCCATGCTGGATTTTGACGGGAGCGTCAAGTACGTGTGGAACCCGTTCTCGCTGTTTCAGCTTAAAGCCATGCTGGGCGACTTTGATGCGTATCTCGAGTGCGTGGCATCCAAAAACGACGCATCGTGTGCCGCCATGACGCCCAAGAACGACGTGTTTGAGCAACAGCAGATCTCTCTACTCTCTGTGTACCAGCGATGTCTGTCGAACTACCAGGAAATGACATGGGACCAAGGGACTTATGTGATTTTCAACAAAACATTGCAGGAAAAGTTGCGGTTGGAAATGCCCAGCGAAATCAGGGACACGTTTGGGGTGAGCAAGTGCCTGCTCGAGCAGAGAGCAAACGGGTACGACAATGTGGGGTGCATGACAGATTACTTCCTCAAGGGGCAGCAGGCGATGGACTATTTTGAATACGGGAATATCACCCTGGACAGCCCTGTTCCTAACAAAATGATAGACGCCTGTCTCACATTTTCAGGGCCTGCCAATTTACCAGACGTGTCCAAAGCAGCCCCGTTTCAGGCCTGTTTGCAAAGCCATGCAAATAGAACAGGGTGCAATATTCCTCATATGCTGTGGTCTGGACGGTCCACCAACAAAGTGCCAGTTGCTACGCAGCACGCCATGAAGATACCGGACGACGTGCAGCGCAGGGAATGGGCAGAAAATATCATGGCGGTGGAAAAGGCCAGTGTTCTGAAGGCTATTGAAGCATTGAAAAACTGGGATGGGGCCAACCTACGCATCTCGGTATTTTCTGCAGAAGGTGTGTGTCTTTTTCTTTTAGAACACTTTATTTGGTTACAGCTAATCCTGACTCCACACCCCGTAACAGGCGATATTCTGCATCAATTCGCCGACTGTGTGATGATGGTAAGACAAACCACTCACACAACTGCGCGCCAGCGGCGTCCACTGAGTATTTGACGAGTGCAAACCCCATCTCAACGCACTCAATTGCAGTGGAGAGGCATGCCAGGAAGAACACGGTGACAGCGAGCACTGCATTCCAAGGGACTCTGAAAACAGCGAGCATTGTTCCTGTTGTTTTGTTTTCTGACTTTTTTTCCTTTTGTTTTATTTTCGCAGGGGCCCTTAACTTCGGCCACGCTCACCCCGGGCCCGGAATCGGTGGAAAAGGTGGTCTGGTCCCGTCGGCAGAACAAAGACAACGAGAAGAGTCGCCTGTTTGATCTACCCTGCTCTGGTGCAAAACTGACTAACAGGAACGGGCGACGCGATACAGAGCCCCCGTACACTTGCGGAACGTATGCACGACGGGCTGTGATCAAATACTATCTAAGGAACAAATTTGGCGGCATGAAAGACAGCGATGCAGCGAGAAAACTGGTGGTGGAGGTGGTGAGAGCAATGATCAATCGAACCAAGGAGGCGTGGGAATTGGACACCAACTACCAATGCACCTGCAAGAACGGGAGCAGTGTAGGGTGGGATTGCTGCACCGAGCAGAATCAGTGCGCCACCGAGCCGTGTGCCTGCCCCGCTGGTTACGAGGTGGCTGCGTCCGTGGCGTGTTGCAGAAACGTTTGCGGGGGGCTGGCTGGAAATGGTCTGATGGAAGCCTTTTCCTACATCAACGGGTCTACCTTGGCAGCGGATTTGCTTGAGGGGATGGGCGGCTTCATGCAGAATGACATTTGGACGTTCAATGATCCGTGGCTGATGTACGACCCCCTGGGCGAGCAGGCTTACAGGAGTTCGTGGGAGGCTTCCAAGTTTGAAGTCATTGATGCTGGTTTGTTCGACACTGCACAACCGGTCTCTACATACGAAGAGTACAACTACCCTTTCAAAAATACCATGTGGAAGCATTGCACTGGGCTTCTGCAGCAAGTGATGTGGACTATGCCAGTGGACATCACCACCGGAAGACCTCAGATGCCAAGCACCATGTACAATCCAATGTCAAAATCGTCCAACACCATCAATATCACTTACACGGAAGAGTTTATCCAATCTGTCACCTTGCAGGCGTACAAATCATCTCCCGTCTACTGGCACTACAATGCGCGATACACGCCTTCTGACAGTGAAGTTTGCAAGCGGACAACACCCAGGGTACCAGAGAACAACGTCTTCTTCAATGTCGGGAGCAGGACCGCGCCAAGATTCGGGTTCTCCTCCATGACTTTGGGAGGGTTGGGCGGTGCAGACTGTTACTGCGGCTGGTGGAATCCTTCTGGAGGAGGAGGGTGCAAAATCCCCAGTGATCTGTGCAATGCCTTGCTGCAGATTGTGGGCTTTCTCCGCGTGTGCCAGGACCAGAAGCAGATGTACAATTCATCTGACCATGCAGCAGTGCTGGCGGCGCTGGAGACTCTTCTGGAAAGACAGCCCAGCACTACGTACCCGTGCCCTGCGCTCCAGATATCAGAGCACTGGGGGGGGTTCATGGAGACAACCGCTGGATTGCCTCTGGCGAACTCAACCCAGGAAATTCTGACGGAGGGTGTGGGTGGCTTCAGAAAAGGGAACACAGACTGGCTCTTCGACGCGCAAACCAGCATCGTGAATCCTAAAACCCGGGTGAATCCCATGGAAACGTCCTCCAAGCACGCGGCACTGCAATGCAACATCAATCTCAATCCCAGCATCGCTGACCACTTTGTAGATGAGCTCTTCCCTGTCGCGCAGGGTGTCAGGCAGTCAACGCCGCAGACTTATTGCACGCGGTACGGCATAGAACTCGCCCGGCTCACCGTGTACAGGGCGGCAGGACTGGATGCAGCCACTGGACAGCAGCAGGGGGTGGCGGACAAGTGGAGGACAAGGTGCCAGTACAAGCTGGAGGAGCTGGCCGTGTGCAACCTGCACAGAATAGCAAAGGCTTACAATGCCACCAGCCATACCACCACTGCACATTGTCCCTTTTCAGTGACGGTTTCCACCACCAACGGCAAGACCCCGTTATACTCCGTGACGCCAGGATGCCTGCTTGTTATCTGGAATACGGCATTGGAAGGCATATTTGACCCATGCATCTGCTTGGCGTACACAGCCACCAGGACCTGTGCTGGATTTTGGACTGGTGGCTACTACTCCTTCCCTGTGGTCAACATCCCAAGCGATACACGATCAACGTGCCTGATGCAAGGGCTGCAGGATTTGGTGGGCGAGACCGTCGTTCCAGGAGAGACCGAGGCAGGCGTCCCTATAGGCAGCGGTTCGTTTGCAAGTCTGATGAGCAAGGACGAGCGAAACTTCAAGGTCAATACGCAGGAAATCACCCACTGGGCGCTCCACAAGGAGATCTGGGATGCCGATTACCTCCAGGATTGGTGGCCAGACGACTGGAAGTTTCCAGCTGGGTACCATGTAACCCCTGGTTGCTCCCGGGTCCCTGAATATCAATGGAAGACTTTCGACACCTCGTGGCGATGGGACCCTGCCCTGAAGCGGATGGTCTTTGCAAAGGACGAGACCAACGACGCGCTGCTCAGGCGTAACGCGTTTGGGGCATCCGGTGTGTGCAGGACAAACAACTACGGCATGCCCATGACAGGGCTCAATACCATGGTCGCTTGCACAAAGGAGAACGCAGAGGCAAAATCAGATCCCATGGTTCCATCCCCTGCCCAGGCAACGCCCTGGGTCGATGGGACAGAGTACTGTGCACCGGATTCTTCAGCGACACCATGGGCTGTAAATACCGACGTGAACCCTCCGCGCCAGTGGACAGTGGGAACGCTTCAGCAGGAAACAACGGGTGGCCTCTTGCCGCTGGATGTGACAGAATGGGGCCCTGGGTGTGGGCCATACCCCATACGGACATGCAGGGTCGACGCTGACTGTGGTGTTGCAGGTCTCAAGTGCCTGAGATCCGCAAGCGCAACAGCGGGGGTGTGCTCCAAAATGACAGCAGGGACCTTTGATTGCACAGAGCACTCCCATTGCACAGGCAATCAGATGTGCGCAGGGGACGGGAAATGCGTGCTTCCTTATTGGAAGGTGACCAACAGTCTCAACCAAGATATTTCCTTTAGAACCCACTCACAGCAATGCCTCACAGGGCTACAGGACAGTACCTGGGGAACCAGCGTAGCTGAAAACGTGCCTGACATACTCAAATCGTCTGGGCTGTGTTCATTTCGGTCCTGGTATGAGAACAGGAAGATGGCAGAAACCAATCAATGCGTCCTTGGGTCATCGTGTGCCGGTTTCAAAGGAGTATTTCAGTGGAACTTTTCAGATCATGCATCGCCAAACTCAGCCTTCGATGACGGGGTTCTCAAAGTCAAGGCGCACCCATGCGACAGGGAGTACCAGTTTTATGAGGGTTTTGTATCGTGTACTCCCAACGAGGCCTTTCTGGGCATTTTCAATGCAATAGGGCAGAAAACCCCAGCCAGAGCCCAGCTGGATTCCCGCACCAGAACTTACAGGCAAGACAAAACTCTGCCACTATTATCACTCACACGGGGTGAAAAGACCAAAGGCTTCACAGGGATTCCAAAAACGTATGCTGAATTGGGCTTGGGTACCAGTGATCCCATGGTCAAACCATGCAGCAAGGTCAATATATGTGGATTACAGCCTGGATTTAAGGTCAATGGCAAAACTGTAACCCGCATGGTATTGGATAACGGCGTTTCCAGAGAGTATTCTGTTATGGACATGATCACATGTGGTTCATTCGGATTCATAGTCACTGGATTGACCACGTCTGTGCAATGCAATCTGGATTACGCTGTTGTGCCATTAGCCTACGCCTACAAATATTACAGAACATCAACTGCGCTCTTGAGTACAGCACCATCGCTGTCCTTTGTTTTGAATGGATTTTATATCAAGGAGAACTTGGTAACTGTATTCAATCAGCTGAAACAGTTGCCAGATATCTTCATCCTGAAATTCATAGGGTCTGCCCCAAGCACGTTTGCCGAGTATATGGACGGGACAGAAAAATTTATTGCATTGCATGACAGGATCAATGCTGTATCCAAACCCTTTTATGAGGAAGCAGGCACACCTAAACAGATATACTACCTCACAACAAGAGGGGTTTATGAGGTTCCGTTTGTATGGTGGTTCAGGTGTGTCTGGCTAGGAGGGGTGAGCATGGCAGAGTATGAAGTCGGCAGTATGGAGTGTCCCTCTGTGTCTATTTCAACTAATCAATTATGGCCCACCGAGATTGTCTTTCCTCCATATAATCCAAAACTGAAAACTCTTTTTGGTGAACTATCCTTTCCTGACCCAGCAACAATCAACAACGGGACACTGCTGGCTATACTCCAGCGACTTCCAGGTGTGATTCCGCGAACAACGGTCAACAAAGTATCAGACCAGTTCAAGGAAAGAAGAAACGCATGGTTTTTCAAGCTTGGGCAGATTCTGAATAAGATCATCAAGAAGTGCTATGAAAAGAAGATGTATGTCAATGAATATGCAGCGAGGTCGGAGCGGTATCAATCGGAATGGATGAACAGCTATCAACAAGGGTGGCCGTTCGACATCACTGCAGTGTACACAGACTCCTTCAATCAGACAGTGTGTTCAGGAGTGAGCTGTTTCAGAAGTGAATACCCTAGCATAGCTACTCTTTCCAAGGCTACTGGTTTTGGTGAACAGCTGCTGAGTTATTTTATTTCGACCAACATACAAATAGATACAACTGTGCGACTGGATCAGATAGCGAGTTACTCAGAGGACTGGCACGTCTATATCTCAAACATAGCAAGATCAGACGACGTTGGCAGTGATAAATGGAGTGAGTTGCGCGATACATATCCAGGAATTCCGAACGGTTGCACAAATCAGATAAGATACAGTGTACCCCATAGAGAAGGGGAGAGCTGTGTCTGTAAAACCTGGGGCGAGTGTTCTGCCTCATTGCAGAATAGGATTCTTGTCAAGTCCAACATGCCAAAACCAATGAGTAACGAGTATTCCACTGTTAACCTGGATGGCGTTGGGAGTATCAGGATGTGCAGTGACATATTTCAGAACCCGGCCCTGCCCAAGGAGGATTGCTATGTGGATTCCAATACATTGATCCCTCAAAGTGATTTTTCGCTTCTCACAAAGATTTCAGTGCCATTTGGAGTCTCACTGGATGCTTATCAGCAGGAGGAGTGGGACTGTGCTCGGTTCACGTGTGTGGACGCAAATCACCCCTTTCACAATAAATTCAAACCAGCTGAAAACAGATTCCCCTCTTCCAGAACGGTGGAACAGGTCATCATGAAAGAAGTGACCTATTATCAAATAACATTCAGTGGAAAAATTCTTCCATGGGAAAGCAGATTTGCGGAAATTAGCGAGCTTGATTTATACGGGATAGAAAAATACTGCATGCCACCTGATCCCAAACTGTCTGCCTGGGATAACCAGGACCCTAATCAACATATGCCTTTCAGGTGGGTCACTAAAGGTGAAGAATTCAAGCTGAAGGTGTACATGTTTGAATATTACATCAATGGGACAAAAATAGCAGATGTTGAAACATTTCCATGTACAGACAATAATACTGATGCGTGGTTGCAGGCAGTGGACAGAATGAACACATTCAATACTTATAGGAGAAATTTGCAACAGAAAACTGGGAAGATTTGTAACCTGCAAGGCCCGGAAGGCTTGGTTCCTGATGCAGATACTCTTTTTTCTGTCCTACAACCGAGAAACCTAACAGTGAACTCGAGAGGGAAGGAGATATTTGGCATCAAATCGGATGAAGATATTTTCAACAGGATCCAGAAAATCGTGTCAATCATCCACACTAAGATAGCCGATGATGGCATCAATTGCTTGAATTCTGGCTGTGTTGTTGAGGAGAGTGACATGCGAAGCTTTGCGAAAATAAGAGAAACACAACCTAGCGATCACAGATCCATGCAAGAGTTTTGTACCAAGCAGAAGCAAGATGCACTTTATGGATGTATGATGTTCCCTGGAGAAGCAGTGGGCAGGATAAAAGACTGTGATCGTTATACTTTTTATAACAGACCCTGGTGTGAAGATCGCAATGATCCATACGCGTGCACCGTATCCTACTACAAACGATGTCTGATAGATAATGAAGGGGATAAGTGCTTCAATGACTATAAGCCAGACAGCGAGCGCTTTTCCAAAATATTCAGGGACATGCGCCCAGAAGGCAGAGTGATAGACTACGAATTGCGAACTTTCACGCCTGAGTGTAGAGCAGGACTGACAACAAAGTGCAAGCTTTCTGCAGAGTACCCTGAAATCCTTTCAAGCAACCCCAATAAAAAGCTGGGATTCTGTCCATCGCCAACAAATGGCACTGCCACAAGGTCCAGATTGTATAACCAAATGAGACCCACCCTAAACACGGCCATTGATTATCTCTTTACTTTACCGGATGAAAGCGGGGCTTCCGCGATTGACGTGGATCATGGCTCCATAGATCACATCTACATGTCAATGGACCCCCTGTACTCGTGCAGTCCCACTGCACCCACCTGCGCTTTGAGCAATCAAATACCAGTTGAAGTCAGAAGTCACCTCTGGCGATGCGCGCAATGCCCGCTGGTGTCGAACACATACTGCACCGGGCAGCATGACTGCAGGATGGAGAGCCCAGGCATACCCACGGACAGCCTGTACAGTCTGGATGGATGGGGTGCCCTGACCAGCCAGGAGCAGGCATTCCTCACCACTGCAGGTACCAACGCGTCGATCGATGTGGCTGTATCCGCGGTGCGTTGGTTGGTGGGCCAAACAATGAATCTCGCACTGCCGGGCGTCGGAATGGCGTACACTGTTCCAGAATTCATGCGCACGTACACCAGCGACGCCGAGTTCGCCTACAGTCCTCTGTCGATCATAGCATACAGTAATGCCATGGATGCCAAGGCCGAGGATTGCAAATCACAGGGTATCATAAAAGACTTCACCAACTGCAGCTATGACGGCAACAGACGCAGACTCAAGGATTTTGTAAACTCCACCACCTCTGGATACAAAGTCCAGGATGGGGTCGTCATACCCCCTCAAACCACCCTGGTCTGGCAGGTCTCCAAAGCTCAGATGATGTCCCAGAACATTCCTGCATGGGTTGGGATCGAGAAGAAAGCGGGAATGTTTTGGAAAGATTTGTTTGATGACAAATGGTGCAAGCGTGGCAACGCGCAAGACAATGCGTGCTACATCACAACCGTCCTCGGCAAACCTGTTATAGAGATTCTCAATCCAGGTCTCTTGGGTGATTTTGAACCTCTGGTGGGATGCGACACGAAGATCATCAACGGGCAGAGAGTGATCAACGCCATGTGCCCGATCTGCCCCACGCCCAAGACAGACACCGATGTTCTTGATCTTCTGGTGACAGAATCGGTCCCCATGGCCTGCCCATCGTATTATAAGGCTGTTACAGGCGTGACCAGCAATCTGGACGCTGATTCCAACTTATGTGGCAAAGAACCTGTTTACGAGTCCACCTGCTCAAATCTCCAAGGCATGCTTGGACATACCACCTATGACGGCGACCCCGTGCAGAATCTTTACTCCAGAATCGCTTGGAGAGGAAGTCTTCCATCGGGACTCAGGGAGAACCCATTGTTCCGGCAGGGTGGAATCGCACCAGGCGACGTAACGTCAAACCTTATACTCAAGCTCACTGATATCGGGGGGCACTGTGTGAGCATGGACGTCAAGAACACCAGCGCTGGAAAACCCGCGATGTCCGTGGTGGAGCTCCCGTTGTCGTCGTACACCAGCATGGGCGATGCCAACTCCAAACGCGATGACACCAAGCTCAAGTGGATGCAAATCAACACAGTGCTGGAGCTTGACCGCATCAACTCAGTGTACCCCAATTCTGTCTGCGCAACCTGGGATTGTCCTCTCCGTCGCAGAGCCTTCTACAGCGGCAGCACCTCCTCCTCCTCCACCTTTCGACCCTTGATACCCGATCCGTTGAGGACCCACGTGCTGTACGGCACCAGGGTGCATCCCACCCAGAGCGCGACCCCGTTGCTCAAGACTGTTGGTCCCAATACGCCTACATTGGGAGTATTCTTCACCTCTAATGGTTTTTGTGCGTGCATGACCATGCCCTGTCCCTGTCCGTCTGACGAGGATGCGCTCACGGGCATCTGGCAGACCGCCACAGCCGCATCGTCGGGCTGCGCGAAGCAAATTGACTGGCCGTATCCAGGCGGGACGTTACGGGACCAATCCACGTATGCACCAAACCTGGGCACCAGCACGTGCGGGATTCTGGACAGACTGCCTGCATTCAAGTACAGGTACGTCAACACCAAACGAACCATCACATCAACCCAAACCACGCTGGACAAAGGAGGGGTGTGCCACATGGGCTGGCCTGTGGTTATGGGCAATCAAATTCCACCGGGCTGTCATATTCCCAGTGATAGCAGCTACTATGTATGTCCAAAGGTTTCAGGGGCACACAACGAATTCAGCAGGCTCAGGGCCAAAACAGTGGCGGAGCTTTTGGTCTCTAAACCACGCCCCAAGCTGAGCGAGTGCGAAGCACAACCAAGATTCTTCACCAGCAGCGGGACGGAGGTCAAACCCGAAGTGAGCTATGGCACACCCAAACGGCTGGAAACATCTCGGATGCTGGCCATCGATCTCAGGCGCAAGCTCTGTGGAAACAGCAGTGTGTGCGCGCCGTCGTCCGCCTGGGAACTGAGCAGTTTTTGGGGTGAGATTTATATGAAGGATTTCCCCCAGCCTCTGGGTGGCAATGGAGCGAATCAGACCCTCTGGGAACAGCCGTGGACCGCGTGTATTCAGCACCAGGAAAACCAAACACAGACCTGCGAGGGAACAATCGAACGCGAGACGTGGATCAAGGGTAACAGAACCAGGGTATGCCTGGATACCATCAAAAACACCTCCATTGCAGAGAAGCTAGCACAGCCCATCAATGTCTGTGATTTGGATCAGGATATGGATTTCTTTTGCAGATCGGTCCAGGACGCACGGTACAAGGTGTTTGAGGCCAACTGCCTGTTCTCCGGGCAGTGCAGGCAGAAGCTCTTTTTTTACCAGCCATCCACCTACTCGGTTGACAATTCGCAGTTTGTCCGAAGCACTGTGCAGCAGTTTTATGATTCCACCGTCTCTGGCGCGTGTGTTTCGGATCAGGATACCGCTGCTGCGATACGGGCCAATGCAGACAACCTCAAAAACTGTGCCGCCCTGACGCTCACCACCTTAGCAGACTGTCTCCAGATAGTGCGCGTAATCATGGATTCGCTGGTGGAGATCGTCTTCTATGTGGGGAATCTGTTTCTGTATGTGTTTGAAATGCTGGCAGTGAACGATCGGCCCGAGCTTCAGCGTCAAATTGTCCAGCAGATCAACGCCATTCTGCTGCATATCAAGAACAGCTTCCTCCAGCTCTTCAACGCTTTTGGTGA
The DNA here is from genome assembly GCA_964419105.1 of uncultured Methylococcus sp. GTDB lineage: Bacteria > Pseudomonadota > Gammaproteobacteria > Methylococcales > Methylococcaceae > UBA6136. The sequence continues at coordinate 12,785 of CAYQOJ010000007.1, forward strand.
TTTGATTTACAAGGTGCTTTTTGACGGCCCCATGGGCAGATGGATCATGAGTGCCATCATCAAGATTTGCGAATTCCTCAATTGGGTGTACAGAAACATTGTTTCTCCTGTGATTTGTTGGATGCGCGAAGGTATACTGTTTGTGCTGGACCCAATAGGCATAGGATTTGTCAACATAATCAACGGAATAGCGTTTGGGAAGCTGGGATATCTAAAGGATAACATCAACAGTGCAAAAACATCGGTGCGAAGATCGCTCACATGTGATTCCAGGAACCCACTTAACTGCAACATCAGCTTCAGGAGCGATCCACCTCTCACTACCACCCTGCCACTTGCAACTCGCTGCTGGGCGGGAGCAGAGCCTGGAATCAATTCATTTGCTTGCACTGCGGCAGATACATGTCTGAACAACGACTTCAGCAAAGTAGTTTGTGGGGCTTGCCCCAAGGGCAGCAGCATGATCCAGTTTGGGTGCAATACGCTCACCAAGTTGTGTTCGTGCAATGTTTTCCCCAAAGACACCTCATTTTGCTCTTCTCACGAGGAATGCACCATGGACAGCGACAATGTGGAGTGCGAGTTTGTGGACACCTACCTGGAACCCAGCTATGGGCACATTCCATGCAAGCAGTGTCCCAAACCAATGTGCTTGATCTCAGATGGATCGGGCGTTGGAAAGTGCTCCTGTCTTCTGAGACCAATACCCAACCAGGGCTGTGTTGGATTGGGCGAGCGTGTCAGTCCCAGCGCCTCAAGCCTGTGTTTGGTGACCACAGCGGGTGGGGGGCAAGGTTCAAGCTCCACGTACACACAGACATACAGAACGTTGGCCTCTGCCCCGTGCATGCTCATCAACCAGGCTGCATCCTACTGCATGCAAGTGTATACATCTGCGACAGCTTCAGCTCCCATGGTTGTGGGACTGGCCTTGCTGAAAACGCTTGGGCGCAGGTTGTTGCAAAACGGGACTGCAGCAGTAGTAGTTCTGCCGCTCCTTCCAAACTCTTCAGCATGGGAAGGGGTAGGGGAGCCCTGTAGATCCCTGGTGGCAGCCAACAACAAGTCGCTTGGGATCCTGGAGAAATACACGCTGAGTGAGTGCTGGCGATGGAGGGACGTGGGTGTCCGACTCATAGCAGAGGCCAATATGACAAACGTCAATCCCACATTCCTGGTCTCCTGGCAGGATTTGCTCAACACCATGCTCAGCGAGGGTGCTGTTCCTGAGATTTTCAGCAAGCTTCCGCAGATAATTCACAGTTTCTTGCTGCACATGGAGGCGGCACAGCCAGTCTATGTCACGTTGCTGTACTGGTCCTCGTACCTTCCACAGGAAATGTGGTCCAACCATACTATTCTTGCCCAGGCCAGATCAATCCTCATGAATCTCACCAGCTACAGTGGCAGCACAGAGGCTCAGCAACACGAAGCAGCAGGCAGCAGACGCCTGTTAGAAGAAAAAAGAGGCGATGAAACGGCCAGCAGAGCAGGTGGTGAATGGAATGATGGACCATATGGATGGATGACAAATCAGATCCACTGGAATTTGCCCGGTGAACACAGCCGCGGTGGTGGTGCTACGGCCAAACGGAGATTATTATTGCTGCTCTCACAGGAAGAGCCAGGGGGGATAATTCAGGGGGCGGGGGAGGGCTCAGTCACCACAACCCCCTCAGCTGAAACTGTATTCGAATGGAGTCAGGGGCCGTACACATGGCCACCAAACTTCAATTACTGGCAAGGGAAGGACTCGTGCGCCGTGGTTTCAACAGCGGTGAAAGTGGTGAAAAATGGGCTGGATGTGACGATGAAATACTACCAAAACTCTCTGCCGGAGCCAAAACCAATGGTGTGGCCTGCCTTGCCTCTCAATGATAACATCAACCTGCACCTGCTCTCAGTGCCAAATAATGCTACTGCGGACTTTGGCGCCATCATCCGCCAATACACGGACCAAGTTCTGAACAAAACTTATGTTGATAACTTTTTGGACACCGCTCCGTACGCAGCAAGCATCAAGTCCCTCTTCCAGTGCAACTTCACCAGAATCCAGACGTGCGAGGATCGCCATGACCTGTTCTGGAGCGCTGTCCTGGTCATTGTAATCCTGCTCATCACAGGACTGGTAGGAAAACTTCTTGAAGTACCCTACATCGAAGGCATCCTGCTCTTTTTCTTCGTACCTCTGGTCATGTACACAGCATACGGTTACGCCCTGACCTGCGCCCCCCTCATCCCCGTGTGCGCTCTGCGTGATTTACTCTCCCTCCTTGACTATCTTCTCCCTGAAGCCATCGTGTGGCCCGACGCGCTGGTCACCACGCCAGGGTGCCGCGAGGTCTCGTGCATGCGGTCGTGCGTCAACGAATTGGATATAGGATTCAGCTCGTGGTACGACCATCTGGCGTGGCTCATGTGTGAGGTGGATGCCAAGTGGTGCAACACGGTGGCCGTCTCCCTGGCGCCGGATGATCCACTCAAAAAGGCTCTCCGCTTCAAGTACTACCAGGGAGAGGACCCTTACTCGACGCGGGCCGCGCGCAGGATCTGCTTCATGGTGACACTGGCGAACTCAGCCCCGTCGTTCCTCGCGGCGTTGCTCCTGCTGGCGCTCATTCCCAGTGTCATAGGGCTGTGCGTCTCAGGGGCGCAGTTCGCGTCCAACACGCTCTTCTCGTTTGTGATCTACGTGCACGGGAGTAGTAGTAGTAGTAGTAGTAGTAATGATAATTGATGGATGAATTTATTTGGGTTAATAAAACATAGCAAACCTCGCTAACGAGAACATAATAGACACCATCACACCACACACCAACACTGAAATCCACGCGTGCGATGCGCGGTGCTGCTGAAGAATCACGCGGAAGCCGCCAAGCGATTTGCGATCCGCCTCAACGCGGGCAGAAATGGACGGGAAACGCTGATGCAGCGCGATGCCGTACTCCTCCGACCAATAATGGATGTCCAGCACCTCCCATACTCCCGCATCTTTGCGCACACATCGCCCGCCGAAGCGGTCCATGCGACACAGGTCGTGAATGAATGGCGTCACTTGATCGCTGGCCATGGAGTACGTGATTCCGTCCGTGGTGTTTTTGTAGGACTGTGGGCCTTTTACCTTATCAGCACCATACGTGGAGTCCAAACAGTATTTAAACCGATGAAACTCCTCGCTCAGCTATCAGAACGCCAGATGTCCACCAGGAGCAGCAAAGCCCTCGAATTCATGTCCTTCGCCGCCGACATTTATCGCGCGGATGCCCGGGACCTTGAGGCTGCCACGATCCTAGCTGAGATACAGCTCCGCAAAGGGTCGAGAATCGACGTGTGGGTGGACGGTCATTTCTGGGCGGCGAGGATAACGCTGGTCAACGAGAAGGGCTTCTTCTTCCGCTACTGCTGCAAGTACGGCAATGAGGGCGGCTTTGTCAGGCGGAAGCACTTCCAGACCAAGTGGCGCTTCCCCGTGGAAACCCCGCGGCAGGTGGTCTTCGCAGAGGCGCTCAAGGAGAAGGTCGCCGCCGCCGTGGCTCCTCCTACAGTTTGATTGTCTGGAAGAAAATGCGTGTTTTTTCGTCCATTTTGGATTGTAGACTATTTTTACCCGCAGCACCATTTCGCTCGGGAATGCCGAACTGTATGACACAGGCGCTGGCAATCGCATACGCGATGAGATACACCAACGACAGCTGGCGGGGAACGGACAACACCATGGGAAGCACAGTGAAGAAGAGCATGGTGTACCATGTGGCATGGAGCGATGCCAGTGCTTTTTCAATAAATTGCATCATTTTTTTTTCCAGTCTTTTATCTCGTTTATATGATAATAGGCTGTTTTTTGGAATCAGGTTAAAATCATTTGCAAAGTATGTGCATTGCAACGCAAAAGCCTTGTAGTATATAACACACAAATCCCCCTGACGGCATAATGCTGGTCTACGGCACATGCAACCCACCTGGCGAAAGCGAATCGCATCAAGGCGTCTATCTCCGAAAAACAGACATCTCATCCCTGGTTAACTCAGGCGCACTCCTGGATCTGCCCGTGAAGATAGAGCACATGGGCCAGCCAATAGGGCGCATAATCTCTGCGTGGCAGCACAACGACAGACTGGACTGTGTGTTCAAGATCGATGACAACTCCATCGACAGCATATGCGCCCAGGAATTCGTGAAAAGCCGGCGGTGTCCTGAGCTCAGTCTGTCGTACGCAGTGACCATGCAAAATTCGTCCGAAGGAGGGCTGTCAGGCGGGAACAAGGACATGATAGAGGTGAGCATTGTCTGTTCGGGGGCGCGCGACAATTGCTTTATTCACGGATTTTCCAGTAAGAAATGATGCAACGGGTGCAATCATCATATATCATTCATGGCCAATCAATCATGGAACAAAAATCCACGCTTTCGTTTATACACCCCTGGCCTCAGACGACGCTTTGGCTGAACTACAGGGACCTTGGGCATGGTTTCAATGGAGAATATGCGTGCGCCGAACCCAAGATTATTGTGCCACGTATCGTCGACAGCAGCCTCAATCATGACAGGATTCCATGGGGCAGCCACTGACAGATGGCGGAGCTGGTGGTCAGACAGGGGTTCCAGCACGCTAAGTGCCAAAACAACCGGTGAACTTGGCTCCTTTGCATAGACGACGTTCGTGCTCGCCAATCTAAGAACAGCCAACCGCATGATTGTGACAGTTGGTGATGTTGCTGCTGTCATTCTTGTTGTTGTTGCGTAGTAGTAGTAGCAGCAGTAGTAGCTAAGACTAATAATAATTTATCGTTGCCACGTGTCTTTAGCTGATCGTCCTTTTTCTTCATCGTCATCATCATCATTGTCGTCAGCGGCATCGTAAACCACTACTTCTTTATTATGATCGGTTCTGAGTTCAGAGATGGACCACTCTCTTCTCCTGTCTTTCTTCTTCTGCCAGATCCACGATGATGATTCAGTCAGCACGTTCCTGGCCCAGCACCAGTAGCTCTCTACTATGTTTGAAACATCGGATAGTGGCCCCCTGGGTTCAGGCGTATTGGTTTTTAGAATTCTGTGTGACATCCAAGCAGAAAACTGATCACAGCTTTATATAACACTGCCATGATCAACAGAACCCCATTGTCTGTCTTCTCCTACTATCTGAATAATGATAAATTGCCTTCCTCGCGTCAAAACACCTGAAAATGAGCACCCCCCCGCACACGCACCCGCCTGTGAAGACAAGGACCAGTGTCAACACCCACACGAGATTATACTGAAGCCACTTCTGGGTGGAGGCTTCAATGGTGTATGGCGGGACCAGGATCTGCAAAATATTAGCATTTTCATTCAAGGTTTCAGTTACTGAGTGTATGAGCGAATCAGGGTCGTTTGTCCAGATCGAGACAACAAAGACGTTATTCCAGGTGAAGTCCACATACGCCCCTGTGAAAAGGCGCGAGACATCTGTTTTTTCGTTGGCATGCACCACAAATTGAACTACATGGGCAGAGCCGTGCGCTTCAATGAATACAGGCAGTAGCAATGCCAATGCTATTCTTATTATTATTTCCACCAGAGTAAAACTGCCACTCCTCATCTTGGATACTACTCTCTTTCGTTCCTAAATACATTTGACCTGCAAAATACTCTTTCCGTACATAAAGCCCTGGAAACTATGAGTTTTGACATGACACGGTTATATGTAGTGCTGGTGTTTCTAGTAGTATTATCAGCAGTCTGCATTGCGCTGGACATCCCCTGGAACCCATCCATAGGTAAGGCTGATGAAGCCATCATGTTCCGTTTGAACAAAAACAAAAACGGTCGCGTGCTTAAACCCACACCACCAAAATCAGATGCTGCTATCCATGATCTTCATCGCCAATATGATAACCCGCAATGGTTGTTTTTTATATCAACTGAAATACTAGTAGACACAACAGCAAATTCCTCTTCTTCCTCTTTTGAGCCATTGATGGAATGGGAATTCGTTTCGCACATGACCATCACGCCAGAGCAGTGTGGGATCATCACTAATGTAGTCCAAATGCTGGATGAAGCCCTGCAGCACGCCAATCCCGATGTGCAGAACGTCAGCAGTAGGGCTTTCCGTCTGGGTAATAACATGTGTAGTAGTAGTAGCAGCAGTATTGACAGTGTTTGTCCGTGCGACAGAAGACAAGAAGAAGGACAGCAAAACACCACTGATAAGGACAGAAGTGGTAGGAGAGGTTTCATCATTTCATCCTCTTTATTGCTTGAGGTCAAAACACGCAGTTCCAGTTCACAGCTACGACCGCCTTTACAATTTCCTCTGCGTCGTGTGGCGTCCTTTTTGTGAGCATGGTTCATACCAAATGCAAAAATCAGTATGGTCTATTTTTTTATATAGGCATGCTTGCTTCCAACTCCCTTACTCTATTCGACAGCAGGATGATTTGATGGTTTTTTTCGCTGACCTCACCCTTTGCATGCAAAAACTGTGATTCCATCGTTCGACACATTCCATGCCAATAAAGGGCGTCTTTCCCCTGGGTGCTTACAGTGGCTGTATACACAACATTATTACTGCTATGATGATGACTGGTAGCCAGCCCAGACTCCAGGTACGGGTTGCTCTTGAGAAAAGTCAATTCCCTCTCGGCTTCCGTTGTTTTGCGCTCAAGTTCTCTGTATGACACCAATAATTTCGAATGGAGCTCGAAAAGTGATGAGTACTCCTTGTCGCGCTTCTCCAACGCATCACTTAGTTCCACCACGTCACAGCGGTTTGTTGTAGTCGTGCTGTCTGCCACGGCACTTCTCTGATGATGATGGTGAGTCCAGTAGTTTTTTGCAGTGGCTCCTTTCTTTCTACCATTTCTGCAACCCGAAGACCGTGGAGGCGGATTAGCATCATTATTATTACTATTATCTTCGTCGTCTCCTGCCACTCCAGGGGAGCGACCGCGTTTTCTGCTGCTCGCCAATGCCATCGACTGTGTTTGCACCTCCAGATCGAATGTAATCACCCGCTTGCACAGATACCCCACGCGAAAAGCGATGTCATGCACCATCATGTTTTTTCCCCTGGTGCTGTGCTCATGACCTCGCTTGCGAACAGTGGACATGTTATGATGCTGTGCCACAATGAAACTTATGTACAGTGGAAATAATCCACGCGTATGGCGTTGCAAGTAAAGGATATATGTATGTATCAATAGACAAAAATTATTGTTTGTTCTTCAATTAAAAAAATTAAATTATAACAGGGATGTGAAACACAGAAGAATATGCTGTTGTTGTTCCAAGGGGAAGCATACTCCGAATTCGTAGAGGAGTTTGACAGCAACGCCGATGATCATGGAACCACCAATAAGCAGCCTGACTTGTTGGATGCAGTCAGGATCATCAATGAACAATCGGAAATCATCGTCGAAAACCTGAATGAAATGAAAAACACTGTGAAGGACCGACGGCAGTCCATCGCGTACCTCCTGGAACAATGCATCCTCATTGCATCAGCGCTCCCCACGAGCAATCCAAAGGACAGGGCTCTTTTTCGTCGTGTCCGCCGTCTGGTTGAACGGGCCAGGCGACTTACAAGAGGGGACAGGCTCTGACGTGTCAACACGATGTTCACACCCAAGCGAATGTACGATTGCTGTGCCTGTGGAAGGAGCTTCCAGTTCAACGAGCTGAAGGAATTCGACTTAAAAAAATGCGTGGATGCCAAGCTCACCCGTCATCTGAACTCGAATCTCTGCGAGCAGCGCCTGTGTCGGGGATGTAGCCGGAGATGCCCACAGTGTGCTGCAACGATACCGTACATTCAGTTCAAGATGCATGAAAAATGTGCTGTGTGTGGGCCGAACCTGAAGAGCAGGGGTGCTGATAATAATAACAATAAACGGAGAAAACTTTGAATCATGCAGTATGCATCATTTGAAGAGCCATAGTAATTAAAATGATATAAAGGGGTGAATTTTAATAGCATTATAATAATAATACACTTTCTCCACACGAGAATACCACACATGACAGCAGCAAATGAGGCAATCATGCCAGGACTCTTCACCATGGATTTCATCCTGTCCATTGGCGGCAGTAATACACCAGAAAACCGGGAAATGGTACATGTCCTGAACCTTTTGACAGGCGTCTGGGGACAGGAAGCCTCAATGCACATGGTAAGATTTTTAAACTTGGTCAAATCCAAGACAGACGAACTAGCAGTGACGCTTCAGGCGGGAGTGATTGTTGGTGGCGGTCCTCCTCCTCCTCATCTGACCGGTAGTAGTAGTAGTAGTAGCAAAGTTGCATCATCAGCAGGCGGCATTTCTGTGGTAAGTGGCGGCGGGGGCCCAGATAATTATGCAGCAAAAAAATCATCGTCCGTCGATCACGGCAAGACAAAAATGCATGAAACCACAGAGAAAAAAGAATTGCAGCAGCTTCTCAGAGAAAGTGAATCAAGATTGGAATCTGCTCAAAAAGAAATTGAGGAACTGAAAGCCAAACACAATGATCTACATCAGAAAAATACGTCAAGAAAGAGTCTTGCCATGCTGCTCAAAACGTTCAACGGCAAGTGCATTGAACTCGACCACGTAAGAGATGAGTCCATACGGAACTCTATCTGGTTCACTGAGCAAACAGCCATACAAACAATGAACAAAATCAAATTGGAGAACAAACTAAATGAAAAGGAGCAGCTTTTGCAGGAGTTTAAGAAGAGATCAACTGAGAGCGAAATGATGCAAATTGTATCTCCAAGTACTAAAAAATCACTTCTTGACGACCTGCCAATCATGGTACCAACCCCGTTATTATTATTACTTTGCAGCATCATGACACATCTGTGTTTGCAGGTAATTAATCTGGATCCGTCCAACAACACCACAGAAATGAAGGCTTTCTGCTTTGTGCCAACCCGCTGTGGGAATTTTGTCCCTTTAAAACATGTATACACTAGCTGGAGGAAGAACGGCGTCTCGTCACGGCTGTTTCAAGAAGATCATGGTGCAGCAGGGTCCTCTTTTCCTGTGTTCAAAAGATCATTTTCTTCAACCACCGAAGAAGAATTTTCAGCTCTTTCTGATCGAACCCAAATACTACTTCTTCACACACTCTTTTCAGTGCTTCTTCCTGAAATCCCGAACGAACCGCCGTTCAAAATCCAGTTTGCGGCAGCAGGCGTAACGAATGACCCCGATCACACGCAGTGGACCGATATTTTATTTACCGATCAGATCAAGCTCGCATCCATCATGTTTTACATGAAGCATAATCAACACGACGCCAATAGCAAGATGATTGAGCACTGCATCGTGCAGCAGAATCAACTTCTCGTCGCCATTTCGCTGGAACAGGGCACGTATGCATTCGAAATCAAGGAAACTGGACACGAACCCATGAAACCCGTTTTGTCCAGGATGATCGTTTTGGATGGTTCGTTTGAGTTCTAAAACATTCAACCGCCGCCTGTGGCCATGAGTCGCTGAAGCAGCAGACCCAGCTTGCTCATTTTACTCCGGTTGATTTCGATTTCATTGAACCGCAACCTAAAAAGATCCTCCAATTCCATTTCAGCCCTTTCACACCCGCGAAGCTCTGCACATAAATCTGCATATGCATTCTTCATGACCAATGCCAGAGATTTAACATCGCCTTCATCCAATCGTGTGAAACTATATTTGAAAAAGCGAGCAGCGGGTGTATTTTCAGGGAGCATCGTGTCACCACCACCTTCCCTTAACTGAAAATGCTTACCCCGGCCGCCGCTAGTAGTAGTAATTGCTGGCACTAAACATACACAGACAAGGATAAAATACAGCACGCGTTTACAGTGCTTTTTTTGAATCGTCGTCGGAATAAAATTTATTTCCATCATACACACAGTGCCCCCCCCCTCCTTCATGTATATAGATAAATGGCACAATCAAGCGCATCAGCCATCAACTGAAAAATCCATGTCCGTGAAAGGGTGCACCCATCCAGGGCTGAAACTCACCCTGATATCCACTTTGCCACCACCGTTGTTATTGATGCCGAAACACTGCAAACGGTATCTCTTTCCATGAGCGACAGCATGCATCGAAATCAGAAATGACATCCCGCCGACAGAAACGTTGCGCTGCTCAGGCTGTGTGGCTGCGTTCTTGCGCTGATTGTACACATCACACAGACGCGCAATGAGTTCCAGCTGCTCGTGAAAGGAAAACTCAACCCAGGAATCAACTAAGGAATCCTTTTTGAAAACGAACACAATGGGAGGTGAAACATCCACCATCAAGGATTCTGCTACTTTCAGAAAGGAATCAACGATTGGGAAGGAAGCGATCATGGTGAAGTTTTTGAGCACAGGACACTGAAACATCCTGAAAGCGTTGCTCTGACCCATATTCAGATCTTTGAGCCATACGCTGATAATCTCACTGAGTGAGCGAATCACTCCATTGGCCTGAATCACGGGACATTTGTGCTTGGCATTGGTTACTGGGTCTGTGAATTTGGAAACCATGGCAGTAAAGAGAGAGGAGTCTTGCTTGGACTTGACCAGCTCTGCTTCCAGGGCTTGGACGCGCAGAATGAGATCCGATTGCTCCCTGGTGTGCTGTTCCTTGAGACTGTCAATTTCAGATGTTTTGGATGCATTTAATGTTTTCACCGTTTCCTTTAGCAGGGAAATTTCCTTCTCCTTGGATTCCAGTTCGTTTGATGCCTTGAGACTATCAATCTCTTTTGCGCTGATGTGGGCATGGGCTGTATTCAGCTGCTCCTGGAGCGACTCCTTCTCCTTTTTGAGTGCGGCAATGGACTCCTGTGCACAAAAAGAAAGGAATAAGGCAATGCAGGCAAAGTTACAATGAAAAAGCATCTGCTTCTGTGTTTGATCACCACCTTCATTGCTTCCGTTTGCAGCTGTAACTCCTCGCAAAGACGCTCAGCAGCCTTTGATGATTCAAAAATCCGTTCTGCTCGAGTATTCACAGATCGAAGGTCGTTTTTCACTGCCGTGTGCGTCTCCACCGCTGAGGCCATACCATGGGACAGTGTGAGTAAAGCCCCTACAACGTCCTCCCTTGCAAAGCGCAGAGACAATGAGAAAAAATTATCCAGGGTGTGCAACATGACAGGGGTGAATCCGCCAAAACAAGACAGCAGCTGAACATTAAGTGGCAGCGACGATGGATGAGGAAGCATCAGTGGCTGTTGATGTACCGACGGAGCAGATGATCTCGTATTGTTATTATTGCTGTTAGCAACAGGGATAACAGCAGCGCTGCTGGTACCGGTAGTAGTACTAGCTGCAGTACCTACAGCAGCCTTTTCAGCGGTACTTGTATTATCATTACCAGTGGTTGCACGAGGTATGGGGGGTGGCTGTGTTTCTACTGAACGAGGAGGAGGAGCCTGGGGCGCAAGTCCTGTTGTTGCAATAGCAGCTTTCTGCCTCTGGCGTCGGGGTCTTGCAGCAGCAGATTCTTTGGTGATTGCTTGAACGTTTGCAGCTGCTGTTTCACCACCAGCAGTAGCATCAGTAGTTGTAACAGGTAGATCGTCGAATTCAGGGGCATCCACGTCCAACTGCTGGCGCTTTTTTCCTTGTCTCCCAGGAGCAGCATGAAACCTTGACATTTTTATTTGAGTGGGTTTAGCTTTTGCTCGTGACAATTTTAGAAATATTATATTATTATCATTATTTTTATTTTAAACAAAAAGTTCATTGATTATTCCCCGGACCATTCCATGGTCTGAATCTGACAATGCCAAAGAGAAATTTTTTTCCAGCAATGTGCTGGTGATGCATGCAACAAACAGGATGCCCGGCTGCATGGCTTGAACGTGCGCGCCGTATTTTGTCCATGATGCACAGGACTTCGCGGTTGATGCCCTTGTACCAGTATCCAACGGCGCCGTGCAGGCAGAAAAGAACAGTGTCATACTCCCACAGCGTGTACAGCGTCCTGGGTGGCTCTCCAGGAGGCGAAGAAGGGGGGTGAAAGGTCTGCCAATGAGGGAGTTCCTCGATGAAGCAGTCAAAATGCCAGACGCTGGCGGATTCCACACTCCTTTTCCCGGAAATGGCCGCCTCGAAGAGAGACCCTGTAACCGGCCACGTTACACCACCCGCCAGGAGCTCTCTGTTGAGCTTTGTCCTCTTCGCCTCCCGCTTCACACCGGCAGAGTTCCAGAGCATCCATCCCTTATCCCGCATGACTGCAATGCAGAAATCGTATCCCCCCGTTTTTTTCAATGCCATCCTGAATGCGTCGACGAACAGCAACGGGGATCGCATCTTCACCACATCGTACACGGACAGAGGAAACAGGCGGAAAATCTGCACCTTGCGGATCAGAACGCCTGTGAATGCTGCCTCGGTTGCAAATTGCTCAGGGATATCCTTTTTGAAATCCTTGCACACTTTGCGAAGGCACAGACCGTGTTTTCCTGTCTGCTCCCAGAAAAATGAATTGAAGAAGAGAATGTGCCACGCGTCATGGTGATGGAGCGATGATGATGTGTTCATGTCTTTGTTTATTTTTTTTGACTGAAATTTGACACGGGTTCAAAATCAGCTGATATATAAAGATGATTTGGGATCGCCAAACACGCAGGCATCACCTGAGGAATAAGGGGAATGTTGGGAAGACTCGAGAGACCCGAAATTTTCAAACTCAGCCAAGAGTCAAAAGGCGGTCCCACCTTATACAATAAACTTTACGGCAAAGCGCCGCTGATACTATCCACGTGTTCAGGTGGCGATGGGTTTTCTTTCATTCACATGGATCGCTTCATCAGTATCATGCAGCAGATCCACTCACCGCTGTCGTACCACCCCCAGGAGGAGTTTTTAATTCGAGGTACAGATACACTCCGCAGATTAAGGAGTCTCGAGGATCAGATGCGTCTGTATGGTGAGCTTAACAGGTTTGGTTTTGATTTCTCTAAAATTCCTTTCAAATTGCAGGAATGGGACCAGGAGTCGGGGGAGTGGCGCATGCTGACCATAGATTACCAGATCCAGGCGGCATGCTTTTTGGTCTACTTGTGCAAGAATCCTGAGGCCATCTTTATTGACGTGGTTCATGCAAGGGAGAAGCTTAAATTCCACACTAAACCCGTTTATCGAGGGAGGATGCTTGATCACATCGAGGTCACTCCTTTTTTGGAAATTACCATACCAGGAAACATCCAACGCATAGAGGAAAAGCTTCTTTTGACGATAGACGAGACCAAGATCTCCTTCCCTGAACTCAAAATCACCATGCCTGCTATCATGATTGCCCCCACGGATGAGTTCACCTGCTTCTGTTTAGAGGATCTGCACTGCGATCTCATCTTCAAGTCAATGTGCGGACACTGCTTCCACAGGCATTGCATTGAGCAGTGGTTTGCCAGCAGCAGGGGTAACACATGCCCAATCTGTCGCAGGATCGTGAAGCATATAGCAAACCCATGAAACCATTGCTACTGCTACTACTACGACAACCACCAGTGCTGCTTTCTACTCACTGTCTGGTCCAGTGCACCTCAATATTCCCAAAATTGACATTCCAGTCCTTGTGAAAATAAAGCACGACCAAAGAACTCCACAGTGGCGCGTTCAAAATAGGGAATCTGAGACAGAGCAGCGCGCACACGATCGCCACTGTCACCACGCAGTAGCAGCAGCGGTTTACCGAGAGATAGAGCACGAGGAACGAAAGTATGAAAACAGGGATGTCGTAGTGATTCAGCAGGCAGTACCCACACGCGCGCCCCATCAGAACACAGCAGGTGTACTTCTCCTCATTATTATTATTACTGTTGTTTTCATCATCATCATTGCCATTGTGATGTTGAACCCCATGATAAAAATGACAATCATTATTACTACCCCTACTACCACCACCAACAGAAGCACTCAGCATTTCAGCCCATCACAACACACCATCATTTGTATCAAAGAGAGTTTATTCATTCACTGCAACAATCATATATTTTATCATCACAATACCCCAACTCCGCCCACGGCCGCGTGGGGGTGATTCAACTGCACGATCCCGGGGCACGCTTCGAGACAGACATCCGACGGGGATACGCCACTCCCTTCCATGATCAGGGTATGCTCCACGTGCACATGGATCACTCGCACTGTCTGATCCCCATTCCTGGTCTTGACTCGCACGGTGACGTACACGTGCAACTGATGCTCATCATCGTCTGGTTCCAAGTCCTCCGGATATCGCAAGCTGCCTCTCAGCCAAATCTTGGAACACCCCAACCCAAAGTGCCGAATGGAATCCCTTGCCAGGAGGATGAAGGTCCCCAACGGTACCAGGCGCTCGTGTGCGTCCGTGAAGTGAACAGGCACCGTGTCCCCTCTCCTGCCCCTGGACAGCATATACTCGCCCTTGTGGCTCAGGAACTGTCTTTCTTGGGGGGTGTTGTGGTCGTGCCGCTGAAACCTGGATGCGTCGTTGACTCCTCCTCCTCCTCCTCCATCTGGAATTCTGGGGGTCATAAAATTAATGGCGACGAAGGGGACCCTGGAGGCGGGGGAGGAGTTGTCCAGGCTCCTGAAGACCGCATGTCGCCTAAAAACAAGCGGGGCCACCATGAGCTTGGCATCCTTGACCACGCGCTGGAACCACTCGCGCACATCCATGAGCGGCTGCAAATCGTGCTGACGGCTGCCATCCCGCCTGATCTTGCTTTTCACCAAGAGAAACGCTCCCAATCTACCCCCGGGTGCCAGGCAGAGCGTCCCTGTCTCGTCTGGCTTCAGGCCCATCAGCGGGTACATCCTCCCGCAAACTAGCTCCGGTGGCCGGCCGTTGTAGTCAGGAAAGCACTCGAACTTGACTGGCTTGGCACCTGCATTCAGAATGGTGTACAGCTGAATCCAGGATCCAAGATGCATGACGTCCTCGGGGGGGTGCGGCCCCAGCATCGCTGGCAGCTCCGTTGCAAGGCCGTACTCCAGCGCCCCGTGGTCGTTGATCGTGCGCACAAAGTATTCGGGTCGCTTCATGGAAACAAAAGTGCGCAGCGGTAGCACATCGTCGTTGACGTGCCTGTAGCTCTCATAGACCATCTGCTGCGCCGGCGTCGCCTGGAGGGGAGCACACCTTGAAAGGATGAATTCGGTGAGATTCGCCCCAAACGTGAACATGTTGTCCGCATGCAGCTCGCTGCGCCCTTGGATCGACGTGACCAGCAGATGCTGTATCATGCTGACCCAGCACTTTCCTATGCCAGCGCTTCTCTGCGGCGGCTGTTGTGGAAGAGGCTGCTGTTGTTGCTGCTGATTGTTGCCATTATTATTATTATTCCCGCCACCATTGCTGCTATTGTTGTTGCTCATCATCGTTGCACTCCCGTCAGGGCCGCCGCTGTTTGCGTTCTGAATAAAAATATAGGTCGTCCGGTACAGCTCCAAGAAAGGATTGCTGTTCGCCGGATGGCGATGATGCGCGGAGGCAATCACACCATCGAAGCTGACCCCCAGACGGCTCAGAAAGCGGCAATAATCCAGCATGGACGCCTCCATGTTCAGAAATCCGGAGAGATCAAATGATTTGGCAGAGCACTCGCGCACCGCCATGTTGTAGGTGAAGTAGTGACCCTTGGCTACGCCGTAGTAGGATTCAAGGTATGATTCCTTCGCATTGTAGTCCTCCGGTGTCCCCAGCTTGGGAATCGCAATGTACCCCATGTTGAACTCCGTCCCGTCCCGGCATTGCACGGCCTGCGACACCCACCCGAAGATCTCCTCGAACGGCCCGCTTGACATGTTGATCTCCGACGCCTCGTCGAACAGGGACACGAGAAACTCCGTCGTCAGGACAGGGGTCCCCAGCTTCTCGCGGATGATCTGGTTCACCATGATGAGGTTGGTGTCCACCAGGTGCGTCAGACCGTTGCAAATCGCGAGGTTCGTCGACATCACGGTCAGCGGCGCCGTCTCCATGTCCAGCAGCACGCAGGTGTTGGCGTCCGTGGTGTTCTCGCACTCGGAGTAGTGTCGGGCGCACGTTGCCATGAACGTCGTCGCCACCTGACGCGTGACGTACCCTGCGATGGCCCTGTCGTAAGAGAGGAAGAGCGTCGCACCGAAGAAGGACTGGAAGTGCAGCTGCACAATGTTGCGGATCCACTCGGCGAAGCTCCGGCTGATGACGTTGAGCTCGAAGTCCACCTGCCCCGTCTTGTTCAGCAGCGCCAACTGCCGCGTCGCCATCTGGAGGACGCACATGATCCAGGCCAGCTCCTCCCGTCCCCGTTTCTCCATGGGCAGGGTCGAGGAGGCGTTGGTGTTGCTGGCCTGGTAGTCGGCGATCTTGCGCTTGCGTCCGGCGTGGAGCTGCGACAGTCTCCCCCCCGGCTGGGCCCCCGCGGGGAAGTTGGCGGTGACGCACGAAAAGGTCTTGATGCTCTCGCCCACCACCGCCGTGTGCGGATTGCTGTTGGAGGTCATCGCCATCAGAAAAGGCGACAGGCCCGGAATCTGGCGCTGGTGCCCCTGCAGGTGAGCGCCGCCTGACTTGCCGGGATCGACGGACTTGAGGATGTTGCCGGACCCCCCGTCCGAATCGCGCGGAATGGAGCACACGAGGCCGTTGAGCGCCGCGGCGTCCATCGAGCGGTAGCCCTCGTCCATGATGATGGGGCGCATGAAGGTTTTGCGCGAGGGGACGCCCTCCTTCATCCCGTTGACAAACATCACGGAGCTCACCCCCTCGACCCCAGAGCGCGTCGTGCGATCCAGCTTCATGTAGCGAAGAGATTCAAGGAAGTCCGAATTCAGATCGGGGAGCAGCTCGGAGACCAGGGTGGAAAAGGCCTTGAACATCTTGGTGATAACCGCGTTGAACCCCACGGAGTTCGGCTTCGAGGTGAAGACCACATGAATCTTGGAGCTGTGGTCATCAGTGTGCGCACGCAGATGCCCGGCACCACCCATCACCTGCACGGTGTACATCATCCAGCTCCAGGTCTCGTGGTGCGACCCGAGATGGGTCAGGACGTCAGACACCAGCAGATTCCACAGCGTCGTCAGGTTCACCGCGTTGGCCCGGATGGTCTTGTTGTGGAAGGAGAGCGTGTGGAGCAAGCGGATGAGGTAGACCATGTCTGGGTACGCCAGAAACGACGCACGCTGCTGCTGCGCCTCCAAGCCCTGCACTTCGGTCTGGAAGGCGGCTCGGACTCCCTCGTTGATGCGATGGTTCAAGCGATCCAGGCTCTGGGCACAGTTGAGCACCCGGTCTGACATCATCAGGTCGACCAGCACCGCCTGGGTGTGGATGGTGCTCTGGGCGCGGAGGTAGTTCTGGTATGTGGACATCCGCCGGGCGGACATGACCCCCTCTCCATGGGCGTCGTCCGTATCCAGCAGGGTCTTGAGCGAGGATCGGAAGGAGTCCCTGGCCGATCGATACATCCCGCCGTGAGGCATATCGCCCCAGGAGCCGTTGTCCTGCGAATACTTCTGCGCGAGCTTGGTTTCGTCGACGTCGTCCCCCGCATCGCCAATGTGTGCACGAATAAACTCAGCGGGGGAGACAGAGCAGATGGCGACGTACTGGAACGGAGTCAGAGTGGCGATGGCCAGCTGCGGCATCCGAAGAGGCTCTGCGCGATCCCTGGGGCAAAATGTCCCGTGGTCGAGCCACCTGGAGAGGTTGAACGTCATGTTCATAAAGCAGTGCACATTATCCAGGCATTCATCCGACGGGCTGCAGAGGACCAGGGGGAGGGTGACCGGCTCAATCACCCGAGACGAGGAGGAGGCAGAGCCTTGCCTGCCCCTGGCGTTGTTGGTTCCTCGCCCTCCTCCTCCTCCAGATTCACCGTGCAATGCCCGCTCAAACGCCTGGTGATACACGGAGAGACGGCTGCGGTAGGCGGTCTGCATGGACTTGAAGTACAGGAAGCACTGATTACACTCCTGCTCCGTCGTCGTCCTGGGAAAGCCGTCGATGATCAGCCCGGAGAGGTTTACCGTCGGAAGCTGCAATAGAATCTTGCGCATCACCAGGAACGGGGAGAGAATGGTCATGGGATTCATCGGCGAAAGCGGATCCTGCATCACATCGCACGGGTTCGGAAGCGGATGCGAGCGCCCGAAGCACCCGACGATCTTGAGATTCCGGTTGCACTCGTAGTTGATCACCTCCTGCACCGCTTGCATTATGGCCGCATACGGTAAGTCACCAGTCTGCCGATTTTTGAACGAATCGCTCTTGTGGCGGATGTCGACCAAGCAGCGCATCAGATCAAAGCCAGGGGCCGGGATGGTCTTGAGGACATGAAAAATGCGGCGCACCTTCGACCCGTTCAGCGTGTACTCCACGGGAATGATGCCCCACATGAGCTGGATGGGTGGGACTTCGGCATAGTGATTCTGCCCCAGCCTGGCCTCCTGCACCGCCTCCATCAGCATGGACTCCCTGCGCTGATCCCCGCCGGGAAACGACTGCTCCCACCGCAGCTGCTCGTCCACCTGCCATCCCTGGGAGATGACCAGGCGCCGCTTGATCCCGGTGGCGACCAGCTCCCCGCGCCCGCGCTTGGAATACGTCACCTCGGTGGTCCCGTTCACCGGCACAATGCACTGTGAGTAGGACTGCATGTGATTGATCTGCGTCATCGCCCATATCCAAGAGAACATGTGGGTGGGAAGCGACGGACTGTCGTGGCCGACGAGCACGAATTCAGGGCCAGTGGGGATGTGGTGCAGACTGTGGTGCAGGAAGCTCTCGTCGACGCACTGCACAAACTTGTTGACGGAGCACATCTTGGCGGGCCGGATGAACTCAGTGGGAAACCGCAGCCATGTGTTCTGGTTGCGCTCGCAGTCATCGCGGACAAATTCCAGCGGATTTCGCAGGAGGGGGTCTTGAGAGGAACCGTGGCTGCCTGCTGTGTCGTCTTCTTCCTCCTCCTCATCTTGTTCAGAACGATCGCGATCGTAATTATCATCGTCACCATTATTGTTGTCGTGATGATGCACATCGTTGATATCAAGATCATCGCCGCTCAGGGTTGCATCATTGTCAGGATGGTCATCATCATCATTGTGGTTCACGCTTGGCATACTATTGGCTTGTGTGGTAGTAGTAGTGGTAGTAGCAGTAGTAAAAATAGTAGAAGTATGCTGCCACGACAACAACAACCTAGTGCTCTTGCTTGAATGTCGCGTGGCGAAACAACTGTTGTCTGTAATATTAATAATAATAATAATAATAATAATAATTAAAAAACAGTATGATGTGGAAAAGAGGCATGTGACCCGAATAAAGGTCTGTGGAACACATATTATTGTTCTTTTTTTTTAACAACAGCATCCAGAACAAAAATGCACAATACAGATGCGACTGCCGCCAATGAAAAACTCACCATCGCTATCAGTATCATTCGCCCAAAGTACGGCGTGACCCTGCTCAGTTGCAGGTTGGACCAGCTTCAAGATTTTCCCTGCTTAAAGATATTCCCTGACAATAAAGGTCCAGGCGACAGCTCATTCCCAATGGAAGGCGTGTCAATCACGAGCAAACCACAGGGGCACATGGTGATAGCATACCAGCATCTGGAGAAATGGTTACTGTGCGGATTTGCCTGTGAAACAGTGGAGCTGGGCTCGTTTTCTGAGCACTGGAAGGGATGTCGCATCATCATCGTGCCCATGAACAGAAATAATCATGGAAACAATTATCACAGTGATGGGTCAAGTGTTGAATATTAAATTATCTTTTCGCGTGAAGACTGCTGTGTTCCAATAATAATGCTTCTGCCAAGCTGTCGATGATGATTCAGCGATACTGCAGCTGGGTCCAGAGCGGGGGCAGTGAGGTTTAGTCGAGGGACGCGCTGGTGCGATGTGGATTGGAACATAGAGGATGTTGCAGTTAATCGTGTTTGCGTTGTAGGAGGAGGGATTGCTGCGCCAGTAGCTGTAGTCATATTAGGAGGCATGGTAAAATTTACCGGAAAATTTACCCCTGAATTCATGGGAGGAACATTCATTGGCATTAATAATGCTGGGTTTGACGTTGATGTTGGCTGGGTGTTTTCACCGCCGTATACATTATTAGCACCAGTAGATCTAGCCACACCCTCTTCCACCTCTTCTTTTGAAAAGAAACGGTCGATCGCTGGAATATTCGGAAAATATGCGCCCAACACAGGAAATCTGGATATAAAAAAACTCAAGTTTGGCAGTGAGATCAGGGTTGAAAATACTACAAGACAGATTGCCAGAATGCGCTGCTGCCAGGAAAGAAGTGCTAACATGGCAATAAATGTAACAACAATCAAGTAGCAGCCTGTGACGATTGACAAAAAAGTCTCTAGATTCTCCATGAAGAAGGACGACGTTTGCAATGGTGGGATCCACTGACTACTGCTACCAGTTGAGTCATAACGCTGATTTGAGTTGGTATGTCTGAAGATAATTGACATAGAACAAACCACATAACCCACCCACGTAAGAATACAGGCAGTGATATACACGGAATCAGACACGGCTAAATCCATCACTGCAGAAGAACCCCTGACGAATCCACTCACGTATACTAACATCAAGCTGGGCAGAACAGCAACCAAATGAAATCCATAAGGATGGAACATGAGGGAAGAGGTTTTTCTGGTGTTTTTCTTTTTGAGGTTGCCTGCCTCTGAAGGAGGAGGAGGGGTTTCAATTGAACTGAGCGCCATGCCCACACTGTTGATGAACGCAACGGCAAACCATGCAAGCCCGGCGCACGCATCCAGTCTCAGCATACCAACCGACGGGGCGTTGAAATAAGTGGGATTGGACTGGCTGTCGTTCGCAAACAGCACTGCCAAATACCCAAGAAACAGGGCCGTGACAGAACAGACAAATGCCTGGGATACAGCTGAAGCGACAACCAGATTCCTCGCCCTCACATAAAGGTGCAGCACCAAAGTGAATGCGGAAATCAGGACATGACTCCTGGCAACAAATACATGCAGCCGAGTGGAATACGACGCGAGAACCAATGCCCACAAACCCAGGAGAACACTTTCGACTGACCATATCATTACAGAAGACGGCATGTACTTTTGAGCACACTGCTCCAAATATATACAGCGCCCGATCGCATGCATAGAAGCGAATATATTCCTGCAGCCTGTTTCAGTGATGTCACTATATCCACAAATTACAGGGCAGGGGTAATAAATGGCTGTTCTGGATAACGTTCACGCTGAAGATCAAATCATCGTGCGAAACGTGGTCGCTGCAATCGAGGCACTCAAGCTGGAAAAGATACTCCTGTCGTGGACGGTCGATACCAGCCACGGATGTTATACCGTGAATGCCTTCATCAATGACACGGCCGACTGCGAGTTTTCAAAGGCGGAGCTGGATACCATCCACGACGTCAACCCTCTCAGGGTCCTCAGCGCCTCCGTGGCGAGAACGGGGGGTAAAATGCGGATAAAAGTCAGGATATCAGACAGGAACGAGCCGCTCATGCTTACAGAGACACAGGTGCTTGTGGTAAGGAAAAAGGCACGGTGGGCTAAGTAACAAAACCAAATATGATTCATTTGTCTGAAAAATACACAGCTGATATTCCAGCAAGGCCGGCAATCAAATCAGAAATCCGCCCCTCATCATGGGGAAAGGTGAACAACCACATGGTGTTGCCGTGTCCATCCGGGTACTCATCCGCGTGCCCGAAATCTCCCTCCGCGAACCGCTGCCCGTTCTTGAGGATGAGGGTTCTGTCCCCGTTTTCCACTACCCAGTGTGGTTTGAAGACGTGGTCCGGTCTGGCGTGCACAGCGACAGTCCCAGCATCCGCTTCCTCCATGCAGGTCAGGTCCACGAGGAGATGGACAAAGTCCCCGTCTGGTTCCGAGTGTTTGAAGAAGACAGAGAGGTTCTGGCCGTCAAAGCTTATTTCGGCAGCAGGGAAAACTTCTGTTAGGCCAACTTCAAGCGAGGAGATGAAGGAGATGATAGGGGACTGCATTGGAAATTTTATTTGGTTAGGTTTGAGTTATTCAGTTGCCCTTGCAGCGTTTATTTTACCAATAATTTTTTGTCTGGTATTTTCGTCCATGCCATGGTCTGATATAACAGATATCAACGCCTCGCAATACTCTTTTACTTGCTCTGCATCAATAGGTTCGTCAGACAATGGTTTGATAACTCTTTCTCCCAAGCTCACGTGCATACCATACTTAACAACAGCCTGTAGAAATTTTTCATAGTTTTTATCCCTTTCTCTTTCTCTGTATAAACTTGATTCTGAAAACCCAGAATTCCCCCTGGAGTATCTAACACTTTCACCAATGGAAATTCTGTCATACTCATTGTGAATACTAGGAGCAAGCCCTGTAAATGCGTATGTATCATCAAAGCCATCACACGTAGGATTAAACCTGATTGACTCGGGGCCATAAAAATCATTTTTCATCACGTTTTGTCTTTCTGCCTCGCGCACAGCCCTCTTAAACAAGCACTTGTATTCAGAATGCAACTTGAAATCGTCCACGGGCACAGACTCCGACAGCCGCCTCCACACCAGCGCTATCTCCAGATTCGACATATGCCCGAGCGCCGCGATCGCCCTTCCCCACTGGTTTTTGACATCCATGCCCCTGTGCACAAACATCAACGCCCGCTCAGCCATTTTCGCCACCAACAGCGAGCAGCGTATATAGTGCACCTGAAGCGCCCAGCTTTTCGGGAGTTCATCATCTTCACGCGAATTCGCGGTCGAACGAGAAGGGGATCTCGTCGGGGTCGTAGCTGCAGAGCTTCAGCAGAATATCGATGCGCTCGTCGACCAGTGAGTCCAACGCTGCCTGGCGCTTGCGCTTGTTGACCTTGCGCTTTGAAACGAGATACCAGTGCAATTCCTCTTTTCCACTCTGAATAGAAACACCCCTGCGAGAAAGCTGGTCGTTGACTGCACGCATGTTCTCCTGCAGTGCTCTGACTGTCTCGTCGAATTCGTCTGTCTGCACAAAATGCTCGGGCAGGACTGGTATCCCCCCTCTGCCTGGAACCGCTCCAAGTTGTTTGAGTTCGTCGTTCACCCTTTTCAGACGAGTTAGCAACCCTCCTATCGTCCTGTATACTGCGCGAGTAACTGTATCTTGAGACGGGAGTGAAAACTGGAAATTGGACTTGTGACGATTTGGACTATTTGAATAAATATCAAAGGCAACCCCGTAACTCAGACCCAGAATATATGATGCTTGTTCAATGGACCCCAATTTCAAGAAAACCTCCTCTTCCTGAAAAAGTTGGTTGGGAGATTGGGTGGATTGTCTAATGTAGTTAAAATTCTTTTCGGAAAATATACCTACAACAGTGAAGTCGACCATGAGAAACAGTGAAGGGTTGGTTCTACCTATCCTTACAAGTCCAGCCTGAATTTCCTCAGCAGAAGGAAGCAGAAAATCTCCTTTGGCGTCTCGGGTAAACTGCCCGCGCATCTGAAGCACCATACCCTCGTGATCATTGCTTTCCACTGATTTGTTCAGATCCTTCTCCATAGCCCCTGCTTCTTGCACAACAGTCCTGAGAATTTCAAGATACTGTCTCTTTTCGTCCACTGACATATCTCCAGGATCTTGAACCAGTTTTTCCTTGAGCAATGCTAACTTTGCCTTGATATCTTCCATGGAAATCTACACAGTCTGTAATAATGACAGTTATTATTAAAACTTAAAATCCATTTCCACATCCAAGTTTTAATTTGACCACCTCTACTGCAACAGAAGAATTTCTACACCCTCATCATCAGCGCCTTGACCCGCTTCCTGTCCAAGGACTTGAGCGCTATTTTCGTCAGATTCTCCACCTCGGTAATAATCTTGCACGGGATCTTGAAGTGCGCCTTCAAGCAGGTCTCCATCGGGAGCAGCCGCCGGAGCGAGGGGATCCGCGGGACCACGTGCAGCGTGTCGAACATGACGATCCCGTTGCGGAGGAGGTAGATCAGCCCGATGACGAAGTGGTCCAGCTTGATCACGGGGACGTAGGGCATCAGCACCTTGCGGAAATTCCCCGTGAACGTCAGGATCGCCGCCACGCACGCCTGCGTCAGCTCGTCGAACATCTGCTGGCCCGACACCCGGCACGGCACGCGCAGATTGCCCAGGACGAACCGCGTCTCGGCGAGCATCTCCAGCATGTTGGGCGGGCGGCCCTCGAGCTTGAAGGCCTTGGCGATCCTGGCGAACGCAGTCGACGCCTTGTCCGCCACGCGGCTGATCTCCCGGCTGATGCACCGCTTGGCCGTGTCCGACTGGATGAGCACGTGCAGCCACCGCGCGACGTGGTTGCTCTCGACCCACGCCCGGTTATTCGGGTCCGCTGGAGCAGCGACAGCAGAGCCCGACGGCATCGCGGTGTCGGTGAACCCCTGCTGGAAGTTCCTGTTGCGGATCCAGCAGCCGGTGATCTCGCACGCCTGGTGGTCGTGGTCCATGAAGCCCACACACTCGCCGCCGTCCTTGCACTGGTGGAACCGCCCGCACTGCCGGCAGCCCGCCTTGTCCACGTCAAACACCTCCCAGTCGTCGAGCGTGCACTCGTGACAGCTCTTCGGCAGCACAAACGGCCCTCTCACGCGCAGCCACACCGCGTACACGGGGTCGAGAGCCATGGCAGGCGCTGTGCATGGGGTGGGTGGGGAGTAAGGGCTGGGTGGGTGGGTATACTT
>CAYQOJ010000007.1:37546-44988 GCA_964419105.1 uncultured Methylococcus sp.
CACCACACCACATGTCCATAATAATCCACCTCACCCCCCGCCAATCGACCCTCCTCCACGGATGGCTGAACCCCGTCCCGACACTTACGTGGGAAGCAGTGCGCAGACGGAAGCTGTCGATCGACTTCCTCCTCAACACGGCCAAACTCCGCCCCTCTGACCTCGTAGTACTGCAGCCGGACCCCCGACAGTGGGTGCAGCACGCCGGCGCCGGCCTCCGACACGCGCGCGCGATGATAATGTGGCCGGCGAACCCGTTCACGCACCTGGGCGCCGACCTGGCCGACGTGCTGTCGATGAAGCTGAGCGCCGTGGAGATGGTGCGCATGGACATCACGTACCAGCAGCTGGTCGCGAACGGAATGAACGAGCAGACCGAGCGCCTCTTTCGGTTGGACGAAGCGGAGTGGGTGATGCTGGGGAAAGCGGCGTGCGGTGACCACGATCCACGGCAACCACGCGCCTGAAATTACCGTTTGTATATATTACTACGGTGGCCGCACGTGGGAATGATGATGATGCGGATGGATATTGCCATGAAGCTCTTCCCTTCGCGGAAGGACCTAGACCTCGAACTGGTTATCCCGGACCGAGAAACCGAATGCCCCATCCTGCAGGAACCCATCCAAACAGCCGTGTTCGAGAGCCTTCCGCGCCCGTTCTACAAGACGCACCCAGAGCACAAGGCCCTCACGCTCGGCTGCTCCCACACATTCCACGCAATGGCGCTCGTGTACCACTGGTCCCGCAACCGGAATGTGCTCTGCCCCATCTGCCGCGCAGGGCCGCCAGGACAGCGACTGGTGCTGAGCCAGCTGCCCAAAGACTGGCGCTACTCCCTATCGGCGAGGGTCAAGCGCGAAAAGCAGAAGGACAGGGAGGAGGCAGAGCGGGAAAACTTCAGAGTCGCCTCGCTCATCTCCCAGGAGCAGGAGGTCATAACCAGAACAGTGGTGAGCTTTGTTTTCAAGATCGAGATCCAGGCCCTCACCTCGGCTGGATGTCAGCTCATGTCTTGGCGCCTCAACACAGCCCTCGACCCGTCGCCGCACGACTGTGTGGTGTTTGAGGTGCCGCCCGCAGAGCTCCAGGCCATCCCGTTCGGCGAGGGAACCGTCATGCGCTTCGTGCCGTTCGCCCAATCCAACGTGCTGGTGAGCATGATCCCGCCGTCGGAGTGGTTCATGATGGGCAACAGCAGCAGCATGCAGTCGCTGTCGTCGTCATATCAGATCAAGTATGATGCTGGAGGGCAGAAGTTCAGGAGCATTAAGCTCAGGCTGCAGGAGGAGGAGTTCAGCAGTTTGATAGTGGAGGCCTACTTTGCGGCGAGTGTGGTGGAGCAATGAGCAACAACCAAGTTGTTCTATTCATTATTATTCATTAATAAACCAGCCTCGCCTTCTCCCCAACCAACATCCGAAGGATATGGTCGATCAGCGAGTTGGAGAGCCCCGCCCACCCGTTCGACTCCCAGGAAGGCTGAAGGAGGAGGAGGCCTGCGCTCCTGGAAACTTTAAGCCTTGAAAACTCCCTGACCACCAGCGCTCGCCGCTTGCACTGATAGCACCCAACATCACTGAAGGACTCGGAGCACAGCCCCCTGGCCAGAGCGCAGTAGCAGCACATCCCTTGAAAGGTGCCAGAATAGTTGAAGTGATGATTCTTGCCAACCGGTGAGGCGTACAGCTCGCGCGGTGGGTTGGCGTAGAACAGGCCCTGTCCTCTGCAGTACTTTGCAAATTCGTCCGAATCCAGCTCACACGAGAAGAGCAGATCCTTCCCCAGGCCTGGTACAGGGAACGCATCTTTGGACGCGTTGCTCTCCATCTGCACGGCGCTGTCGCAGACTTTGCAGTGGAAGATGGGATAGGTGGGCATTTGGGAAGTTTGGGAAGTTTGGGTGTGTGGATTAAATGCAGCTGTTATAAATTTAAAACATAAACCAAATCAAATCAAAATGTTATGTAATAAAATTTAAATCTTTTTAGATGCATTGTATTTCAGACGGAAAATGCACAGAGGTATATTGATAAAGTAAATGATGAATAAAGCTAGCAGGTTGCTACTCTCTGTTTTACACCCTGCGTGAAAAATTGAACGATAAGAACCATTCATTCATTCACTACCGCCACTGCCGCCACTGGCACTGCTGCCCCCACCACCACACGCAGCGCACTGTTGCGCCTTATTATTATAATTGCGGCTCTGCAGCATTGACTCAAGCAGCTGGATGGTGTAGTTCTTGGACGCTATGGTCTCGTCCTTGGATTTCGTAACCTCGCCCACCAGCGAAAAAATCTTTACATCAATCGTCGTAGAGGCCATGCTCTTTGGGAAGCCTGCTATCGCCGACCCCTTCGTATGGATCGAACCAGAAGAACCTTGGGGTGAATTCGGCTTGGACTTCGTCTTCGGATGGGATGTAGCGGATGATGACTGGTTCCTTTTCTCCTTGCCAGCCCCTCCCTGTTGCAAGAAGACGACGGGTAGGCCGCTATGATCAATTGAAATGATGACGATGTCATTATACTCAAGAGAGCAGAAAACACACGCACAGAGAAAGCAACAGCAACAGCAGCATCACCTCAGTGGATTTTGGCACTGCTCTTGCGCGTTTCGGGGCAGAGGGTAGTATGGAGTCCTCCACGAGGTCAGACGCCAATTCACCGACAACCCTTTTGCTGTTATGATGATGTCGGGAAGAATCAGGAACCCCGTCAGCAGTCCACTCCCAGATTTTGGGTTCTTCACCACCGCTGGTCGATGATGAATCCCTGACCTCCTGGATAGCGGCGTAAAACGGATGCTGCAAGAAGCGCTGGCCTTTCTCAAACAGGACAATCATGCTTTCGTCGTCCTCGTTAAACTTTTCAAGCGTCAGGGGCTCCGTCGCGCTCCCGTTGAACTCGTCAATCGACTTGAGCACATCGCACGCTTTGATGGGCTTCTCCACGGTGAACACGACAAACTGCTTCTCCGCCAACAGCGCACACTCCAGACTCCGGACACGAAGCGAGGGGAGCATATCAGCAGTGATGAAGCTGGTGTTTCTGCACACAAGTCCAAAGCGAATGCGTTTTGAGTCCATTGAATTGATGGCAATGATGATAGGAATAATTAATCAATGGAGAAGGAGGAGGTGTTGTTGTTGCTGTTAGAAGATGCAATCCAGTGATATAGAGCAGTCTAAAACAGGAAGCGTTTTATATATGACACCCCTGCTGTTCACCCCTAACCGCCAAGTTTTTTTTCCACCCCTAACGTATGAGTTTTTTTCACTACCACTACTACTATTACTACCACCAATAAACCAGCCACCAATTCGCCAATCGCCACCATGCTTGACTTCAAAACCAAGACCCGTCCGTGCTTCAACGCTGCCGTGAACGAATCAAAGAACCCTAAGTTCCTCGCGATCAACCACAACGCGATATCATTCGAAAAGAAAACCTACCAAGGAAACAAGAAAATCCCAACCCGCTTCACCATCATCAGACCCCTCGCTGCAGGCTGGGGCGCCGCTCCGTACAGGCAGAACCAAAAGAGCGTTGGTGCCAAGCGGCTGTCGGATTTGACCAAGGGAACTACCAACGGACCGGTGATGAAGATGTACTCGTTCGAAAAGAGCTCCAACAACATGGAAAAGGGTCCGCGCTGCGATGACCTGACGTTTGAGATCCAGACGGGCAACACCTTCAACTTCTGGCTTGACGAGAAGCGCTTGGGCGACGAAAGCCTCAAGCGAGCCATCAACGGCATCGAACGCATCGAGGCGCTCACCGTCTGCGAGATCATGATCACCAGCAAGAACTCGGAGGGCGCCACCAAGGGCTCGACGTGCAAGATCACTGAAATCCGCCCGTGCGGCTTCACCCTGTACAGTTGCATGGACGACATCGAGCGCTTTCCGTCCAATCTCGCGGACGCGCGTTCGTCGCAGCTCAAGGCCCAACAATACCAACCGCTCATCGCACGAGATCTTGTTCCGGAGGAAGCGTCGTTCCACCTGTTCGCCAGTCCCAGGGCCTTCATCCAGGAGGAGGAGCAGGGGGTCGAGGACGTCATCCGCATCGTCAACTCGGGGGCGGAGCCCATCGACATCCCGATCACCACCCTGCTCCACTACACCAACTGCGTGAACAAGGACTGGGCCTGCTCTCTCCTTGAGATGGCGATCGCCAACAACGCGCTCCAGCTCTTCGTCATCAGCAACGACTTCTGGAAGAACGCCACCCACTCCTCGCTGCGCGCCGTGCCGCTCATCAACACTGAGATCCTCCTCCAGAGCGTCGTTCCTTCCCTCGTCGGCACCCAGACCGACTTTGTCACGCCCAACACCACCACCATCGACGACATCACCTACAATATCCAGATCCGCATCGACCAGGAGCCCACCCAGATCGCCACGGGTGCCCCACCGACGGCCTCAGACTTCATCCTCACGGGCAAGGCCATCGAGCTGGAGCGCGCGTACAAGATCCACTTCAACCTGGTGGCCCACGAGGACGAGATCCCCAATTACTGGATGGGCTTCTACGACGCTTCCCCCCAGCGCACGATCGCGTCCGTGACGTCAAAGCGCCGCAGGCCGACCCCGTGTGGGGAGGAGGAGGAGGATTAATATTGCGTGAAAGAGAAAAAAAAAATATGGGGTTAGTGTGAGTCGGGTATGCTACTATTTTTCCCCGGAATGAAATACTTCTGCTTCATGTATGTATGGTTTGTAATGGAAACAATGAAGAAATACAAAACAAAGAGAGAAAGAACCCTAAATGAAGTGTCCAAAAAAAAACTTGTCTTGAACCCTTATAACGAGGTTTGGTTGTGAAATAAATCATTTATCCAATGATTCTGGAACTAAAATTTTATCATTCCTCGTCCGCCTCTTTATCATTATTCTTCTTAGCGTGCTTCTCAGTGGAAAGCCTGAGCTCACCACCAGCATATAACACTGCATTAGTCACTGAAGGTCAGTGGATTCTAAACAAAACAAGCGGTAAAAGACTCCGCCTCAAATGTGTCAATTGGTATGGAGCCCACCAGGAGCTGCACGTGGTTGGAGGGCTTGAGCTCCGCAGTGTTGTTTGGCTCACAAATTTATTGAAAGCATCAGGTGCCAACTGTGTGAGACTTCCATACTCAGTGGAGATGGTGAAGTACAACCCCATAGTGGACAGAAACGCAGTCGCAGGAATCCTTCCCTCAGACGGATGCCAATCTACCCTATTGGCTCTGGATATCATGGACTGTGTTGTGCATCATCTGCAAATTCGCGGCATTCTTATTATATTCAACAATCACAATTCGCATGGAACCTGGGTAGGAGCAGGGGCTGTCAAGAATGATCAAGGTCTCTGGAATTTACCAGGATACTCCACAGAAGATTGGATACAAAGCATGGAAATTATTACCAGGCGATACAAGATTGCAGGAATGGACTTCCGGAATGAGATACATGATCAAGATGGAGTGAGGGTCACCTGGGGCGAGACAGATGATATCAATACAGACTGGCTGGCAGCATCTACGGTTGCGTATGATAGACTGTACAGAATTGATCCCGAAATCATTGCTATCATTGGTGGTCTTTGTTGGAATACAGACCTCAGATCCATGGTAAATAACGTAGGGCCTGTCCAAGCATTTCAAAATAAGAAACTGGTTTACACAGTGCATGTGTACACCTTCTCTTTCTGGTGGAATAACTTAGCAGCTCCTATTATAGATCCACTAACTTCCGCGTCCCTATGGTCCTTTATTTTATGTCTGATGGTGAGTATCACTTGCTTCTTTAAACAATGGTCGCTGGTAAGAAAAGGTGAATACATACCTTTGGAGATACACTACAAGAAGAATTACTTTTGTGACACATGGTCAAAAGGAATTAAGGTTTTTGTATCTACATCCTTGCTGTTTCAGATTGGTTGGTTATCCTGGGCAGTATTTTACTACAATGCAGCAAAGTCTGCTGGTTGCAGTTCATTTGCCAATGATTCAATTTGGTTAATTATCCTGGCGTCCATATTCATGGCAATAGCGTTCTGCTCTGGTCTACTACTCTGGTGCAAAGAGCGTGAGCTTTCACCACACCTTATTACAGCATCCTGGCTACTTTGGATAAGCCTTTTTTTCCTGGGAATGTTTATTGTTGGAAAATATCTGACATCCCATACAGCCTACTATGACTCTCTTAAAGCATGGTCGCTTGAGAATAGACCAGTCCCTGTTATGATAGGTGAGTTTGGCACGGGAAATCCTGATGAACCCATCTTCAGGCTAATCTGGAGATATATCCACGAAAAATACAATCTTGATTTTGCCTATTGGGCATTCAATGGCAGAAAATGGCAACTTGGCGTATGGGAATCGGAGGGATTTGGCCTGATGGACAACAAATATTTGAATTGGAGATTTCCTGATTTTATGCAAACTATGTTTCACTCAGGACGTTGAATAAAGTGATAGGGCAGGAAAAACAACATGGATGGCCAATTTTGACGTGGACTAGTTTTTATGGACCCCATTTTGAGCCCAGTCACTTGTACAGCGTTTACAGGATGTGTATTCTGCTTATGATCATATTGAAATAATATCATATGTATTTGGAAACAACAATACAACAAGGGCAGGGTATCCTTCTGTAATTAAAAAATTCACAAAGAGATCAGATGCAGATCCATTTTTTTTTTCTTACAACAGATACAAATTTGGACATAAAATGTTGTACAAGCCAGACAAGATGAATTATGTGAGCGTTCATCATGTACAATGCAACAATTGCAAAA
Source organism: uncultured Methylococcus sp. (assembly GCA_964419105.1). Lineage (GTDB taxonomy): Bacteria > Pseudomonadota > Gammaproteobacteria > Methylococcales > Methylococcaceae > UBA6136. Next base: position 44,335 of record CAYQOJ010000007.1, read on the forward strand.
GAAAAATCATTTACCCTCTTGCTGCTGATATTCGAATGAATCATTACCAATACAAATCACGAGAGGAGCAACAAATCAAAGTAATAACTAATGAAAATGATGCAATAAGTGAATCACGAATAAATGAAAATTTCTTTAATAATATGGAGGATAAAGGGATTCTATATCTGACATCAAGGATATCCATTTGCTACATCGAATCTAAATAAACACTAATGGGCAAGACATTATACATACCACATATACCCTGCTTCCAGTTTCTGTGGGCATATTTCAAGGGCGGAGATATCCTTTACTCTGTTTTTAATTAGAATTATTTCAAGAGAAAAGGAGAAAAAGATATTTAATCAGACAAACACAGCAAGTTTACCCAAAATAAACATACTCATCTATCCAAGGATATATACGTATTAAGAAAATCAGATTTATTGAATAGAGATTAAAAGGCTTATTCCAATTATGAAACTAAAAACGTTTGTGGTTTACAGTCTGATAGCGTGTGGAATATTCATTTCATATTATGTTCACAAACACTTACAAGAAAATAGCTTATCAGAAAACAGCTTATCAGAAAGGTGGGTTGGGTTTGTAGCTACATACCAATTTGGAAATCAATTATGGGAACTTGCATCAACATATGGAATAGCTAATCAA
>CAYQOJ010000008.1:0-41917 GCA_964419105.1 uncultured Methylococcus sp.
GTCCTCTTTGTACCAATAGTCCGATTATAGCATAGTTGGCTAGGTCAATTAAGGTATCTTCAATGGATTCGTAGTGTGGTTTTTGGTCTGGAACTTGATAGGTCAGGTGCTTAAGCCGTTCCATTTTGTCGTGCATCCTGACCATCAGACCGTTCATTGCACCGCCAGGGGCGTGTGCGATATTCAATGGGCCGTAGTCTTTATGCTTTTTAAGTAGAAGATTCTGTGCATCTTCAAAAGTCTTGGCAACTATATCTTCAAAAGATACTGGTCTAGTTTCTGACTGTTTCATTTTTCTTTTTAGTTGGCCAATCTGTTTTAGATAATCGTCAAATTCTTCTTTACTCATCATTGGTCTGGCGTTACTCATCACTGGTCGGGTCATTTAGAATCTCCTGAATTCCTTTATCAAAGTTTTGTTTAGCATCTTCTACTAATAATTCTTCAATGACTTCGTTACCTTGCCCATGAATACTACTAATTATCACGGCTACTAACATGGTCAACATATCTCTGGCTGCATCTGCATCTTTTTCTATATAAATCCAGATATCACGCAGTGCATTAAGTAAATCTAATCCTTGATTATCTGATATTTGAATACCCATTATTTTAGGATTGGCTGCAATGTAATCCCAAACATCATTAGGATTCGTTGAGACATTTTCTGATTCGCTCATCTATATATTCTGCTCCTTCCTGTATAACTATACTATTTACATCATGCCCTTCTGGCATTTGTATGATATTAACATTACCTAACTCTCGGCTAATCTTCTTGCCAAAGTCTAGTCCTGGTGCATCTCCATCTGCTAGGACTATAACTGTATCAAAGTCATCTAATATATTTCTGTAAAAGGATTTCCAATTATTAGCCCCAGGAATACCTACTGCTGGGTGATTGGTCTTGACTGCTACTGTAATGCAATCAATCTCACCTTCGGTTACTACTATATAATCATCTGAAGTTAGAACTGTCTGCGCATTAAACATGCTGGTTACTGCTCCTGGCAGACCCATATATTTTGGTTCTTCACCACGTATAGAGCGGAACCTGATATCTACCACGCCTGATGGCGTGATGTATGGGATTGCTAGTCTACCTGTATAGGGTTCATGGCCTGGAAGAGCGTCTTTCACTACTCCTAAATGAAAGCGACTGACTTCTTCTGCCGATAGATTCCGAGTTTGTAGATACTCGTCTGCTAGATGAATGTGCTTTGCGTACTGCTCCGTTGCTTGTAGTAGAAATTGTCTCTGCGAATTTGAGAGCCTCATGGTAATTACCTCCTTCCTTGTGCATAATTAAATCGTAAATATCTCCACCTACACCACATGCGTGGCATTTAAATCTGTTCTCATCATAGTTTACACCTGCTGACGCATGACTGTCATTATGAAATGGACACTTAATCTTTCGCCATCCATAACCATCACTTGGTATCTGCGCACCAATGTAAATTAGGTAGTCTTTAATACTATGCTTGTTGTTCTCCATTACTCATGGCTCTCTTGATAAGGTCAAGCCAGACCTTTGCTGGCATTGTGCAATACCATTCATCAACATTCTTTGTTCCTTTTTTCTTATGTAGAACTACACCTGTCCAAGCACTATCGTTTTTCATTTCTACTTCTAGTTCTTTAAGCCAAGCACTAAGGTCTAGTTTGATATGGTTCTTTACTTCAATGGTTACTCCATTGACTCCTGCTATATCGCCTCTATCTAGATGGCTACCTGCAATTCTGCGTTCTGCATATGGAAAACCATTTTCTTTTAACCAATTGACTGCTCCTACTTCGCCAACTGTTCCTTTACGCTTGCCTTTACTTGTCATATCATCTCTGGTTGTGTGTATCTAATGGCTGGGTCATCTAGGTGCATTGAGTCTGGATTGAAAGATAGGCTGACATAGTTACTGCCAGTCTGGTCTGCTCGCCCATATCTGTTCTTGACTGGTGCTACGCATAAGTAAGTGTCATCTCCTTGGCGCATCTGTCCAATTGTAAGAATCATGGCTGGTATCTGATTAACTAATCCTTGAATAGCATTGCGTGGTTGGCAAGGAGTTCCTTCAAAACCTTCTTTAGTATGGTGTAAAACTAATACTGCAGCATTAGTATCTCTTGCAAGATACTTTAACTCCTTCATTGCTGCTCTCATACCTTGGAACTCTTCGTGTCCATCCATTGCAATATCCATTAGGTTATCTACGACAATAAGTGTAGGACTTCTGCCCCATACTGTTTCAAATGCAGAGACTTCATTATCTAAATCTTTAAGCGTTGGACTGGACTCAAAAGACCAGAAGAGATGATTATTCATCTGAAGTATTTCATGTGCTAAATGTGGTGATTGCTTTAGCAATAACTCTGCTGAAGCCTGGGTCATCTTGCCAGTCATTGCAATCAAACGCATAGCCATTGTATGTGCATTAGTATCTGCACTGAAATATAAAGTTGGAAACTTTGTTTTGGCTGCGATTGCTAATGCTACTGATGACTTACCTGCACCTGGAGTTCCTGCTATTAGAGTAACTTCTGCTCTGCGAAGAATAATTCCAGCGCGTTCAAAAGCCGCAAAAGCGGGTGGCAATGGTTCGCCACCCACTTCGGCTTTTCTAACTGAGCGTCTTAGTGTTTTCAATTAGTAATCTTTTCTATTTGAACTTCATCATATCCAAGATTTTTCCAGTATTCCGCTAAGTTAGTTGCTTCTTCTAAAGTTAGATAGTGGTCGTTAATTTCTCCACCACCTACCCAAACTGTATACGAAGTCATTACTTAACTTGGTCTGGTACGAATGTATTCCACTCAAGGTCTGTTACCTTGATGTATTGGTTCTTGCACTTATCAAATGCACCTTTTGGTGCTGGGCAGAAGTAACCCTTATATGGCTTACCATCTTTTCCAATACCTTGAATTGCAGTCATTACTCCGTGAGCGCAACCGCGCTTACCTGTAATTGAACCTACGATTGGTGCTGATTGTGGCACTTCTGGTGCATGATAAGTTGTATCAATTACTTGCGCTCCTAGTTGAGCCTGAAGTGTTTGTGCAACTGTTGGAGTTCCGCCACGAATTGCTGACTCTAACTCCTGTGTTGCTGATGTAATTGCTGCTAATGCATTAGCAACTGTCTGGTCTAGTTCTTCTCCGCTTTCTGCACGGACTGTAACTAATGAACCTGCTGCAGTTTTAACTGTGATACTGATTGGTGCTTCTGAATGTGACATTCTTTTCCTATTCAAATGGAGTGGTTAAACCCTTTTGGTCTCGCCACTTTCTGACTTTCATTGCTAATTGTACACCTTTCCAGCCTTCATTGATATCTATGAAGACAAGTTTGCATGTACCTGTTCCCGCAGGTAGATGGATAATGATTGCTTTTTCTTTGTTGATATCTCCCCAACTACCACGGGTCGCCGTAGCAATATCATACGGCGAGCCGTGGGCGTAGATTGCAAGTTGCATTGCGATATTAGATGGATGGTCTATGCGACCAGTCTTAATATCTGCAATAAACTTTTCGCCTTTATATTCAACTACTCTATCTGGAGTGCCAGCAATCTTAAGTTTATCTAAGACTGTGAACTGTTCAATGTGTAGTTTCTTTAGGCTTGCTGTTGCCTGTTCATATGCTTTGATATCAGGCAACCATTGGTCAGGAATTACGCCCAAGTCCTGGTCCAAATCTAGTTTCTCTGTAAATGCGTGGATTGCTGTTCCGATATTGGCTGCCTTACTTGCGCCTGCAACTTCCATTGCTTCTTCAATATAAGAATTAATAGCCAACTTATCTTCGCCTGCTGCACTAATAGATAATAAAATATCTGGTCTTGTAGTTAACCCTACTGCAGCCATTCGCATTTTCCATGCAGTCAATGCTGATGCATCATCTAAACTATTTGCAATAGTGGTGGCACGAGTATAAGCCACTGCTTTTTTGCCACCAACTGGAATGATTAGTGGTCTTCCATATCTGTCTCGTTCTATTTGAACTGTCATTACCGCCTTCCGACTGGTTAATGATAGCAGACTTTTGGCAAAAGAATCCGTCAACTCTGTGCCAAAAGCCTGCCACCTGCAAGGGCGAGCCGCCTAAAGTTCCCCTTGCTATTCGCCTAGGAGAAAAGGAGGTAAAACCTAGGCAAGATTCACATCATCTATGCTGATATCTTCAATGTCTACACTATAATTTTCAACTTCTACATTTAGATTATCATTAATAATATCATTAACTTCGTCTTCATCAACTGCTTCAATGTCATTAACCTGAACGGTAATCCTAACATATGCTGTATATTGATTACGAAGTTTATCAGCGTCAATGCTTTCTAATAACTCGTTGATAAGAACTACATCTGATACAATGTCTGTATCGCCAGGCGTGTAGCGTTCATTGAAGAAGTCATATACTGCGCCACGAATAACTGCTAGTTTTCTATATAATCCCGCAACTTCATTGCGGTCTGTAGCAATAATATCTTTACGAGCATTGCTTTCTCTAATGAATTCTTTTAAAGAATCTTCAGTAAAGTTGTATGTAGTATCATCAACTGTTAATACTACTGGGTATGTGGTATCCACTTTAGTTCTCCTTTTGTATAGTGAATTTAAAAGATGCACCCATAGGTTCATCATGGCTCCATCTTTTTGCAGTTAGTTCTTTACCATCTTGATAGAACTCAAGGCGGTATTCGCCACTACGGTCTAATGCAAGACTAGATAAAATAGTATTGGCATTGACCATGACTGTGCCATCAAGACCTTGCCACGTCATGCCACGGCCTTCAATAAGAATTGATACATCAGATGCTGCATCATTCTCACCAAGCCAATTGATAATTAATTGATGCAGATTCTCTTTGGAATCTTCATAGCAACCCCAACATTCATCATTTGGATTACCGTCATAATCCATACATAAACAATCGGTAGTTACTTGAACTGTATCTATCATACTAATAGACCTAGTGCTTTGAGTTTAACTTTGTCTGTTCGTTGAGACATAGCACCTAGCGCACCATTCTTGGTGTGATGGTCTGAGTATTCAACAACTGCTTGCCATAATCCGAACTCAGTTCCACGAATATTCTCCTGTGTTTCTGAATGTTCGTAGATATTTAGGGCTAGACTGCGTGCCTTTAAGGCACGAGTTCTGGCGTTCTTCTCACCTTTGGTGAGCAGTTCTTCTGGAGCAAGTTCTGTTTTTGCAGGTAACGCCCAAACCTTCTTGAAATATTCCAAGGCTTGTTGACGAGTTACTTTTTTGCCCATTAGATTTGTGGCTAATGCTGCATACTCATGTGCATTGTTGTAAGACAACTGAATAATATTTCCAATCTCACTGACTGATAGTTGTGAGTTAGTGGTATGTCTTAGTGTGTATGTGTATTGAGTTCTGGAATTATATATTCCATTAATCTGATTTAAACACATATGACGAAGGATAATAGGCTTGATGACTAACGAACTGCTGCCATCATGGCTAGTGCGAGCAAGGATAAATGATGAGTGTGGGTCATTGGCAATAGTAATTCCATTAGGAACTTCTAATACCATCCATACTTTTGCACCATTGTCATACTCACCTGCTGCGCTATAACGCATATCGCTTGAATCAATCAAGGCATCTAATGCGCCAAAGACTTCATGGTTCTGAAGTGGTTTGTATTTGTTACCTACTACGCCAATGACTTGGCTTGTTCCAGTAGGTGTTGTTTTAACTACTGCCATACGATTATCCACTGGCAGAATCTTGGTGGCTACACCTGATTCTGTTAGGACTGGATAGTCTGCGTGTAGTTTGTTTAGTGATACTGACCAGTCAAGACCTGCCTGTCTGGCTGCTTCACTGGCTGATGTTGCTTCTACTGCCTTGCCTGTTTGAATCCAGGCTGGTAGTTTTGTTTGCATCTTGCTCCTTTTATTCTTGAGTTAGTTCAAGAGTCTTTTTAACTTTAGGGTGCAGGTCTCCTGCCATACTTGCTAAGTCTTCTGGAGTCATAACATTAAAGATACGGTCTAGTAATCTAGCCAAACTATAATCTGGTGTTATCTCTAGAACTTTCTTAACAAGGTCAACTGCATTTGCTTTGTCGCCAGTAATAAAGTTATATGTAGATAGAACTGTAATAACTGGAACAACTTCTTGTTTCTTTGCAGTGCCACCAATAACTTCTAGGTATGCACCTACTAATGCTGTATCACGCTCAGTATGTAGACCCATTAGGAAGTCACGGAATTGAACATTCTTCTGTGATGCAACGATTACCTTTGCGATATGTTCTGGAGTTGGCAACCAGCCACGCTCTAGATTATCTATATTATCATATACTGCTAAAGCAAGCAACTTATCTTCTTGCACATTGTCATCTTCTTTATACTTAGATAACTCAATTGGAATTAAGTTCTCTACTTCTGGTCTTAACTTAACGATATCGTCTAGGTTGATTTGCATTGTTTCTCCTTTGTTTGTGGTTGATGCTACCGTGTTCGCCCATGGCGGTAGCCACCCATGGGAAAGGACTCCATGAAATAAAGTATGCGAATGAGCAGTTTAAAGTCATGCTCAGGACTGTAGTTAGATTACGCTGGTTAGACCTGCATCTCTCTAACAATCTAGGTAGTAACGACTACGTTACTCTTACTTCAGTATCATTTGAAACCTAGAAAATTAATACCAGCCATTGGTTCTCCAATGAGACCAAGCAACTGATGGTTTGCCATAGCGGTGCTGTATGTAAGCCAGCCCCCGCTCAACCTGACGCGGGGCTGGCGTTAATGGATTCATTCCTAGTATCTGTGGAACTCCAAATGCTGTTGACTCAGGATTATCTGCCTCTGGATTCCATGCAGATTCCTTGCCCCATAGTTTTGCTAGTGCTTTAAACTCAGACGAGTTCCAATGTGGGTACTCTTTGAGCATTAAGTTCTTTGCGTATTCTTTCAGTCTGGATTTTGTCCATACATAATCGTCTAGTTTGCATGCTTCCATCTTGAACAACGGAGCGGGCTTGCTCGGTGCAAAGAGCGACCATAAGGCTAGATACCAACTGGTAGCAACGATTAATATTCTCTTCATTTAAAGTTCCAATCTGGGTTACCATACTAAAACTAAAGGTAGTTGTAGTAGGTGTATAGGTATGTTGAACCTGACTAGATATCAACGAATACTCCTGACCATCTGCATGTCTTCACATGCGTCACATCTTCCTTGATAGATACAATCACGTTCTACTTCTTCACCGCATGAACGACACTCAATCATATCATTAGAGTCATCTGTCTGGGTCATTTAATTCCGTTTCTAAATCTTTAAGAGATAGTTTTCGTTGTGCAATAAGGGACTTTAATAATACATCTGATATTTGTTTGGCATATTTTCTAGCCAGTTCTTTATCATCATACTCTTCTAGTATATCTCTGGCTCTGTCTAAAGATTTTTTGACTGCGCTTTGGCAGGCACTGAGAGTAGCCGAAGCCTTGTCTCCTTCTTCTAGACTTATAGTTATATCTAGAATTAAATCTTCTATTACTTGGTTGTCATTATAGGCGGTCATTATTATTCCTCTGATTCTGTGTCAAGCCATAGTTCAAAGAACATGCCTTCTTTATCTTCATCCCATGTTGTATAGAAATCTGGTTCACCATTAGAACCCCAGTCTAAATCGTATCCAAATCCTTCAGACCAACTGAGAGTGCATGGGAATTCATTACGGTCTTCGTCAGTAACTACTAGATGTTTAACCCAACCTGATATGTCATAGTTTCTTATCTTAACTCTACGCATTAGTATTCCTCATCTAATTCTTCTATCTCAATTGAATAGACTTCACCGAAGTGATTGTAGTTTTCGTAGTTCCAGCCTTCTTTTTCTGCTTCTTCTTTTGACTCTGCTTCTACTTCATATACATACTTAACTGTTACTTTAACATCATATGTTGGCATCTGTTTCTCCTTCTTTAATGCAGCCTGTGCAGACATACCAGCCACCTTTAATTTGTATGAAGTCGGCTGCGCCTTCACAATACACGCACTCTTCTGTCATTTGTTTACTTCTGCTTCTACTTCATCTTTAGCAATGACTACTATATAGTGGCACTCATCATTAAAGTCTTGCATATCACCACGGTCAAAGTATTTAACTGCTCTACTCCATATCTCCTGTGGTAAAGGTAGTTCATAGATATATTCAAAACTATTTATATCATTCCATGCAATCATTAATTCATCATCATCTGAGTATCTTGATAGTAGTTCTTTAATTTCAGATACTTTCATACTCTACCTTCCATAAGTAGTTGGTCAAAAAAATCATATGTCATATTAAGTGAGTTCATAACATCATCTTTTGATGGCGGTAGATAATGTTTGGCCAGATTAATACCAGCCATCATATAAAGAATCTGGTCTTCTTCATATCCCATTAGACTCATAGTTGTGCCTGTTCTAATGGCAGTGACCAGGTATCTGACCAGCCATCACGCTTTACTTTAAGTGTGACTATTCCATCTTCTGGATATATATCTACTAAGTAGAACTTAGCACCATCTTGAAATACAAATTGGGTACTCATATTAATCCCAACTTTTTAGCACGGGCTAGATTCTTTTTGAAGTCTGCTACTTCTTCGCTCTGTTCTTTAAGTGATTCTTGAATTAGTTTAGGTAGTCCTACTTCAAGTAAGTCGCAGGCTTCTTGGAACTCAAGACTTACACTTGAGTTATGTCTTGACCAGTTTTTTGGGCGGATAATAATTGATTGATATAATCTAGACATTTACATCTCCTTTGTCTATTGGCTCAGCGAATTTTGCCATAGCGCACCCTGAGCAATAGGCTCGCGGTGCGCGGTCAGTTACTCTTACACATATATCTGTGCCACAACTATGGCAGGTTGTGTCATAGTAGTTACTTACCTGGATGTCTGGATTCATACTCATGGTCTGGATTAATCTCCCATGGATTGTAGGTATTTTCACGCTTGGCCTGCGCCATCTTCATAATCCTGATAGTGCGGCGCAGATTGGTATTGTCTTTATATAGTTGCATATTTCTGACTGCTGTTGTAGTAATTAGGGTTAGGCTTAATCCAAAGGCTAGGATTAATGCAAAGATATCTATGCTAGATAACATAATCATCTGCTTGCTTCTTTCTGTATCTGTTGAATTGGGCTTCACTTGCTTTGCCTGAACCAAAGATTTTAATCCAGCACTTGTTGCAAGTGTTAGAGATTAGTAGTTCTCTGGTTGGTATGTCTAGGTATGGGAAGCAGTCTTGGATTAACATGCCTGCTCTCCATGCAATTAGGTCTGATGTGCCTACTGTAATCTGCTCTGTAGAATTACATTTACGGCATTGGACTGACAACTCTGTAGTCTGCTCTGGTAGACTCACTTGTAATCCTTGCCGTGTGAGCAGTCTGATAGTGGGACTAGGCAGTCGCCACAATAAACTGGATAACTTTCTTTGTCTTGCATAAATGGACTCCTAACTATCCAAGTTACCGACATAGTTTCTGCGAAAAAAAGAGAAGCAGGGTGAGAGCCGAAGCCCCCACCCTGCTGGAAGTTACTCTGCTAGAGATAACTGTGTAATGATTTGATTATCGTACCATTTATCATCTTTCTTGCTGAGAGATGATGATAGATAGCCTGAAGCGTCAACCATGAATTCGGTTTCTGTTGAGTTCAATAGGTTGGATTTGACCCATGCAATAACATCAGCGTCATAGATGGTTACATTGCGAGCGCAGGTTAGTAATGATTTTACTGTGTTGTCTGGTTGGACAACTGCTCTGCGGTCAACGATTGTTGCGGTAATGAAGGTGTTGCGGTCTTTGATGTTCTTCATCAAAGAGCCATTGAATGTGAATGTATTCACGGTCTTGCTCCTTTTATTAGTTAGTTATAGTTTTTAGCGGGGCTTGCCCTGCCGATAGGCAGTCAGGGCAAGGCCCCTAGAGGTTAATTGCAGTTAGGGCAGATTGCATTGCGGTTAGTTACATAGTGGCAACTAGCGCATATGGTCTCATATTTGGCCAGTGTGATAGATTCTTCAAGGTTGAATAGTCTATCAACTAGGCTGGTGGTTGGCTCTGCGAACTCTTGCCTGTCCCACTTGAGAGAGCCATCAACTAGGCGGGCTGGTTTGGGTAGTCGGGTTACTGCTCCTACCCAATCATGGCCTGAAGGTTCGGTGGTATTGAACCAAACCTTCGGGTAGATAAGATTGCCTTCATCAACTATCTGATGGGCAATGTCTGCGTCTTTGGCAGTGCGATTGTCTTCGCACTCAACGCAGAGGTCTTGAAGTAGTTGGCACTGGTAGCAAGCATTTGTGACTGAGATGCCAACTGAAACTTCAACTTCAGGTTTAGACACGATTAACTCCTTTCAGTTAATTCACTAAACCACACGAGCGAACCAGTCAAGCATAGGGCGAAGCCTGGCTTGACGGGTTTGCTATAGCCAGACTGACTTCAGATTAAACTTTAAACTGGGGCGCGGAATATAGCCTTACTATGGAGCGCCGAGATAGCAGTCTGCTCAGCAACACTACTATCAGTACTGTCGCCAGTATTAAACTGGCTGTGGGTCATGTAATGACCCCAGACTGTTTAATTGTGTGCTGATGTATGTATGTATCTACCAGAAAAATATTTCCGTACAATAGTTCCCCTGCTACAGTTCTATATAAAAACCCTATCTGACCAGCACTTTTAATACTGTGATGTAAATCACCTGCCCCAAAGCGTTCGCTTTGGCTGTTTGAACGGATTAATATATAGTAGAGATAGATTATTATCTATACTATAGCAAGGGCTTTAGCCCTTGCGTTACAGACTGTAACTACTGTCTGTTACTACAGGCTGGTAGTTACTGGTCTGATAGATAATAACTATCTATAACTATTCGGGGAGATGGGGGAATACTGCCCAAAAACCCCAGGCGCAAAGGGACAATAGATGACTTTCCAAAAGGGTATTAGTAACCCTAAAACTGAGAAGATGCAAGAGGCGAAGGCAAAGGTAGTAGCCTTAGTTGCCGAAGGCATGTCCGTTCCCCGTGCTATGGAACAGGTTGGCTACAAGGCCGATACCGCCCGAATCTGGATTTTACGAGATAAGAAATTTGCGGCATCCCTTGAGGATGCCAAGATTGATGCTAAGAACAATTCCACCAAAGCCTTAGGTGTGGATAAACTGGAGATTGGCTTCCCCCAATTTTCAGAGGTGTTCTTAGGGCAGAAGGTGTTTCCGCATCACCAAAACTGGATTGACCTACTTGAAGACCGCAAGCCGACTTGGCTGCATGACTCTATGGTCTATGAGAACGGCGACCCTAATCGCCTTCTATTAAATGTTCCACCTGAGCATGCCAAGTCAACCGTTATCACGGTCAACTATTCAACTTATCGTATCGCCCTCAATCCCAATGTCCGAATCATTGTGGTGAGTAAAACGCTATACAAGGCACGAGAGTTCGTGTATGCAATCAAGCAAAGACTGTCTCACCCACGCTGGCTAAAACTGCAAACCGCATATGGGCCAGAAGGGGGTTGGAAGCAGGATGCTGATACCTGGAGAGTAGACACCGTTTACCTTGGGGGCGATGCGAGAGATTCATCCGAGAAAGACCCAACCATTCAGGCTCTAGGCATGGGCGGTCAGATTTACGGCGCACGAGCCGACTTAATCATCCTAGATGACTGCATCACAACTGCCAACGCCCATGAGTATGAGAAGCAGATTGATTGGTTGCAGAAAGAAGTTATTACCCGTTTAGGTAAGAACGGGAAGTTACTGATTGTGGGGACACGAATTGCGCCAACTGATTTCTATAAAGAACTCCGTAACCCGAAGTATTGGTCTGGCGGTAAGTGTCCTTTTACTTACATGGCTATGCCTGCGGTATTGGAGTATCGGGAGAAGCAACAAGACTGGGTAACTCTTTGGCCTAAGTCCGACCATCCGTGGGATGGCGATGCAGACGAACCTGATGAGAATGGTTTATACCCTAAGTGGGATGGGCCAACACTTGCAAGGCGTAGGGCAGAGGTAACTCCTGGAACATGGGCTATGGTTTATCAGCAGGAGGATGTTGAAGAAGATTCATTCTTCCCACCCGCCCTGGTTCAAGCCTGTATCAAAGGAAGTCGTAGGCGTGGTTCCTTGAAGCCAGGGGCGGTGGGACATCCGACTCAGATTAACGGATACACCGTGATTGGCTTTGACCCTGCTATGGCAGGTAATGCAGCGTTTGTTGTTATGACCTATAACCGAGCAGATGGCAAAATTTATGTGCTTGACTGCGTGAATATGGAAAGTCCTAACCCGCAAAAAATTCGCGCAACTATTGAAGATTTAGTTCAAAGGTATTCACCCAATGAACTGCGTGTTGAGATTAACGCGCACCAGAAAGCATATGACCTAGATACCGATTTGCGTAACTGGTTAGCACAATATGGTTGCAAACTACAACCGCACTTTACCGCTAAGAACAAATGGGATACCAACCATGGTGTGGCTTCTATGTCTACCATGCTAGGAACCATTCGTGATGGTAAGTTCCAAAACGATAACCTGATTGAGTTCCCATCAACAGATGGCTCTGAAGGCTTGAAGGCTTTGATTCAACAGTTAATCACTTGGAAACCAAATACCCGTGGTAAGACTGACTGCGTTATGGCTATGTGGTTTGCTTTCTTAAAGTGCCGCGAAATGATGCAGCAAGGTAGCGTAACTATGAGATATGCCCAGAACCGTTGGGCAACAAGAGCGCAACTATCTCAGCGCGGGATTGTTAATTTAGATGTCGCACTGCAAGAGCAGTGGGAAGAGCAATTTGGATAGGAACCAACATGGCTAAGAAGAGAACCCCCGTAACTTCAGTTACGCCTAAGTCAACCGTAAAGCCTGTATCAAAGGCACAACAGGCAAGAACCCGTAAGTTGATTGCTGGTATTGCTTCTGTCACTCCAGTTGGTCGTGCTGCTAATACGGTAAGTAAAGCACGTGCTGGTTATAAAGTTTCTAATAAAATTGCTCAAAAAATTGGTGATAAATTATCAGGACGTTCAAGTAAAAAAGTTCAACAAAAATTAAGTGATATTGCATGGAAAGACCAAAAGCAAACTGCTAAATATAATCCAGATTTAGATGCTTATGGTGCATATTTATGGTCTAAACACCCAGCAATGGTAAGTGGTAAAGGTTATAAAAAAGCAGTTAATGAAGGTAAAACAGTTACTGACCGTCAATCTGTTCGTTATCGTAAGGCTGAAGATAAATCTATAAAACGAATTGAAGCCCGCGCATTAAAAGCAGCAAATAAAAAGAAGTCTAAGTAAGGAGTCTTTATGCCTGTGCCTGTGATTGCTGGTATTGCGGCCAGAGAAATTTTAAAAAGAGCAATTTCTAAAGCCTTAGCAAATAAAGCAGCACAAGGATTATCAGCAAAGGCTCTTGTTAAACAAGTTTCAAAGGTTAAAGAAGTCCAAAAGACTGATGCAACTAAAAAAGATATTGCTAAAGAATTATATAAGTTTTACAAAAAAAATCCTAAGATAGATACTTCTGTAAAAAAATCTTATCAGAAAGATAGGATGACACCTGCAGATGTTCGTAGAGAACGAAAGAAAAAACAGAACGTAAATGTTGCTAAAGGAATTTCAGTAAAGGCTGCAAGCAAACCAACCAAGCCAAAGAATTCAACTAAAGTAACTGAAAAAGGTAAAGCAACAGCAATAGCAAGTAATACTCGTGCCACTCGTACTGCTAGACAAAGAGCAACAGAACAAGATGTTCCGCAAGGAATAACTGTTAGAGGAAAGTTTTACAAAGAACCAAGACCAGGTTATATGGGTCAAAAACGCTCTGACGGAACTATTAAAAGTGAAAGACTAGAAAGAGCAAAAGATTTACCACTTCAAGATGAAGCAAAAAATATTGAAAAAATTATTGCTCAGTTACCTAAAGCACAAAGAGATGCATTTAGAAAAACAGATGAAATAGTAGATGCATTTTTTAGAAAGCGTGGAATGGGTGAAACCATATCACGAAAAGAAGCAGATTTAATAAACAGTAAGTTAAATAAATGGCTTGCTAAAAAAGGAAAGACTAACTAATGTTATCTGATAAGCATATATTTGCACGAGTTGAGTCTTTAAAAGACCGCGCTCGTGAGCGCGATGCTCGCCATAAAGATGTAATGATGGTGCGTCAAGGTAACATCTCATCTGTTTACCCTGACTTCTTTCCTGAAGGTATTGATGCAAATGTTGTAGCCAACTTCGTGGATATCGTAGGTCGTGACCTAGCAGATATCATGGCCCCATTGCCAGCAGTTAATTGCTCTGTCGTATCACAGGCTAAAGACCGCGCTAGAAAGTTTGCAGATAACCGCACTCGCATTGCTGCTAACTATTTTGTTCATTCAGATTTGCAAGTGCAGATGTATACTGGTGCTGACTGGTATAACACATTTGGGTTTGTCCCGTTCATTATTGAACTGGACATAGAAGCAAAGATGCCGCGTATCCGCGTAGAAAGTCCAGTGGGTGCTTATCCTGAGTTTGACCGCTACGGGCGCTGCGTTGCTTTTGCTAAACGCTACTCCATGTCTATGGCAGAACTGATTTCTCAGTTCCCAGAGTATGAGTCGCAATTATTAGGTCGCGATGGTTATGACCAAGACTTAAATAATAAGTTGGATATTATCCGTTACTACGATAAAGACCAATCAATTATTTATGTTCCAATGCGTCAGAACCTAGTTATCTCCCGTGCTAAGAATCCAATTGGCAAGATGATGGTAGTCGTTGCAAAGCGACCAACCATTGACGGAGATATGCGTGGTCAGTTTGATGATGTGCTTGGTATCCAGTTGCTTCGCAATCGTTTTGCATTACTTGCAATGGAAGCAGCAGAGAAAGCCGTTCAAGCACCACTTGTCGTGCCTGATGATGTTAATGAGTTTCAGTTTGGTGGAGATGGAATCCTTCGCACTAAGAACCCAGGCGGCGTAAGACGAGTAGAACTACCAATATCACAATCTGTATTCCAAGAACAGGCAGTTCTACAACAAGAACTACGCACAGGAACACGCTATCCAGAATCTAGAACTGGTAATATTGATGCTTCAATTATTACTGGTCAGGGTGTTCAAGCCCTTATGGGTGGCTTTGATACACAGATTAAGTCTGCTCAGGCTATCTTTGCCACCGCACTAAAGAATGTTATCTCTCTATGCTTTGAAGTAGACGAGAAACTATTTGATGAAGTTAAGGCTATTCGTGGTATTGAGTCTGGCTCACCATATGCAATTGAATATAAGCCATCTAAAGATATTAAGGGTGACTACTCTGCAGATGTGCGTTATGGAATGTTGGCTGGTTTAAACCCAGCGCAAGGTTTGATTTTCATGCTACAGGCTTTGGGTGGTAAATTAATCTCAAAGGACTTAGCACAACGCGAATTACCATTTGGCGTAAATGTAACTCAAGAGCAAGAGAAGATTGAAGTTGAAGAAATGCGTAGCGCATTGGTTGCTTCGCTCAATGCTTCAGCACAGGCAATCCCACAATTAGTTGCACAGGGCGGAGACCCAACTACTATCGTGACTAAGTTGGCTGAGGTAATCCGCTTGCGTCAGCGTGGCACTCAGATTGAAGATGCTATCAATGATGTATTTGCTCCAGAATTACCTCCTGCTGGTGCAGCACCATCTCAGGTTGAGCAACCGTCCCCTGCTCCCGCCGCAGCGCCAGCAGGAGGCGCACCAGCATCACTACAAAGTCTTTTATCAAGTCTATCAATGGGTGGAGCAGCAAACGCTTCAGCCAGAACAATAAACCGAGCATAACAAAGTAGGGGACAATGACTACATTACTTGCATATCAGGGTGATGGCTGGGCTGTTGTTGGTGCTGACTCTAGGTCATCAGATGATAAAGGTCGCCCAATGGTGATGGCTACACATAAGATAATCAACAACAATAATGTTTTGATTGCTGGTTCAGGTGCAGGCCGTGGCTCAAACATTATGCAGTTTGGCTGGAAAGCATTAAAGCCAACAGCAGCAGAAGCAGAAGACCTAGATGGTTTTATGACCAAGCGGTTTATTCCAGAAATGCGTAAAGTATTCATAGACGCTGGCTATGATATGAAAGAAGACGGGGATGCAGCAGAACATGATTCACAGTTTCTTGTTGTCGTTCGTGGAGTTATCTATCCTATCTTTGAGGATTATTCTTGGGATAGGGATGCTCGTGGTATATATTACTCTGGCAGTGGCGGGGATGTTGCTCTTGGCTCCTTTGTTACTATGCTCAGCGGTATTGACCCGCATAACCCCCACGAAGTTGAAGACGCAATCAAATTAGCAATAATTAAAACAGCAGAGTGGGATATTTTTACAGCCCCACCTGTTATCACAAAGATTCAGTTTGCAAAATGAGTAAGCAATTTAGGGAGAAGATAGAACAAGCACTGCGCGTTTTAGTTGATGAAGACCCTGAAGGGCAAAACTTTATTTGCTCAAATTGGGTCATCATCACAGAATGGGCAGACTATGAAGGCACACGCTATCTCCACACGGAAGTCAGTGAAGCAATGACTCCGTGGAACGCACATGGCATGATGCGCATGGCTGAACAATATAATAAAGAAATCTTAGTGCCAGAGGCAGAAGAAGACGATTTAGAAGAAGATGATGAAGGAGAAGAGTAATGGGAACAAAGGGACAACAAGGTGGATATCAAGCACCTAATAACCCAGCACCAGTATCAGGCCCTGGCGCTCTTTCTCAGCGCACTGATGGCGGGCCAACACAGCCAGCAACTTACATCTCAGGATTACCCTATGGACAAGGCGGAGAAACCTACGCTAACCAAGTAGCAGCACCTATGCAAGGTAGTAACTTTGCTATGGATATGCCAACACCTTTAATGACTCCAACTCAACGACCAGAAACACCAATAACAAATGGTGTAGATATTGGGCCAGGTGCAGGTTCTGAAGCACTTGTATTGCCTAATACACAGATGACTCTTGCTCAAACACTACAACAACTAATTCAATATGATGCAAGTGGTGATGCCGAACTAGCCTATCGCATGATAGTTGATAGCGGAAGTATGGGCTAATGCCAATTCAAATTACCAGTGTTAACCCTATTGTTGCTAAAACCAGCCCTAATCTTTATGCTGCTGCACAACAGGCTAACCTAAACAAGACGCAAATCAATCAGATTGAACAATACAGTTGGACAGTTGACAAGAATAAAAAACTGTCTCGTTTAAAGATTGAAGATGCTCGTAAGGAATTTGCTGGTTTAGATACTCAAGTTCAGGATATGCTTAAATTTCTATATCCAAATGCTGAGTATACAAAAGAAGACCCAACATTACTTGATAATAGTTTAACTACTTTAAAGACAGTTGCTAAGGGTCTTGCAAGTCCTTTGGTTGCTACATTTAAGGCTCTTGGTGCATGGAATCGCATTATTAATACACCATATCTTGTAGCCCGTCAAGTAGCACAAGGCGAAGAATTATTTAATAAGCAAACATTTACAGATGCTTGGGATGGCCGTAGGGTTTACGATAATGGTGCATTAGCACAGGCACTTAAAACCTATGGAAATGCTAAAGTAGAAGTTGCTAAAGGCTTGATTGCTGGACAAACTCCAGGTGAAATTATTAAATCCTATGGCAA
Organism: uncultured Methylococcus sp.; assembly: GCA_964419105.1. Lineage (GTDB taxonomy): Bacteria > Pseudomonadota > Gammaproteobacteria > Methylococcales > Methylococcaceae > UBA6136. The sequence continues at coordinate 17,719 of CAYQOJ010000008.1, forward strand.
AGTAGATAATGAATTACTTGAAGCCATTCAATTAGCCTACAATGATGAGCAATCATTTAAAGTTGTGCTAGATGATGTTAAGTATGCTCAGGTTAGCCCTGGTAGAGATATTGCTCGTGCTGTTATTGGCACTAAATCTGGCAATGTTGACTGGCGTACCCGTAAAACATCAGGTGCTATTGACTTTTTATATCAGATTGTAGTTGACCCACTATCTTGGGCAACGCTTGGAACAAGCAAACTAGCCACTGCTGCAGCAAGAGTGCCTTTATATGGTGCTTTTGTTAAGGGTGGCTCAAAAATGACTGGCGATAAGATTGTAGAAACGCTACGCCAGTATGGTGATAACTCAGTTAAAGAAGTTTTTGATAAGTTTCCTGATGTTCGCACTCACTGGGATACAGAAATTGGCCCAGCAGTTAAAAGATTTAGTGAAGCCAAAGGCGATTATGCTAAAGGTGAAGAGTTTCGCAAGATTGCTACTCAGTATGAAGGCCATAATAATCGTGAATGGATTGACTTACTAGCCAAAAATAAAATTTTTGATGCTGGAAGTGCAGTTGAATACTTCGGTAAGAATGTAGATGATGCTGTTAAGTTGATGGCTGGCCGTGTAGATGGCATGCAATACTTCCGAAATGGTATTGCTACCTCTAGAAACCAACGCCGTATTACAACTGCTGCTGGAAAATTAGTTCAAAACTTTTTAAATCCTAAATATACAGAAGCCGAAGGTGAAAAGGCTTGGGAGATTCTTTTAAAGACTGGTGATGAAGGTTCTTTATTTGTATCACCTGAAGTAAAAGAACTAGAAAAGTTCTATAAGGGTATTTCTCGTAAAGAAAAAATTGCCCGTGCTATGGGCAGAACTCCGCAAAACCGAATTGTTAGAATTGGTGATGATGCGGTTAAGACTGCTGATGTCTTTTACGATACAGTTCGTCAAATTTTGCCAGCAGACCTATCTGATATGCTTACATATAAGTTCATCAACTCTACGGCAGATGAACAGGTGCAAGTATTACGCAGCACATATTATGCAATCTTGCAGAAGGCTGGTTTAGATGGTCATCCTAAAGGCAGAGAGTTAATTGAAGAAACCCTTAAGAGCCATTTTGGTGATGTAGCAGGAACTTCAGTTGTTACTCAATTAAAAGTGCCAACACAGTTGGCTGGTAAAGTAACTGGCCCAGGATTAAAGGTTGTTGATGGTGTTGAAAGTTATGAAACTTCAAACATTATCCATCCATTCCAAGAAGCAAAGTTCATTGGTAATTTAGATTATCAGTTAATTGCACAGACAGCCTACGAGATTAAGAACAAAAAGAACCTTGTTATGGCGTTCACCAAGGGTGCTAGCCAAAGTAAGTTCTCATCTGAATTAGTTAATTTCTGGTCTATCTTTACTCTATTCCCAAGACTTGGTATTCGTTCAGCCATTGACGAGGGTGTAATGTTTATGCTAACTGCACCTGCTCGTGATGTGTTTGATGTATTACGCCGTAAAGGCGCAAGAATGGGTAAGGTTGCTACTGCTGCAACTGGTTCTACAACATCAGAAGGATTCCGTCAGTTACTTCGCAGCAGATTAGGTTTAGGAAAAACATCTGAAGCCATCAGCGTAGAGCAGCGTTTAAAGTTACGCAGAGAATTAGCAGAGAAAAGCGGTAAATCAGAAGACGAAATTACTAGCCTTGAGATGTCTTTAGCCACTACCGAGATGGCAAATAAGATGTTTCCTAGCAAGTTAGACCCAGAAGATTGGGCATTATTTGCTCAGGCTATGTCTCACAATTCACATATACTAAATGGTTCAGCAGCATCTGTTGTAGCCCGTGCATCTTTATCATCTCGCCCTGGCACAGAATTAGCAGAACAACTAATCTCTCTTAACAACTATGAATTATTATTAAAAGAATTAGATGTTGTTACTAACCGCACTGGTGCAGTTATTGATACTAGAGATATTGAAAAAGCATTATCTTTGGGTGAACATCCTATTTCAGTTGTTCATTTTGAGAACTTTGTTCGTAGATTCTATGGCAATGGTAGGTCTATTAAGGGTGAAGAACTTAAATACTTAGACCCAGTTAAAGCCTTCTTTGATAACAATGCACTTAAATCTGATAGAGATTTTGAAGTAGCAGTAGATACATTACTTCGTCAAGTAGGTATTGGTAAGACCCGTGCGCTAGAAGGAACAGTTAGTAAAGAAGTATTAGATAGTTTAGATAGCAAATTCACCTATGTGGTAGATGATGCTGAAGCCTTAAAAGACTTCCTAACTATGTCTAACCGAACAGTTCAACTTCGTTCTCGTGGTGTATCTGATATTGATATTGCCCGTGACCAAATTACTCGTATCTTGCTTGATATGTATTCTACATTCCATGGCAATGAGACAAAGTTTAATGATGAGTTACTTAGTTTAATTGCTGGCAAAAAGAAGGAATTAGGCGATAAGAATGTATCTTGGAATAAGGCAGTTCAAGCCTTAAACTTTGATGAGTTCAATACTTATACCAAAGGATTCCAACCAGAAGGTAAGATGTTTACTTTGTTGGATATTGATGGTTTAACTGATACAGAGTCAGCCCTTCAGAAACTGGGCAACAACATGATGGAAATCATGGACAATCAGGTAACAGGAATACTTCGTCAGCCTGCTGTTATGGTTGCTTATCTGCGTATTCGTAAGAACTATGCTGGTTTTGAAAAGCAACAGTATAAGCAGATGCTTAAGGAAAGAATTAGATTCTTTAGAGAAGAAGGTATTAACCCTTCTGGTATTAAATACTATACCAAAGAAGGTAAGCCAGTAACTCACTTAGATGATGCTAAAGAGAATATCCGAGAGATTGTTGAAAAGAAGTTTACAGAAATCGGAGTTCAGCAAGCAGCAGATACTGTATTAAAGTTTGCGGATAACCCTAATATCCGTTCTAACTTTGCTTTATCGGTTAGAAATGTTGGTCGTTTCTACCGTGCTACTGAAGATTTCTGGCGGCGTATGTATCGCATGAAGGATGTAAAACTTCGTGCGGCATATCGTATGCGTTTAGCCCATGTGGCTTTAGATGCCAATGGTGATATCTACGAAGATGCTAATGGCGAGCCATATGTAATGATGCCTATGGATGATATTATCTTCCAGACCATCAATACTGTAACTAATACACTTCGTGGTGATGATGAAGCAGCCATGAAGCAACCATTGTTTAATGACTTTACGTTTAAGTTGAGTTTGGTTAATCCATCTTTTAGCCCTGATGCTGGTCTTCCAACCTTATCTGGGCCAATCGGTGCATTAAGTGTTGTTACTATGAAGAATATTCTAGGAAAAGTAAGTAGCGGCACTGGCCAAAGAATTGGTGAAGAACTAGATAACTTTGCACTAGGTAGCGTAGGAGAAGGCACAACAGTTATTCGTGCTTTAGTTCCTGCTTCTTTGCAGCGTCTATATGCAATACTTCCAGTTAATGAGAAGTCAAGACAGGAAGCAACTGCGGCAATGCAGGCTATTGCCTACAATGCATCTAAAGGTATTGCCCCTGGGCCAGATTCAACCCCAGAAGAACGCTATAAGTATCTAAAGAATATTCGTATATCAGCACACAATGTGATGGTTATGCGTTCAGTTTTGGGTCTAATATCCCCAGTTACTGCAAGCGTTCAAGAAAGCAAGGATGTTCCAGACTACCTACTTAATGTAGGTATCACAGGTCTTCGCCCTGAATTCTATGATTTAGTTAATGCTGTTACCCAGCGTTATGGTGGAGATATTCAGAATCCATATGACTTGGCTGTAGCAACATTTGTTGGCAATAATCCAAATAAGATTATCTACACAGTATCTCGTGAAGATAAGCAGACTAAAGTTGTTATCAATAAGACTAAGGATATGCAGAATTGGTTTATGGCCAATAAAGGTTTTTATGATACCTACGGTGAGGCAGCCTTTATCTTTGCGCCACATGTTGGCGATTTTGATGCAGCAAGTTACAACTATCTAGAGTCTGCTGGATTTATTCAAAGAAAAGAATTAGAACAGTATTACCTAGATGTAATGGTTTCCCGTGATAAGCAGGCATATTTTGATATTGCCCGTAGGGAAAAGGAAGCACTAGCCAGCACAGGTAGCATTACTGCCCGTAAGGCTATTATCAATAGTGCTACTAAAGAACGCCAAAGTATGAAGTTGGCTAACCCATTCCTTGAGGCTGCTATTACAGGTGGTGGTAATGAGGTGGCTACTGAACAGAATATGTTCTATAACATAGAAAGTATTCTGACTAACCCAGACTTCCCAATGCTGGCTGGAACCCGTAGCAAGATGTTAATACTTGCAAATCAGATTCGTGGCTTTATTAACTTAGCCAATGACCCAGAAGCAAGAAATGCAGTTAACTTTTCAGATATGAAGCGTAAGCGTAAGGATGAAATCCAAGCACTTATCAACGATTTTATTGAAGGAGACTTAGTGATTAAGGAAGCCAACAGGTCGGTATTCCAAGCAATTCTTGATTACTATTCCCGTGACACTTACACAGCACTACGAAAGGCATACTAATGGCAGAAGATTTAAATAAAATTCCTGCACCATCACAAGATGCCCAATCTGCTTGGTTAAGAACTGGCGCTGGAGATAACAAACTTGTCTGGGATTCAAAGGCTAAAAGATGGAAAGTTGTAAAGAACGCTGATGTAAAAGGTGCTGTAACCTTTGAGCAATGGAGTGCTACTAATAAACCAGGACAATCTACTACTGATGTAAATGCAGCCCAAAATGCTCCATCATATATCACAAAACAGGCTAGAGAAAAAGACCCACTAGGTCAGTACATAATTCAAAGCGGTCTAACTGTAACATCAGATAATAATAAGATTTATGTTACAGATAAAGACGGTAATATAAATTATCTATATGTTGATTCTGATGGTGCGTTTAGTTATAGTTCTGACTATGATGCTATTCGCAGAAAAGTAATTGTTGACTATCAGTCTAGACCAGGTGGAATAAACTCATTATTTGATTTACTCTACAAGAAGAATTTAATTTCTAAGCAGACCTTTGATACCAAGAATATATCTGCAGTTGACTTTGCTTCTGGCTTACAATATGCAGTCAGTTCTTATGGCGTAGATATATTAAATAAACGTGAGTTTAATAAACAGTTTAAGCCTAATACTCTTGATGAGTTTCTTGGTACTAATGTAATACCTAGTGGCCTAGGTGGCCCATCTACAGCAGTAGATAAATATATTACTTTACGTCAGGATGCTGATGAGCAAATAGATAGATTTATGATGGCACGACTTTCTCGTAATGCCACTGCTGAAGAAAAAGAAAAATACTTTAATACTTTAAATAAGGCAGAAAAAAATGCTTTCCAGAAAACAACTCAAACTGAAGGTGGAGTTAGAACTGGAACTGGAAGTCTAATTACTGATTTAGACCGAGAGTTAATGATGGGTAAGATTGCTGGTGCAGCCCTTGCTGGTAGCGATTTAGAGACTGTCCTTAAAGGTGGCGGAGAAGCCGCTCAGGAAATTAATAGTGTTAAAACCTATGCATCTAAATATGGTATTTATCTAGATGATAATCAGGCAATGGGTTATATTGCAGATAACTATAAGACTGGTAAAGATATTAATGCTACCAAAGCAAAGATTCAAAAACTATCTAAGATTAAATATTCTAACCTTGCAGATGTATTAGATGACGATACTACCCTAGAAGATATTGCTAGTGATTTTAAATATACATATTCTCAATTAACTGGCATATCTTCTGATGCTATTAAATTAGATAATCCAATTATTCAAAAGGCTCTAACAAATGATGGGGCTAATGGTGTAATGAACAAAAACAAATTTGAGTATCTTATTAAAACAAGTCCAGAGACACAAAAAGAATGGCTTAATAGTCCTGGTGCTAAAGAAGAAGCGTCTGCTTACGCATTAAATATCCTACGAGCGTTTGGATTGATGGCATAATGGCAACTAAAAAACAACTAGCGGATGCTAAGAAACTACTTGCACAGGCTGAGGCTCGTCAAAAGGATTTAGATGCTCAGTTAGCAAAAGTTAATCAGATTGCTGCAACTGTTAATACCAGCACAACCGCTCCTGCAGACCCTGATATTATGAAGGCTCGTAATGCAAGAGCCATGGCTGCTACTACTGCTGCTACTGCTGCTTTAACCCCACAAGAAAAAGCAGCAAAACAAACAGCAGATGCACAGGCTGCTGCAGTTAAACCTGTATTAACAGCAGCAGAAGAAGCAGCAGGATTTACTATTCAATGGGTAAGAACTGGTGTTGCTGGTGCTGGTGAATGGCGCAAGATTAAGCCTGCATCAGTTGGTGTTTCAGCAGGTGGTGGAACTGGCGGTGGAACTGGTGGAGGTAATAGACCAGAAGATACAACTTCACAAAATGCAACTTTAGTATCTACTGAAACTGATGAATATGGAAATGTTGTTGGAGTTTATTCTGATGGCACTACCAAAGTATTAGTTCCATCTGGAAGAAAATATAAATCAACAGTTGACCTAGATGCCTATGCTTTATTAGAAGAAACCTTTAAGGCTTATGGTTTAGAAACCTTAGTGCCTAAAATTAAAACCTACATGGAGCGTGGTTTAGGTTCTAACCAGGCAGCATTACAATTAAAGACTGAACCTGAATATGTTGAGCGTTTTCGTGGTAACGAAATACGCCGTGCTACTGGATTGAATGTCCTATCTGAAGGTGAATACCTAGCACTAGAAGATGCTTACTCACAAACTCTTCGTGCATATGGGCTTCAAAACTATTTTGGTATTGACCGTAAGGCTAAGACAGCAAGCATGGCAGATATCATAGGTAATGATATTGATGCTACTGAGTTTAGAGATAGAATTGATACTGTAGTAACCCGTGTTCAAAACGCTGACCCTAATATTAAAGCAACCCTAAGGGGATTCTACAATATTACTGATACAGATTTAGTTAAGTACTTCCTTAACCCTAAAGAGAATCTACCTAAATTGCAAGAAAAAGTTACTGCTGCTGAGATTGGTTCTGAGTTTATTAAACAAGGTCTTGTAACAGGAGTTCTTTCTGCTGAAGAGTTTGCTAAGTTAGGCATTGATAAGGCTGCTGCTGCTAAAGGCGCTGAAACAATTGCTACCATCTTGCCAGAGGGAACTAAACTTGGAAAGATTTATGCTGAAGAAGGTATTGACTACACACAGAAAACTGCTGAAGAAGAAGTCTTTAAAGGACTTGCATCAGCAGAACGTAAGCGCAGACAACTAACAGGCCGTGAGGTTGCATCCTTTAGTGGAGCATCAGGTGTAAGTAAATCTGCATTTGGCAGCGCCACAGGCGGCGCATTTTAAGAATCCTTAACAGACCGACCAGCCCTGTTAAGTGTAATAGTCTGGTAGCAAGAGCCAGGGTTATCTCCCCTAATAGCACTGAGGCTTGCGGAAACTACTAATAAGAAGGGTGAGGTTGCAATGAGCAACGACAACTACTGGGAAGACGAAGACGACCTAGAGATGGAAGATAATAATCCAACTCAGGATGATGGCATCAAGAATTTGCGTAAAGCAAAGCGGGCTAATGAGAAATACATTAAGCAACTTGAAGCACAACTAAGCGAATATGTCGCTAAAGACTATGAGCGAACAGTCTCCGAAGTCCTAAAATCAAAGGGAGTCAATGTTAAGGCTGCCCGACTGATTCTAAATGACTTGGAAGAAGTCAATGAAGATTCAGTAAATAACTGGCTATCCAATAATGGAGACCTAATTGGGTATCAGCCTAAACAAGAAAGCAACTTAAATAAGGAAGATGTGCAGGCTTTAGTTAAGCAAGATTCCGTAACACAAGATGCTATGGCTCCTTCTGCTTCAGATGATGTTCAGCAATTACTTGCTAACGCAACTTCTGAAGAAGAAATCATGTCCATTCTCAATAGTATTAAATAGTTTAATACTATTCTCAACTAGGAGGTTCTGGCAGTGCCAGATGTATTTTCCACGACCACCTCTGGTTTGGGTTCCAATCTCGTCACTATGGCGTATGAGAAGTTGGTTGATATCAATCTTCGCAATACCCCACAGTTCCGCGCTATTGCCGACAAGAAGTCAGGCAGCCCAACCCACGATGGTTCTTCAATCCGCTTTCAGTTCCACAACGATATTGCGGACACAACAATTGCTGGTGCAACACTCGCTGAGACTGTTGACCCAGATGCAGTAGCACTTCCTGCTACTTCAACACTTGATATCTCACAACAGGAACTTGGTCGCGTAGTGCTTCCAACCCGTAAGTTGTCTTTGATGTCACTTGCTGACGTAGACCCATGGATTGCAAACGCTGTTGCATACAACATGGCAATGACACTAGACAATGGTGTTGCTGCTGTTCTTGATGCGGGAACAAATGTTATCCGCGAATCTGCTGGTGCGCTTTCAACAACTGCTGCAAAGACCACCATCACCACAACTGATACAATTAAGTCACGCGACATTCGTTACGCAGTAACCAAACTTCGCGCTGGCAATGTAGTACCTAAGTCTGGTGCTTACTATGTATCTTACATTCACCCAGAAGTTTCTTCTGACCTACGCACAGAAACTGGCAACAATGTATGGCGTACCCCACATGACTACCAGGCTGCTGGCCCACTAATGGCAGGCGAACTTGGTGCATGGGAAGGCGTACGCTTCATTGAGACACCAACCATGACTAACTCACAATCAGGTTCTGGTTCGGGTGGTTCACAGACTCGTGTTTACAACACCTATGTTCTAGGTGCGCAAGCACTTGCTGAGGCTGTCTGGAAAGAGCCAAAGATTGAGTTCGGTAATGTCGTAGACAAGTTTAACCGTTTCCGCCCTGTTGGTTGGTACGGTATCTTGAACTGGGCTATCTATCGTCAGGCTGCGCTATACCGCATTGAGACTGCCGCTTCAGGTCGTCCAACCGCATAGTCGTTAGACGCATAGGGCTAGGGGAAACTCTAGCCTTATGAGTAAAACTGCTAAGGAGAACTAATGGCATTTAGATTTACTACCCCAACAATTAGCGAAGGCCCAGCAGCCGAAGGGCCATTGTTTGAGCGTTATCGTTTAGTTCGTGGTATTACAATTCTAAAGAATTCTGGTGTTTATACTGAAGTTAGATATCCATCTAGCGAAGAAGTAGAAGCAGCAGATATTGCATATATTGGCGGATATTCTTATGAAGTAGATGCTTCTGAGAAGGCAGCCTTAGAGGCTGCGGGATACACAGTGGAGACAGTGTGAGTTGTTCACATATCAGTAGAGTTAAAGAGTGGGGAATGGATGATAACCACAATTATATTGTTACTTTGTGGGATTGCTTGGTTTGCAATGTTGAATCTGATAGACCGTTCCTAGACGAAGAGTTTAAACCAATAGACCATAGCAAGTGCAACTATGACCCTTGCTTTGGCTGCAAGGCTAAAGGACTACAACTTAATACAGGAGATGCTAGTTCCCAAAAGATTATGAGTAATAAGAAATGGGATGGCGAATTAAACGAATACCGTAAGGCTCGCGCTCAGGGTATTCAACCAGCAGGAACCACTATGGCTGCAATTCAAGAAGCCTATCGTGCTTCCGAAGTAATGGGCAAAGCATATGATGCAGATACCATGACTAAAGCAGATACAATAACAAAACAATCAGTCAGTTCATTAAAGGAAGCAGGAGCAATATAATGCCAATGGTAAACGGAAAGAAGTTCCCTTACACAGCAAAGGGAAAGAAGGCTGCTAAAGCCTACGCTATGGGTGAGAAGATGGAATCTATGGCAGAGAAGAAGATGGAAATGAAAAAGGGTATGAAGAAGGTAGCAAAGAAGAAGTCTTCTATGCTAAAGAAAAAGTCTAAGTAATTATGGCTACAAAGAAACCAGTTATTAAAATTAAACCTACAGCAAAAGCAGTTCCTGTTAGTGCTAAAAAGTTAATGCCTGGAACTGCAAAGCCATCTCCTAAAAAGACTTTGCCTACTCTTAAAGAGTATAAGCAGTCTGCTGCATATAAGAGTGGCGATTTAACCTACAAGCAGTATCTAGATTTATTTAGAGCAAAGGGTTACAAATGAAGAAGTCAGCAAAACATCCAGGCTTCAAGGCTGTTCAGAAGAAGATTGCATCAAAACAAGGTGTATCTATGGAGTCTGCGGGAGCAATCCTTGCGGCTGGTGCAAGGAAGGCCAGCAAGAAAGCAGTTGCTGCTAACCCACGCTTAAAGCGTGTTAAAGGTGTTAAGAAAGGCAAGTAATGTGTGAGCATGTCTATAAACATATGCATGCTCCTATTTGCCCATTATGTAATCAACCTACTAGAGAAGTAGATTGGAAGTTTCAAAATCAACTACATAAAGAATGGATTGCCAGTGGTAAGGCAGTTGTTCAAGGATGGTGGAGTATATGAAGAAGGATTCTAGATTAACTAGGGCTGGAGTATCAGGCTATAACAAGCCTAAGCGTACCCCGAATCATCCTACTAAGTCACATGTTGTTGTGGCTAAAGAAGGTAGCCAAGTTAAAACAATCCGCTTTGGTCAGCAAGGAGTATCTGGCTCACCTAAAAAGGCTGGAGAATCTACTTCTTATCGTAAGCGCCGTGAATCATTTAAGGCACGGCATGCTAGCAATATTGCTAAAGGCAAAATGAGCGCAGCCTATTGGGCAGATAAGGTGAAGTGGTAATGGGAATTCTACTTAATGATTTAGCAGATGAAGTAATTACCAATCTTGCAGGTTATACGCTGCAGCAAGACCGCTCTACTCACTTGACTGCAGATATCACTACAACTACATCTAGCATTGCCAGCCCTACTATTATTAGTTTGGCTGATGCAGAAATTGGTAAAGGTATCATTGAGATTGATGATGAATTATTCTGGGTAGATGATATTGACCGCGTAGCAAGTACCGCTACTGTCGCTCCTTATGGTCGCGGATTTATGGGAACTACTGCTGCTACCCATAGCGCTGGGGCTAGAGTTGTTATCTCACCTACCTTTCCACGTAATGTAGTAAAGCGGGCTATCCAAGATACTATTCGCGCAATTGGCGCGACTATCTTTGCAGTCAAGCAGACCAACATTACCTACAATTCTGTTGCAAATACTTACCTGCTAGATAATAAAAACATACAGAATATTTTAACTATGCACTGGAAAGACATTGGTTCATCTCAAGAATGGATTCGTGTTAAGAAGTGGGAGTTTGATTCTTTTCCAGATGTAACTACTTGGGGTGCTAACTCACAGACTGTGACTATTACAGACCCTAGAATTCCAGCAGGTCGCAGCATAAAGATTGTTTATGCCACTGCTCCAGAAACTTTATCAACTTCATTAACTACAAGTTTTAATTCACAAACAGGGCTACCAGAATCTTGCCGAGATGTAGTAGTTCTTGGTGCTGCATGGCGTTTGGTTTCTTACCTTGACCCTGCTCGCACTGGTGCTACCAGCCCACAGGCTGATGAGACAGACCAAAAGCGTACCTTTGGTTCTGCTACAAATGCTGCCCGTCAACTATACGCACTATACAACGCTCGTCTAACTGAAGAGACTTCAGCCCAACAGCAACAATATCCGCCACGAGTTCACTTCGCCCGATAGGAACATGAATGACAACTAGAAAATATTCCTCGCGTTCACAGCAAACTACGCTAACTGCTGGTATCAACTCAACTGATACTTCAGCAGTTGTAGTATCTGGTTCAGCACTACTTGGTGGTGTAACCATCTCTGCTGGACAAACCTTTACGGTTGTCATTGACCCAGATACAGCCCTTGAAGAAATTGTAGATGTCACTGCGGTCAGCACTAATACGCTGACCATTACTCGTGGTATTGATGGTTCTTCTGGACAGGCTCACTCTGCTGGTGCAGTAGTTCGCCATATGGCTATTGGCCGTGACTATCGTGAAGCCAATACACATATTGAAGCATCTGCTGGTGTTCATGGGGTTACTGGTTCAGTTGTTGGAACCACAGACACTCAGACACTAACTAATAAAACTTTAACTACACCTACAATTGCATCCTTTGCTAATGCTACCCACTCACACCTTAATGCTGCTGGTGGCGGAAATATTACATCTGCTGCTATCTCTGATTTCCAAGAGTCAGTTGAAGATGTTGTTGGTGCAATGGTATCTGGCAATACCGAATCTGGTATTAGCATTACTTATGATGATGCTACTGGCAAGTATAACTTTGACGTAAATGACCCAGTAATCTCTATTGATGGAGATGTTGCTGGTTCAGCCACAATGACTAACCTAGGCAATACCCAAATCAATGTTGGTATTAGCCCAGGCGTAATCGTTAACGCAGACATCTCTGGCTCTGCTGCTATTGCTGCATCTAAGATTGCAGGAACTGCTATTACAGCAGCCGATACAGGAACAGTCACATCTACCATGATTGCTAATGGCACTATCGTAGATGCAGATATCAACTCTGCTGCAGCAATTGATAAAACTAAGATTTCTGGCACAGCCATTACTGCTGCTGATACTGGCACAGTAACCAGCACAATGATTGCTGATGGCACAATTACCAATGCTGATATCAATGCTGGTGCTGCTATTGCTAAAACCAAGTTAGACCTTGGTGGAACAATCACATCTGCTGATATTGTAGATGGAACCATTGTTAACTCTGATATTTCAAACTCTGCTGGTATTGCACTTAGCAAGTTGGCAACTGACCCACTAGCCCGTGCTAATCATACTGGCACTCAGACTGCATCAACTATCTCAGACTTTGATACACAGGTTCGTTCATCTCGTTTAGACCAGATGGCACAGCCAACCTTTGACCTTAACTTCAATGCCAAGAAACTTACAAATATTGCTACCCCAACTAATACTGGTGATGCAGTAACTCTTGGATACTTAAATGGCCAAAAGGGTGTGGCAAATGGTATTGCTGAACTTGATGGCAATGGCTTAGTTCCAACCCATCATTTGCCAGCACTTGCAATCTCTGAAACATCTGTAGTTGCATCACAGGCTGCAATGCTTGCCTTAACCGCACAGGTTGGTGATATTGCAGTTCGCACAGATTTAAACAAATCATTTATTCTTACTGCTACTCCAGCATCTACACTAGGTAACTGGCAGGAACTTCTTACTCCAACAGATGCAGTTCTATCTGTTGATGGTGGAACTGGTGCTATCTCGCTATCAGGTGTCTATCTAAATAGAACTACTGGTCAGTTGCTAGGTAACTTAGATGCTAATAACTTTAAGGTTACTGGTCTAGGAACTCCTACATCTAACGCTGATGCTGCAACCAAGTCTTATGTAGATGCTGTTGCTGGCTCTGCTACTGCTGCTGCGGCTAGTGCTGCGGCTGCTGCAACTACCTATGATAACTTTGATGACCGTTACTTAGGTGCTAAGTCATCTGCTCCTACATTAGATAATGATGGTAATGCACTTATTACTGGTGCTATCTACTGGAACTCAACTACCAATGCTATGTATGCATGGACTGGTACTGAGTGGGGTTCTATCTCATCAACCGCAGCAATCTATCGCTACAAGTTCAATGCAACTGGTGGTGAGACATCAGTATCTGGAACGGATGCTAATGGTCTAACTCTTGCATATATTGCTGGCAAAGAGCAGGTCTACCTAAACGGTGTATTGCTAGTTCGTGATACAGATTACACAGCATCCAATGGCACAAGCATTACATCTCTATCAGCCCTTGCATCTGGTGATGTTCTTGAAATCATCACCTTCACATCCTTTGAACTTGCTACTGCAATTGATAAAGCAATCCTTGATGCTAAAGGTGATTTAATTGTAGCAAGTTCTGCAGATACGCCTGGCAAACTCGGCGTAGGAACTAATGGTCAAGTATTGACTGCTGATTCTGCTGAGGCACTAGGAGTTAAATGGGCAACCCCTGCTCCTGGTTATACCGCACCTACTCTTGGTTCAACAACCATTAACTCTGGTGCAACTGTAACAACAATCTCAGGTTTAACTGATGTAGTGCTTAATGGCCCTGGAAGCATTGCTGATGAATTATCTCTAATCCTAATGGGCGCACTCTAAGAAAGGTAGTAACTGATGGCTACAAATACAACCGTTCTGTTCCGTGGAGCAGCAACTACAAATACTGCAACAACCCTATATACAGTTCCATCTGGAAGGACTACAGTAATAAGTAACATTGCTGTTACAAATACTTCTGCTTCTTCTCAGACATTCACTCTTGCATTAGCAGGAACTGCATTGCATACAACTACAACTATTGCAGCCAACGCAACTGCATATATTGACTTAAAGCAGGTTCTTGCTGCTACAAATACAATTACAGGTGGAGCATCTGCTACTTCTGTAAACTTCCACATTAGCGGAATTGAGGTATTCTAATATGGGTCTATCAGTATTTCCACCTGTTGGCGGTAAAGTTCTAAAAACTCAAGAATTTACATCAACTGGAACCTGGGTATGTCCATCTAATGTTTACGCTGTAGATGTGCTTGCTGTTAGCGGTGGCGGTGGTGGTGGTGGCACTAATGCGGTAGATTCTGCTACTACAGCAAGAACCGCAGCAGGTGGCGGCGGAGGTGGTGGTGGTGTAGTTAAAAGAACACTACCAGTTACCCCTGGAACTTCTTACACAATTACAATCGGTGCAGGTGGCGCTGGTGGTGTCGGCGCTGCAAATGCTGCCGCTGGAGGTACTACTTCTTTTGGTGCTTTATTATCTGTATCTGGTGGGGGTGCTGGTATAGGTGTGCAAAATAGTTCTAACACTAGAACTAATTATGATACAAATAAAAATGGCGCTACTGGCGGTGGCGGTTCTGCACCAATTCTAATTGGTTCAGACCAAACTGCAGGTGCTGGCGGAAGTAGCGTCGAATCACCAAACTATGTTCTTACCGCAACTTTTGATGCTGATACACCACTTATACCTGGTACTGGTTCAATTGGTGCTTCTGGAACAACAGGGTTTTCTAGTGGTGCTAATAAGTTTATTTTTATCAATAAAAATATTGAAGGATTTGGAACTGGCGCTCCAGGCGGAACGAGAACTAGCAGTATTTGTACATTTAATGGCAGTGTTGACCAAGTAAGTACAACTACAACAAATACTTCGGTTAATGGAAATTCCGCACCTGCAAACAAAGGTGGAGGAGGAGGTGGTGGTGTATCTATTTCGAGCAACACAACCCCTAGACAATCAACTGGTGGCTCAGGTGGCTCTGGTTATATGACGATTTCTTGGAGTGAATAGGAATAATAATGGCACATTTTGCACAACTAGATAGTAACAATAAAGTCATTAATGTTATTGTTATTGATAATGATAAAACTCACGACCAAAATGGACTAGAACAAGAATCTCTTGGTGTTGCTTATTGCAAATCTTTATTTGGTTCAGATACCAACTGGGTTCAAACATCTTACAATGGAAACATTAGAGGATGTTACGCAGGAGTAGGTATGACCTATGATGCGATTAAAGATGAATTTATTCCAGACACTGAAGGAACCGTAGCAGAACCAGTAGAGGAGCCAATAAGTGAGTAAAGCCCGCGATATTGCCCGTGCAGGTACAGCCCTAGCAAACGTAGATGCTACTGAGTTAGGCTACCTAGACGGCGTTACTTCTGCTGTGCAGACCCAGATTGATTCTAAGTTAGCAACAACTACTGCTGCTTCAACTTATCTAACTCAATCATCTGCGGCATCAACCTATCAGACTGCTGCTCTTTCTACCAATGCTCAGACAGGAACCAGTTACACGCTGGTTCTTGCTGATGCTGGTAAGTTAGTAGAATTGAACAATGCTGCCGCTATTACTTTGACTATTCCAACTGATGCATCTGTTGCATTTCCTGTTGGAACTCAAGTAAACATTCTCCAGACTGGTGCTGGTCAGGTTACAGTATCTGGTGCTGGAGTTACTATCAATGGAACACCTGGATTAAAACTACGAACCCAATGGGCATCTGCAACTCTTGTTAAAAGAGCAACTGATACTTGGGTAGTCATGGGAGATTTGAGCGCATAATGCCAATTAATGGAGTTCAAGCGTCTGCTGGTAAAAAGCCAGCCACGCCAACAATAGGCACAGCCACAGATGGTGGTACTGGTACAACCGTATCAGTTGCTTTCACTCCATCAAGTTACATTGGCAAAGGCACTATTACCTATACTGCTACATCTAATCCTGGGTCAATTACTGCCACAGGTTCAAGTAGTCCTATTACTGTATCTAGTTTAACTGCTGGAACTGCTTATACATTTACTGTTAAGGGGGACACTAACTATGGAGTTGCATCAGATACTTCTAGTGCATCTAATAGTGTAACCCCTGCTGTTCCTACATCATTTGATTCTATTGCTACATCTACACCTACAAGTGGAACTACTGTTACATTTAGTTCTATTCCAAATACATATAAATCTTTGCAAATAAGAATAAATGCAAAGACAGACCAAGCAACGACTTTTGGTTTCTTGCGTATTCAGGTAAATGGTGATACTGGTACAAACTATGCACAACATAACATTCAAACAAATTCTGGAACATTATCTGCAGGTGGTGCTGCTTCAAATAATTTTATGGGTATAGGTGTATTTGGAGGAACTTCTAATTCTAGCGTAACTGGAACATCAATAATAGATGTAATTGATTATGCTTCTACCAGTAAGAATAAAACTTTTAGAGGCTTTAGTGGATTGGATACAAACACCACTTCCAATATTCTTAGAATTGAATCTGGTGCTTGGTTCTCGACCAGTGCAATAACTTCTATTTCAATTTATCTTACTAGCGGTAATTTTTCTTCTGGTACTTCTATTGCACTTTATGGGGTTAAATAATGCTGACAATCAACTTCGTTAATCGTCTAGCAATCCAATCACGAAAGGACGTGTGATTGTCTTGGCACTTACATATGAACCGATAGCCACTACAACTTTAGGTAGTGCCAATAACACCATCACTTTTAGTTCTATTCCTAATACCTATACTGATTTAAGATTAGTATTAGTGGTGAATACTGGAGGCAATGGTAACGATGTTACTTTGCGATTTAATGGTGATACTGGTACAAATTATTCAAACACTCGTTTAACGGGACAAGGAACTACTGCTTCTTCGTCATCCCTTACAACTCAACCTTATGCAACAATTAGTGCTGGTGGATTAAGTACAACTATTCCAACTATGTATACTGTTGATGTATTTTCATATGCAGGTTCTACATATAAAACTGCTTTAGGTTCAGCACAAGAAGATAAAAATGGTTCAGGCGCAGTTAATAGAAGTGTTAATTTATGGCGTTCTACTTCTGCGATTAACTCAGTAACATTTTTTAATCCATCGGGAAATTTTAATACTGGTACACGTGCAACCCTTTACGGAATTAAGGCGTTTTGAGGTATAATCTAATATGACCGCAAAGATAGCAGACTTCTGCACATTAGATAATTGTAATAAGCCTTATATTGCTAAAGGCTACTGCCAAATGCACTATCGCCGATTCAGACTTTATGGCGACCCAAATGTAAAAGTTAATAATGGTAGAAAATATGATGATGGTTATGTTCATATTAGAACCACCGCAGGTGATGGTAAGTATGGAAAATATACCTACGAACATCGCCTAATTATGGCTGAACATTTAGGGCGAGAACTATTGCCAACTGAATCCGTGCATCATAAGAACGGAATTCGTGATGATAACAGAATTGAGAATTTAGAATTGTGGAACAAGGTTCAACCAGCAGGACAAAGAGTAGAGGACAAAGTGGCTTACGCTATTGAAATCCTAAAGCAATACGCACCTGAAAGGCTGGCATAATGGCAAATACATATCAATTAATTTCCAGTACTACATTAGGGTCAAATCAATCAACAGTTGTTTTTAGTTCAATTCCTCAAACCTATACCGATTTAGTTATCCGTGCATCTATTCGTGGTAGCGGTGGTGGAACTAACGACCAATTAAGTATTTGGTTTAATGGCGAAACCTCTGGAACTAACTATTCTTATACAAATTTACAGGGAAACGTATCATCAGTTCTTAGTGGAAGCGCATCAAATACTTCCGATACGCGTATATTTTGGATTAATGCTACAGCCGCTACGGCTTCAACTTTTGCTAACGTAGAAATATATATACCATCTTATAGGGCCAGTATAAGTAAACCATTAAATGCTATGAGTATGGCTGAAGATAATTCTACTACCACAAGACTTGGAACCAATTCATTGTTATGGAGAAATACAGCAGCCATTAATAGTATTACTCTTGCGTGTCAACAATACGTTGGTAACGGTACTACTATATTAGCAGGCTCATCATTCTATCTATATGGAATTAATAACTCATAATGGCATTATTAGATAAACTACTAGGGAGAAACACAATGACAGAACGCCCAACACGAGTGGAAGTAAACTGCGAGACTGGCGAGCAGACAATCATCGAACTAACTGATGCTGAAATTGCTGAACTAGAAGCAGCACAGGCTGCATTTGCAGCAGAGCAAGCAGCCCGTGAAACAGAAGCACAAGCCGCAGCAGAAGCAAAAGCATCTGCACAGGCCAAGTTAGCAGCGCTAGGTTTGTCTGCTGACGAAATCGCAGCACTATCTAAGTAATTAACTTTTAATCAAGGAGCATAATGGCTGGCAGAGATTTAACCGAAGGTCGTGCTGAACGGTCTATTGCAGTAGATGTTGGTGTAGTTTCTAGCACTGCTATCTGGCAGAATACTGGCGTTTGGTACAATGTTGCTATTGGTGGTATGCCATTCATCTATAAAATAACAGATGAAAAAGAAGCAGTTCGTCAGACCGCTCCATTTAGAAAAGAACAATTTGATAATACAGCAGAGCCAGGTGAGCAGACACTTACTGGTTGGTGGATTCGTAGCCAGATGTCTTTTCATTCTGGGTCTGGTATTAAATTTTATGACCCTAATACCAATGATGAGTTGGGTCATTACCGATTTGCAGATAGCAAAGGTGTAAATGTTTGGGATAAAGGACAGGTAACTCTCCTTAAATCTACCACTCAAGGGCATAATATTACTGGCCCAATCTTAAGTAATGGGCGTAGCCAACAACAATTACGTTCTATTAAATGGGGTACTACCTATGGTGTATTAGTCCATGATGAATATGATGTAGATAAAATTCAGGCTAATGGAACCGTAACTCACTTTGTTGATTACAATGCTGGCACAGATTTTCCTGTATATGGTATTTGTGATGATGGTGTTAATGCTTATTGGATAACTAATACAGTTGCATCTGGTGGCAAATTACAGGTATATAAAAAAGCATTAACTGGTGATAGTACTACCGCTAATACTGGTATGTTCTCAAGTCCGTCTATTACCGTAGCAAATGCTACTCTTGAATATGTTAAGCAGCGTATTGTAGCCTGTGTTAATAATGCAGTATATGAGTTTGCACCTACGGCTACGTCTATGCCTTCTGCTTTATACACTCATCCAAATTCTGATTACCATTTTACTAGCGTAACTGCATCTGGTGCTGCTATCTATATTGCTGGTTATAGTGGATTACAATCAAGTATATATAAATTTACCTTAAGTAATACTGGAACTATGCCTACACTATCTACTGCGGTAGTTGCTGCTGAACTACCTGTTGGTGAGACAGTCCATAAGATTTATTATTATCTTGGCTATCTAATGATTGGAACCAATAAAGGTATTCGTGCTGCTGTTGTAGATGATAATGATGGGTCTATTACTTATGGCCCACTTATTGTGGAAACTAGCCAACCATGCTATGACTTTGCTGCCCGTGACCATTATGTCTGGTGTGCTACTGGTGTTAATGGTGAGCCTGGAGTAATCCGTATTGACCTATCTAATCAGATAGAGACACTTCGTTTTGCCTGGGCTAATGACCTTTTTTATGATGGAGTAACTAATAGACAGACTACTTCATGTGCATTTATATTTAATGATGATAACTCTATTAACCGACTTGCATTTTGCACTGCCTATAACTCTGGCAATGGTTATGTTTATATAGAAGATGCATCTACTTTACGCACAACTGGTTATTTAAAAACTGGTTTTATTCGTTATGGAACTCTTGAACCTAAGAACTTTAAGCGTTTACTTGCTCGTGGCGACTACTCGTATGGCTCCATGACTTTGGAAACAGTAGATGCAGATGGCATAGAGTATGACCATATCTCATACGATAGTTCAGTTCCACCAGTAGAAGTAACAACATCTACTCCAGCAACAGCACAGGAATATGTTGCATATAAATTTATTATGTATCGTGATGGCACAGATAATACTAAAGGCCCTACATTTAAGGGCTATCAAGTTAAGGCCACAATCGCTACCCCACGCCAGCGCGTAATGCGCTTTTCTGTATACAACTTTGATGTTGAAACAGATAAATACAATGTCCAAGTAGGCTACGAAGGTAGAGCGCAAGAGAGAATTCTTCAGTTAGAAAAAATTGAAGAGTCTGGAGATATTGTTACTTGGCAAGACCTAGATACAAAGGAATCTCGTCAAGTGCAGATTGAAGGAATTGTATTTACTCGTACTACTCCACCAGATAAAAACTTTTCTGGTTATGGTGGAGTAATTGATATTGTGGTTAGGACAGTATAGTGACAGCAAATGAGTGGGCAGGTTTGGCAGTAGCCACTTTTACATTAGTAGGTGGCGTAGTTGCTGGAGTCAGATTTCTAGTTAAACATTTTTTATATGAACTTAAACCTAATGGTGGCGGTAGTATGAAAGATAAAGTTAATATCCTAGAACAAAAAGTAGACTTGCTTACTGATTTAGTTAAACAGATGATAGGAAAGTAATGGCAACAACAGCCAAGAACTATACTAAAGGCCCACGCAAGGGGCCGATTCGTCTCATAGTCATCCACTCAATGGAATCTCAAGAGAAACCAAAAACAGCCTTACAGGTAGCCAAATGGTTCTCAAATGATAATGCACCTAAATCTTCAGCACATTATTGTGTAGATAATAAAGAAGCAGTTAGAGTAGTAGATGACCAAGATATAGCATGGGCAGCACCAGGGGCTAACTCAGACGGACTACATATAGAAATAGCAGGGTCTGCTAGGCAGACCCGCAAGCAATGGCTAGATGAATATTCAGAAGGATGCCTAGACCAAGCGGCAAAAGTTGCAGCAGTATGGTGTGTCAAATACAAAATTCCAGTCAGACGACTTAAT
The DNA here is from genome assembly GCA_964419105.1 of uncultured Methylococcus sp. GTDB lineage: Bacteria > Pseudomonadota > Gammaproteobacteria > Methylococcales > Methylococcaceae > UBA6136. Next base: position 39,001 of record CAYQOJ010000008.1, read on the forward strand.
ATTAACCAGACAGTTGATGGCAAGAGCAAGGGATTCATAGGGCATGTAGATGCCACTCGTGCTTTTCCGCACCTTAAGGGAGACCATACTGACCCAGGAAAAAACTTTCCTTGGAATGTATTCTTGGATAAGGTTAAACTGGCTATCAACTCACTACCAAAGGAAAACAAATGAAGAACTTCTTAGAATCTAAAAAGGGTAAGGCACTCAAGTCATACCTTCGTGCTGTGCTGGCTGCTGCTGTGGCTTATGCACTATCAAATCTGGCTAACTTTGACCCAACCGTAGCCATTGTAGTGGGCGCATTTGCTGGCCCACTGGCTAAATGGGCTGATAAGGCTGAAAAAGACTTTGGCACTGGCTCAGATAAGTAGCCTTTAAACGCCTTCTAAGGCTGTTTTAAGACAATTAGACCCCCAACTGTAGGTATTTACCTATGGCTGGGGGTCTTTTTGCTTTTATCCCAACACTATTTCCCCGATAGTGCTGATATTAAGTTGTATATTCTGCTACTTGCTGATAGCAGAATCCTGTTTGGCTGCCTCTATTAAATCCTCTGGTCTAATTAGATACCCTTTAGACGGATTAGGCTGTATGTTGCAATTGATTGCTCTACCTCTGACTGCGACTGTTCTTTTAAGAGTCTCAGTTCTAACGAGTATGACCATAGACTCAAGAACGAATCCCCAGTAGTCTGCTTTGGTAGTAGATAATCCCGATGGATACCATTCGCTTTTATTATGCGACCAACATACCGTCTCAATATAGACATTGCCTGTATCTTTCCACTTTAAATCTTTTTTAACTTCTATTGTTTGACCACCTGTGAGTAGGTCTTTGACTAACGCTTCACCTTCATGGCCTACGGATAGGTCAATATCAAAATCACTTAGGGCCATAAATATCCATGCTCGCTTTGTATATAACCTGGGCTTCTATGCCTAGTCTCTTTCTCATCTGTTGCCTAACTCGTGGAGTAGTTCCTGCCCAATATCCATCTACTACATGGTGTAGTGCGTAGTTAAAGCATTGCTCTCTAACTGGGCAACCACTACAAATCTTACGGAGTAGTGGTTCATTTGCATATGCGGTTGGTTTATCTTCTTGCCCGAACCAATCATTAGTATCGGTTCCACTGCATGCTGGGGTGTCATGCCAGATTGGATATTCCACTTTCCACCTTTCTAATTGCTGCCGTTATTCCGTCAGCAAATACTCCTTCATATACATTCCACTCTTTAAGTTCATTGGCTATCTTATTACGCCAGTAATCTTCTTCAGTCAAGCATGTCCTTTTCATATCCACACTTGGTACATTCAACATCAAAAGATGAAAATTCTCCATCTATATCTAAATCAATTACTAACCATGCATAATCTTGTGTAATTATGCACCATAAATGTTTTATTCTATCTAGCATTATCCACCTGTCTTGTAGAAGCCTGTGCCTTTGAACTGAATGGCTGGTGCTGAATATACTCTGACCATAATCTCACCACAAGTGGTGCAGGCTGGTGGTATATTCTCATTGGTTTCTTTCACTTCTTTGCAGACATTGCATTTAAAATCATATAATGGCATGTCGTTCCTTTAAATGCTGTTTATATTCTTTGCGTGTATTACCTATCCAGTCACAAAACTCATCATTATAGTCATCTTTAATCTCACATTGGTAAAAACCCCAAGTAGTAAATTCTAATTTCCAACGCCAACCATTTACCCAATATGGTTTATTTTGTTTACGAGATTGTAATTTAATTTTCATTGCAACTCTTTCTTAATAACCTGAATTGTTAAGCAAGGATATTCAACATTGTAATAATCATCTTCCACAGCACAAGCAGAACAAGCAGGAATATCTTTATCCCAAACTACTTGTGTTTTACTTGGTTTATGCAATTCCACTACTGCACGTAGGGCTTTGCGATTTTGTTTAATTACATAATCAAAATCGTCATCCCACATATGGTCTATCTTTGCCAGCAATTCTTCGTGAGTCATTCGTGTTCCTTTGCTGGATAGGGTAGGGTAACTAGCGAACCGCAGTTAACACATTCACCATCTAGAAAATAAAATATTAATTCTCCATCTTCAAATGCACCAATCATATGGAATAAATCTCCACCGCAGACGCAGTAATCTCCGATAGCATTGCCACGCAAATCCATAGCCTTTGAATAGTCTGATGGGTGCAGTAAATCTTTTATATGTAGATGTTCAGGATTCTGTGCTGGTGTCGTCATCTTCTTCTGTCTCGGTCTCTACTGTATCTGTATCTACATATGGTCTGAAGCCACCTAAGTTTCTGATTAAAGAACTAATGGCGCGTTGGACTTTCATCCTAGCGCCATCTTCTGTTGTCTTTAATTCTTCTGCTAATGCTGACCATTCTGTATTGAGTGCTGTAAATTTAATGCGTAATATATTTTGCTTTGCCTCTGATAATCTGTAATAGGCTGATGCTATATCTGACCTAAGAACTAACCAGTTGTTGGTATCTGTTGCTTCACCTTTGGCAAACTTGTAATTTAAATCCTTGATTGAATCTGGCATTACATATGATTCGTTAATGATTGACGGAAGGAAGGCTTCAATAACTGACGCGTCATAGTAATAAAGGTCAAGGATTTCATAGCCAACTTTCTTGGCTTTTTCTTTTTCACAATACTTGATGGCTGCGTTCCGCAAAGATTTGGCTATTAATTTGTCTTTATCTTTCTGCGGAAGTTTTGACCATTCAGTATATTTGTTTGGATGCCCAGCAAACCAGAGCCAAAGTATCTGTTGGATATCTTCTTGCTCAGTCATAGGATACTTGCGCTGATACTCAGCGCCAAGTGCCTTTACGACATCCTTATATTCCTCCCAGTACACCTATTTTGTGCCTTCCCACTGTCCTCTTTGTACCAATAGTCC
>CAYQOJ010000009.1:0-14027 GCA_964419105.1 uncultured Methylococcus sp.
CGGACTCGCAACCTGTCACTTCACTCCGTGATGCTTTTGATGCCGCCAAGCGGCAGCTGGGTATCTCGGGCTAAACTTTCCTAAGGAGGAACCATCATGCCTGGTAACGCCAATTTTGATGCTCTGCTTTCAACCACGCTTGCCAACTACCGTGACAAGCTGACCGACAACGTGTTCACGGCTCGTCCGCTCACGTACTGGCTCATGGACAAGGGGCGTATTCGCACCGAGACCGGTGGTACGAAGATTGTTGAGCAGCTCATCTACGGACAGAACAGCACCGTCAAGTCCTACTCGGGCTATGAGACGCTGGACCTGACCGCTCAGGACGGCATCTCGGCCGCTGAGTACGAGTGGAAGCAGTACGGTGCTTCTATCGCTATCTCGGGTATCGAGGAAGCCAAGAACAACGGCGAGCATGCCATCATCAACCTGCTCGAGTCGAAGATTATGCAGGCTGAGGAGTCCCTCCGTGAGGGCTTCAACCAGATGTTCTTCGGTGACGGCACCGGCAACTCCGGCAAGAACTGGAACGGCCTCGGCAACATTGTGTCGGCGTCGGCCGCTCTTGGTGGTATTGACCCGGCCGCCGCTGGCGGTGTCAACGACTGGTGGGAGGCATACGTGAACGACCCGGCGTCGGACACCACGCTCAGCCTGCTGGACATGGCGACGGCGTACAACAGCACCTCGGTTGGTAACGACCACCCGGATGTTGTTCTTACGACCCAGACCCTGTACGAGAAGTACGAGGCGCTGCTTCAGCCGCAGCTTCGTTACACCGACACCAAGACTGCTGATGCGGGTTTCCAGAACCTGCTCTTCAAGTCGGCTCCGGTGATGTACGACGTGCACTGCCCGGCGAAGAACATGTTCTTCCTGAACAGCAAGTACCTCAAGCTGGTTGGCCACTCCGAGAAGTGGTTTGCGCAGACCCCGTTCACGCGGCCTGAGAACCAGGATGCCCGTTTCGCACTCATTCTGTGCTACGGCAACCTCGTGTGCTCGAACCGCAAGAAGCAGGGCAAGCTCATCGACCGCATCGCTTGATGACATGACGGTGGGGAGGGTCGCTTTCGGGCGCCCTCCCCTTTCGTCTTTACACCACTAAGTAGCATTAAACAACCAACAGGAGAATACAATGGCAGTGAAGAAGAAGGCCGGTTTCAACATGGGCGGAGAATGGCGTCAGGCCGCTTCCGACATGAAGGCGGAGAAGAAGAAGGCCGAAAAGAAGGCTGAAGCCAAGAAGAAGGCAGAGGCTTACGTGAAGAAGGGTGCGGCCAAGCGTGCCGCGGCTTTTGCTTCCACAACGAAGACCTCCAGGGGTATGGACAGCCGCTCGGCCAAGCGCCGCGTGTCTGGCGCCTCTGAGTGGGCTGATGCTGTGGCGCAGAAGAAGGCGAAGAAGTCCGCTGCTCGCAGTGGTCGAGTTGCCCCGCCGAAGCGTAGCGGTGGCTCCGCCCGATAATGCCAAAAGTAGGAAACAAGCACTTTCCTTACACGGCCAAGGGCAAGGCCGCGGCCAAAAAGGCCGCAGCTAAGCAGTCCGCCGCGAAGAAGCGCAAGTAAACACAACATAGGTGACATTCGGCCCTATAGGGTATGAGTAAACAACTTGCCCACACCCTGTACGGAAAGCCGGTAGACGGCATCCGGCCTGCCGCGGCCCAGCCCGGCAGCCGGCTTGCTGCTGCTTCTGCCCCTTATGTGGGGCGGAATCGTTGCATCGCCAACGATGACACCTGTAATGCCCCCAAGTCCAAGGACACGGATTACTGCATTGGCCATCTGCGGTCAATGGCAAAGAAGTCGGAGACCACTGAATGAGTACTAACGCCGAACTGGTTGCGTTTGTCCGTGACATCACGGACCTGGACGAGGTTGACCTTCCCACGTCCCTGATTCGTTCCTACATGCGGGACGGGTTCAACCGTATCATTAACCTGGAGCGTCGTTGGCCTTTCTACGAGGTGCAGACCACTCTGAATACGGTGGCTAATCAGCGTGACTATCCGGTGTCGTCCCTGGCGGGCAACACCTTCAGGGAAGTGACTTCCATTCTGGACAACTCTTCTGTTGGCAACAAGCTGGCTATCATCTCGCTGGATGAAGCCGAAAGCGTCTGGCATGGTTCGTTCGACACACCCACACGCCCGCTGTTTTACGCGGAGTGGGGCGACATCATCAAGTTGTACCCCAAACCTGATACGGTGTATCCGTTGATTATTCGCGGTTACCGTAAGCCCACCTATGGGTGGGTTACGGACCCAGACCTCGAGCCGGACCTGGACTACAGGTTCCATGACGCTATTGCGTACTATGCTGTCTCGCAGGCGTACCGACGCCAGGAAGACAACGAGATGGCTGGCGTCTACAAGCAGTCGTTTGACGAGGCCGTATTCTTGGCCCGTAAGGAGGTTATGCGGCCGTCATCGCATCGACCGATGATTATGTCGCGTGGCACGGTGCGTCCGAGCTACAAGTATTGGCTGGAATCCATGGGTAGGAACCTGGGTCAATAATGTCTAGGACTCGTCTTTTTCGGCAGGATGATTTCACTGGTGGGCTCAATCTGCGGGCCGACCAGTTTCAGCTTGCCCAGAACGAGTCTCCTAGGTTGTTGAATGTGGAGATTGACCCCCGCGGTGGTGTGTTCTCGCGTGGGGCGATGCGTCGCATTAACTCTACGGAGGTGCCTGTCACGCCGTGGAAGCCGGAGGTGCTTTTCCCGTTCTACGGCAACACCCATCACTTGATGCTGAGCACCGGCAAGGATGGTGCCGTCAACGGTGATGTGTTCAGCTCCACCGGCTCCAACTTCACCAGCATTGCTGTGCCGGTGTCGGAGGAGCATGGCGCGTCGTTTGCGGCCTGGGGTGACATTCTGTATATGGCGACCGGGCATGATACGCAGTCGCGGCGCTGGAACACCAGCACCACCACTGCTCTGACCGCCAGCGGCCCTAGTGCGTGGCAAGATTCGTACACGACTGGTTTGTCTGGGGCGCACATGCCGAAAGCCAAGCATGCGGTGACGCATGCCGGTAAGTTGTTTGTTGCTAACACAAAGGAGGGGGAGGAAGTGTTCCCGGACCGCATCCGCTGGTCGCATCCTAACTCTCCTGGCAACTGGGCGTACGCTGACCATATCAACATCGAGACCGGCTCGAAGGGGATTACTGGTTTGGCGGTGGTGGCGGGGCATCTGCTGGTATTCAAGCGCAACTCTGTGCATGCGATTTTCGGGTACGACTCGGACACTTTCCAGGTGGTTGAGATTTCCCGTACTGTGGGTGTGGAGAATCCTCACTGTGTCGTGTCTACAGAGCGGGGTGTGTACTTCTACAGCCATCCGGATGGTTTGATGTGGTACAACGGTGAGCGCATCGTTGACCTGTTTGAGCAGATTCGTCCGGCCATCCAGCAGAACTATGTGAACCAGAATGCCACCGACGAGGTGTATGTTTCGTACATTAACCGCCGTGTGTGGGTGTCGGTGCCGTACAATGAGAACGGTTCCGCTACTCTGCCAACACGCTCGTTCGTTTACGACCCGAGTGTTTCTCAACGTGGTGCTTGGGTGCAGTTTGCCACGGCCGACAGTTATGGTCTGGTGGGCGGCTGTTCGTTTGTGACGACAGCCGGCGACACCATCCATGTTGCGGCACACCCGACAGCCAAACGTGTTCTTGAGGTTGACCTGTACAACACCCCGTACGACAACATCACGGGCACTGATGCGGCGTTTGCGTCGTTCTACCGTACGCGCTGGATTGACGGTGGCTCATACAGCCAGAAGAAGATGTTCCGACGACCCGACATGGTTGTCAAGCAAAACCCGACAGCCACGACGATTGTCGTCAAAGCTTTTGCGGACTATGAGGAATCTGACGCTGGTCAGATTCGCCAGTATGACGTTGTTGTTGAGGCGGCTGGTACCGGCATGCTGTGGGGTACGTCCACATGGGGTTCGCTATGGGGTTCGTCAAATCGTGGTTCACAGATTGAAAAGGGTCGCGGTATCGGTTTGGCCCAGGCTCTTCAAGTCGAGTTTGCAGGCACCCCAGGGTTTAACTGGGGTCTGAATAGTTACACCCTGAAATACAACCCAAGGAGAGTGAGTGCGTAATGGCCAGCTTGAACATCCCCTATAGCTTTGTTAACGGCACGACCGCGGACGCATCCCAGGTCAACGCCAACTTCAGCGCTGTCAAAAGCTTTGTAGAGTCCCAGCTGGTTACCCCCGATGGTTCGGTCAAGGCTACTAGTTCGTCGTACACCGCCGGCAGTGTGGGCACTGCGGCGCTGGCCGCCGATGCTGTGACCGCCGAAAAGATGGCTGATTCTTCTGTTGAGTTGAACACCGCCACAGTGACGGGTACGTTGGCCGTTGCCAAGGGTGGCACTGGCGGCACCACCGCAGTAGAGGCAATCACCAACATCAAGGCGTACGGCAAGGGTGCCGAAGCCGCTGGTGGTTATAGAATTATTATTACGTCCCTCAGTGGAACTACTGTTCCGGCTTCTGGAACTGGTTCTGTCGGTGACCTGTATGTTGATACGTCCGGAAAGAAACTGTACGGCCCCAAGACCGCCGAGGGCTGGGGAACTGGAAGCAACCTCGTTACTGGAGACATCTGGATTAAGCCATGAGCAAGCTGTATCGTTTTGACGGTTCCAATGTGGACCTGATTGAGGACGGCACCAAGTTTTACTATTTTAATGGTACGAACATGGTGAACCCCTCAAATGTGCAGGTGTTCAACAACAACGCCCTGACCACCATTTGGGAAAAGTCCGACCCCGTGACCATCACAACCAGCGTGTCGGAAGTCAAGAGCCTCCGGCGTAGTTCCGGTACTGGTTCTATGGTGTGGGACCCGATTGCCGCAGACTATGCGTACATCGGTCGTTCCTCTAACGGACAATACGATTTGGTTGGCGTGTTTAAGGTGGACAACGCACTGTTTGGTCTAGCGGCTGGCAGTCGTACCGTCGTCAAGCAGGCATCGTTTACGTTGGAGCGTGACAGTTCCGGCGGCTCTGCGTCTTTCACGGAAACCTTGTATCTTGGCCGGTATAATCGTTCGTTGTCTATCAGTCCGCTGTACACCAGCCTGGACTTCAGTCCGAATGCCGCATGGAATCGCACCTGGACGCAGGGGACTACCTACACATGGGATTTGGATGCAACTGGTTTGTCGTATGCGCAGGACATTGCTGACGAGTTGATTGCCAGTGGTACGGTCAACATGGCGTTGTCTGGCGCCACCTCTGGGTGGGATGCGACCGGCAACCTCAGTGACTACTACGGCCGTTTTGAAGGTCCGGCTACGGGCCACACGGGAACTTTGAGTATTACGCTGGATTATGTCTGAGACTCCTAGAAGTGCCGTAGACCCCGGGTATTGGACCGCGCCGCTAATGGCGGCGTTGCGGTCCTCCGACTCGCGCACTCTACAGCACATCTTTACGAGCCTTAGTCAGTACCTGAAGGACCTTGAGGCCTCGTTTGGTGCCCAAACCTATAGCCTTAGTATTGGTACAGTAGCCCAGTGTACGCCTGCGGCTGCGACCATTACCGGGACGTGGCCTAATCAGACTTTGAATCTTACTCTGCCCAAGGGTGATACTGGTGCTACTGGCCCTGCTGGACCTACTGGTCCTGCTGGGCCGACTGGCGCTACTGGCGCTACAGGTGCGACTGGTGCGACTGGTCCTGCTGGGCCCACGGGACCCCAGGGCCCCAAAGGTGATACTGGCGATACGGGACCCCAGGGTCCGGCAGGCCCGACCGGCGCAACAGGGGCCACCGGCCCGCAGGGCCCCAAGGGGGATACCGGTGCTACCGGCCCAACGGGCGCCACAGGCCCTCAGGGGCCCACAGGAGCCACGGGAGCGACCGGTCCGCAGGGACCAGCCGGACTGGACGGTAAGACCGTTCTAAACGGCTCTGGAGCGCCCTCAGCGGGTCTGGGTGTGAACGGCGACTTCTACATCGACACGACCAACAACCTGATTTACGGCCCCAAGACTGGCGGGGCTTGGGGGTCTGGCACCTCGCTGGTTGGCCCCCCAGGGTCTATCGGCACTATCGTGCTGGATGACCTGAATGATGTGACTATTACCTCAGCTACGGCTGGGCAGATGCTGAAGCTGAACAGCTCGGGGCAGTGGGTCAATGTGAACGCGTTGGACGGGGTGACCGGTATTGAAACACCAGAGTACATCCAGTTCGACACAACCCATTCCCAGACAAGCGCGGTTGCTAAACTCATGTGGGACGACGGTGAAGGCACCTTCACCTTCGGTCTGAAGGGTGGCAACATTGACCTGGATGTCGGCCAACAGCAGGTGCAGTTGGCCTATAACGGCACCGGGTCAACCATCACCAAAGGCAAGGTCGTCATCGTAGATGGCGCCCAGGGTCAGCGGGTATCCATTAAACTGGCAGACGCTGACACAGAACCGCTGTCGTCCAAGACGATTGGTATCGTAGCGGAGGATATTGCCAATGGTGCTGAAGGTTTTATCGTCACCCAAGGTGTTGTCCGGAATGTAGACACGTCGGCATTCTCCTCTGGGACGGCGTTGTATCTTTCCAGTACGGCGGGTGGGGTGACCTCCACCAAGCCGTCTGCACCAACCCACATGGTGTTTGTCGGCTGGGTGTTGAACTCTCATGCCAGCTCTGGCCGCATCTTTGTTCACATCCAAAACGGTTTCGAGCTTGAGGAAATACACAACGTAAGTCTCACCAGCCCGGCGTCTGGTGACTTCCTGAAGTATGACGGGTCGCTGTGGGTTAACGACCCCATCAACCTCGGGACCGACACGGTGGGTAACTATGTCGCGTCTGTGTCGGCGGGTAATGGTATTACTGTGACTGGCACAGCTGGCGAGGGGTGGACGCCTACGGTGGCCACCAAACTGGTCGGGGCCAAAGCTTATAGGTCGTCTAACCTTTCCAGGGCCAACAACTCTTTTGTGAACATTTCGTTCAACGCGGAGGAGTACGATACTAATGGTTTCTTTGCGCCTACATCGTCGACAATGACCATTCCGTCCGGGTTTGCTGGTTATTACAACATTCAGGGGTCTGTTGAGTATGCGACGAACGCTACTGGTTTGCGTGAGGCTGGTATTCAGGTAAACGGCGCAAATGTGACCTTTGTGTTTTTGAACAATGTTGGGGCTATTTACAACACTATTGTTAACCTTTCGGCCACGTTGTATCTGGCCGTGGGCGACACCGTGGCTCTGGACAGTTATCAGAATAGCGGCGGTGCTTTGAACATCTTGGGTTCGGCCCTGCCGTCAAAAACATGGCTGGCTATTACCTATTTGGGGTCTTAGGTTACGGAAACAGGTATAAGTAGGAGCATTTATGAGCCAATTTGACTTTCTAGGATATGAGCGCCAGAAGAGGGCCGCTACCGGCAGTTATGGGGCCCGGTCGGCTCGGAATGCGTATGCCCAGTTTCTTGCCCAGCAGAGGGGTAAGCGTCGAGAGTTTGACCTGAATCAGCAGTACGAGCGAGCCGCCCCGCGAGTCGTCTCGTCGTTCTCAAAGCGCGGCCTGGCTGGCCCAGGGGTGACTTCGGGCGTGTATGAGCGCGGCCTGCAGGATTTTGCGTCAAAGCAACTTACCGACACAGCGGACCTTCAGCGGGCGCTAGCCGAGGAACAGCAGGGGTTTCAGTTGACGGACCGTGAGCTTCGTGCGGAGTATGACCAGCAGATTGCTGACCTTGAGGCGCAGAAGCAAAGGGCTATTGCCGAGGCGGCTGCGACTCTTCAAGCTTTTAAACCATACATAGGAGGTTGACCATGGCACAGGAACTTGACAATCTTGAGAAGAGGGCGGAGTATGACCGTCGTCGTCGTCAGGAGTTTGAGGCACAGTATCGTGCCGACATGGGGTTTGCCCCTGACCAGGCTCTCTCCAGTGTGGACATGGCCAGGATGCGTAACCGTGTCGAGCAGAAGATGGCCAACCCTTCCGATATTTCCATGTTTGATGTTGTGCGCGCGCAGGAGGCTGGGACGGCTGGAGCTTTTGCACCTCCTGGTGGGGCGGCAGCTACTTCTGGTAGCGGCTCGTCTGCGCGTCTTCGTCAACTCCAGTCTCAACTGACACGTTCGTATGACCAGTCAGCCAGAGATATTGACCAGGCTTATTCATCGTTGGAGGCTTTGCTTCGTGGGCAGGCCAACCCTTATTCTGGCTTTGTTGCCCAAGAGGCTCCTGTGTCTGGTGGCTTGGCTGAACTGCTCGGCTCCCAGGGTGTGAGCAATCTGCCTGTTCAGCAGCTTGGCGCTGCTCTCCAGGCTCAGAACACTGGCCAGGCTACTGCGTTTCAGAATCTGGTGAACACGTTGGGCCAGATTTATGGTGCGTCTCAGCAGGGTGCTTTGGCTGATGTGGGTCGTATGCGGACCGAGTCCCGTAGGAACGCTGCCACAAACCGGCAGGAGCTTTTGAGAATGTTGATTCGCGCACTGCGGGGAGGCTGATTGTAATGGACCTTGAACTTCTTCTTCAGTTTCTTCAGGCGGCGGGCACCTCTACTGGTGCTGGCCGTACTTTGAACAACTTGGATAATCCTCTGCTTGGTTTGCTGACTGGCGGGTTTGACCCGATGACGATGAGTCCTGGTGCTGGTGGTGACTGGAGCCGCTACGCCGGCAACCCGGAGTATCCGGAGCTTCAGAAGATTATCAGCGAGATTGAGGCGGGTCGTGACCAGTATCAGATTTCCTCTGCTGTGGATGCGCTGACCGCTGGTGGCGGAACCCTTGATGGGTTCCAGCCGCAGGACTTCAAGAACCTGGCTTTGAATCTTCAAAAGGAGTACAGTGGCGGGGATAACGCCGACTGGTTCCGTGCGGCTGGTCTTTCTTCTCCACTCCAGCAGTACACGGCCGAGACGGTGCCGATGGACGAGGCGTCGATGCGACGCGCTCGTCTTGCGTCTGCCGGACTTGAGGCCGCACAACGGCGCGCGACCCGAGGCAAGGGTCCGGAGGTTTATCAGGAGGATGCGGTCAAGTCGCTAGTTGAGAAGGTCAACAAGGAAAAGGCCAGGGCCGGTGGAAGCACCGGTTATCAGCTTTCCAGGTTTGCATCATGGCTGGAGAAGAACGCCGGCAAGGTTACCCCCAAGCAGGTTCAGGACGAGTTGGGTAAGTACGCCGACAAGGTGCTTCCTGGGGAGAAGGAAAAGTTTATGAGGGCGGCTAAGAACTTCCGCCAGGAAACGAAGTGGATTCAGCCCAAGCAGACCTCCGGCGACCTGTATTCGCAGGGGCAGGCGAAACTGTGGGAACTGATGGCTGGGGCGGAGCAGGCTGGCCGTGCCCAGGGGTTCGCCCAGCAGGGTATTACCCCGTTGAAGTCTGATTTGAGCAAGCGCCTGGCGGCTTTGGCTGCTTTGGGCGGCAAGTAACGATTTACTGCATATTATATGGCACAAATGTATGACCCCAGGATGGATTTGGCGCGACGCCTGCGTGGCATCGCATCTGGGGGTCAAGCCGCCGGAATGCCAATCCAGGCCCCCTCTCCTTCGGCGGTCCGTCTGGGCCGCACTGCCACATCGCTGGCTAATGCTAACCCGTCGCTGAGGAAAACCATTGAGTCAATTTCCGCTGGTCAGCGGTCCGCTGGTGGCGGTGGATTTGTTGGGAATCTGCTGAACAACCCGTTTGCAAAGATGACCTTGAAGGGTCTTGAGGCTTTTGCTATCACGGGTCGGGCTACGGTGGCTGGTGCTCGTGAGTTGGTTGATGCTTTGGACGGCAACGACGAAACTCGTTTCTCTATTTCGGAGTTTGTAAACAATGTCAAGGACCCGTTGTACGGGTTTGGTCGGGCTTTTAAAATCAACACTGGCAGTAAGTGGCTGGACCGTGCTATTGGTTTTGTTGGCGACGTTGCTCTTGACCCGTTGACGTACGCTACGTTTGGCGCCGGCAAGGCTGTGGGTATGGCCGGCCGTGCGGAGCTTGCCGCCAAGGTTCTTTCCCAGACTGGCGACAATGTTCTGGCCACTGCTGTTGCCCGTCAGGGTCGTTCTGCTTTGCGTGGTTTGCCGAACGCAAATGAGGTTCTTCAGTCTATTGGCGCCAACAAGTATGGTGTGTATTTCTTCGGCAAGCGCATTCGGCCGGGTAGGCCGATGCGTGTTCCGTTCAGCGGACACATCGGTGAGATTGGTGAGGCGACGCTGACCAAGATGCGTCTTGGCATTACCGACTCTAAGTTGTACGACAAGATTGCTCGTATGACGACCCCGAAGTCTACGATGTCTGCGGTCCGTGCTTTGAATCGTCAGGGGCTTGACCCGAAGACCGGTGGCAACATCATTCGTTATCTTGATGCGGTGCCTGTACAGCGCGCCCGCAGGGCGGCGATGCTGCAAGCCTTGGAGCAGGAGGTTGGTCAACTGGCACGCCAGTTCGAGGAGCAGGGCGTGCTTGAGGGGTCACGCAAGTCGGTTTATCGTCTTCTAGAGAATCCTGAACTGGTTGACACCGCTACTGCGGCGGAGCGTGAGGTGTACACAAAGGTCAAGGATTTCTTTGACCGTGTCAAGGCTTCTGTGGATGCGGAGTGGAAGAGCATCGACGAGTATGCGATGGTTGGTTTTGTCGACAACTATTTCCCCCGCACTCTGAGTGATGAGGCTTCAGCATGGTTGAGGAGTTCTCCGTCGAAGGATGCGCAGACACTTCGGAAGGTGTTCATTGATGACCCGTTCTCGCTGCCTGATTCGTTCCAGCCTCGCGCCCTCCGGGAGGGCCGCGAGTTCTTCGGAACTATCCTCAAGAAGGAAGACTTGAATGTTGAGCGTCTGAACCAGATTGCTCGTGATGGTGGTTTTGCCGGCGACTTTTTTGATACCGACATCATAAACGCCTTGACGAAGTATGCGTCCGACACTGCCGAAGAGTTCGGCATTCTCGCCCGCAACAAGCACCTTGTTGACAACGGCTTCTTCCAGGAACTTGAGGCCCAGAAGCTCGCCACCACAGGAGTGGACGAGGACGCTATCCGCATGGCTCAGCAGGTTGTGGAGGAGTCAGCGAACTCTGTCAAGGGTGCCGAGAGGACGGCTATTCGTGCGGCCGAGGATTTGCGCAAGGCTTTTGACACTGAGTTGACTGCGGTGTCTGGCGGCATCAAGACGCTGGATGAAGCGCGTGATGCCATTGTCGGTACGATTGCTAATGCGCGTGTTGCAATTGTAGAAGCGTCTAACGGGGTTGATGACGCTCTTCGTAGGTTGGCTGGTCTTCAGGGGGACTTTGATTCCATTGAGGCCGCTTTGTTGTCGGATGCTTTCCCCGCATCGATGACTCCTATGCTTGGCCAGTATTCCTCTATCAAGCAGGAACTTGCCCGTTATGCAGAGGTAATGGATTCCGCTGTTGACGAGATGATGGCCGCCGGTGGCTACAACGCGATGTCAGCCAAAGCTTTGTCTGAGAAGCTGGGAGCCGAGGGTCAAAAGTTGACCGAGACATTGAACGAGGCTTACGAGTCGATTGCCCGCTCCATGGAGCGAGGCAATGCTCTGGCTGAAAGCTGGGCCTCTATTGTTGAGGGTGGAAATGTCGTTGGTTCTGGTTCGGTTCATGATTTCTTGCGCCAGATAAAGAACATGATGGGAACCGGCAGGGGAGGCAGTGCTTCAATCAATGCGCTTTCACAGCAGCGCCAGGCGCTTGGCGTCGGACCATGGAAGCAGTGGAAAAACTCCAAACAGGCCCAGGAGGTTTCTAAACGGTTTTTGGGTTCGGGCAAGACCCGCTTGAAGCACGGCAACATTGCAAGAATCAGCCAGAAGCAGTTCGAGGAGCGTCTTGAGCGCAGTCTTACCGAGGCTGTGTCTGTGACGGAGTTGCGTGAGTTGACTGCTTATGCGATGCTTCGTGATGCGCATCTTTGGGGCGATGACATTCCGGAAGAGGTGTCGAAGTTTTATGACGAGCTGGCTAATGCTTTGGATGAGGCGGAAACAGCACAGGCTGTTGCCGCTGTACGCCCGGACCGTATCGCCCAGACTTCTTTGGATGTGTTTGAGCGCCGCTGGAATCAGTCGTTTGATGCCGCCGTCCAGGTTCGTGACGACATGCTGGAGAAGCAAAATCTTGCGGCTGTTATTTCCCGCAACCCCGAGTTGCTGACACAGGAGTTTACTGAGGAGTCTGCGGTTGCGTTGTCTTCTGCGTTGCGTAGTGTGGCGACCGAGATGGGTCATACGCCTAGTCGTGCGCGGATTCTTCCGTTCTTGGATGACTTGTTGGAGCGCTCGGATGAGCTTGCGGTCCAGGTTGGTCGTGACAAGGTTTTGATTCAGGATGTTTTTGATGCATCCGTGAAGTACTACAAGGCCTTGCTGGAAGAGATGGATGAGCCCAGGTATGTGCTGGGCCAGGGTAAGTTGCGTCAGGGTTCTTCCGCCCCGATGAAACAGCGTCTGTCCGCTAATGAGGTCATTCGTCGTTATCCGATTGAGCGGGCCAAGGCCGGTGGTGGGGATGAGGCAACTCGTGCGCTTACCGGCAATGCGGGTTCTGTTACGTATGCCGGCCGTAAGCGTGCCGTTGGTGAGGCGGCCAAGACCCTGGAGGAAGCCAAGTTCAATCTTGCGTCTGCGCTGTCGCGCTACGCTGCGATTTCTGACGCTACCACAAAGTTTAGCGCTATTGGTATGATTATGGCGCAGGATGGTTTGGTGCCAACCGAGGCAATGTGGAATGGTATTCTTAAGTCTGTTGCCCGCCAGCATGCACCTAGGTACACGTCGGGCTATGCAAAGACCGTCAAGGCTGAGGAGTTGCTGACCAACTTCCGTACCGCCTACTATGAGGAGTTGCGGGCTGTTCAGGCGCGCAACGCTCAGACGATAGATGCTATTTCTCCTCGCCTGAAGCCTACACAAACCAGCGTCAGTATTCCCTATCGCAAGCATCGTGAGGTTGTTCGCGTGGCTATTGACGACTTGGTAAACGCTGGCGAGTTGTCGTTGACTGATTCGTTCTTTGACCCGGCTGTTCAGGCTCGTGTTGCGGCCGTTGTTAACGGCGAGGTTTCTCGCAACCCCATCAACGGACTTAACAAGCGTAGTTCGTTCCTTGAGCGTGTTGCCAAGAACAAGAACAAGCTTGCTCGTGAGTTTGGTGTTGACGACCCGGACAGCATCTCGGTGGCTGACATTTTGGAGGCCGCATCACCTGACGAGATTGTGGATGTGACCAACTCTATCCGTATCGGCCAGATGACCCCCGAGGTGAAGAAGGCGCTCGACGAGGGCGTCGAGACGCCAGCCGCAGTGTTCCAGCGGATGTGGGCCACGCTCATGTCCTCGGAGGACGGTAAGTTGATTTCTGATGTTGTTGGACCGACAATGGCGTTCATGATTGACCCGGGCGACCTGCGTCGCACCTTGTCTGCACTGCAAGGCCAAGTTGACCGCAAAATTCCTGGGGCTAGAGAGAAGCTGAATCGTTTCATTGACGAGAATGTGTTGCCTTGGGCACGGGCAACCGACCCGCAGGGAGTGCGAGAGGGGTCGCGCAGTGCCGCTGTGAACCTTGTCAAGACCAGGGCTCCAAGCAAGGCACGTTCTGTTGTGCGTGCCAACGCCAATCCGTTCTCCCCGTATGCTACTCGCTGGCACATCAACCGCTGGTTTGATGAGATGTTCGATTCGCCCGATGCCGCACCCGTGCTTGATGTTACTACGGCTGGTTCTCGTGGTGTTGTGTCCATTCGTCGTCGTGGCATCCTCGCCCAGCAAGGTGAGCGTTACCGCGAGATGGAGAACTTCTTCTCGCATTTCGATGACCCGTATCTTGACCCGTCTGACATCTTCACCAAGGGTCGCTCTACCGCTGACACACCGTCATGGTTTGGTTTGCAGATGCAACATCTCGCTGACGAGCTTGAGGGCATCACTGCTTCCAGCGCTGGTGACGTTAGGGGTGCTTTCCGTGGCGCCAACCAGGCGACAGCG
>CAYQOJ010000009.1:14037-38234 GCA_964419105.1 uncultured Methylococcus sp.
CAGGCCGCCAGGACTGCCAAGGCTCAGCAGCTTGTGGACACAATGCAGGGTGTGTCTGATGCTGGTTCGAAGCTGACCAAGGCACAGGTTGAAGCCCGTGATGCTATTCTCCGCCACAAGCGGTTCATGGCTTCCAGCTGGTACTCAAAGGCCAAGATGGATGACGACATTGTTAAGTTCCTGCGGGCTGTGGCGGGTGTCGACATGTCCGTATTCGAGGATGGCATTGTTGTTACCACTCGCCGTATTCCGGTGTATGAAAACGTGGCGCTTGAGGAGGCAACTCGTACTGCCGGCGAGATTCGCCGCGAGTTGAAGACCCTCAAGGGTGTGCATGAAGAAGAGATTTCGGAGTTCTTTAAGAACCTGAATGATGATGCGCTGGAGCGTGCCGAGGAACTTCTGGCACCGATTCGGGCACGTCAGGCTGAAGAGGTTGCGGCTCTGGAGTCGGAGCTGGCTAATGTCTCTAGCGCGGCCAAGGTTGAGGGTGCTGTAACTAGGTCGATGGCTCCTACACGCTATGAGGAGGAGCCGGTGTTCTTCACCTACACGACCCCGAATGGCGGCACTGCTAGGTTGCGTTTCACGTCCGAGGAGTGGGACTCTCTGTATGAGAAGCCGATGCCGGCGGCTGAGCGCCGTGCGGCTGAAAGCCGTCGTCGCTCCACCAGGCAAAAGATGATTCCTGTTCAGCGTCGTGTGGCCGAGTGGCAGCAACAGCTTGAGGTGTTCGAGGCGAATGTTGCTGAAGTTGATAGGATGATTGCGTCGTTTGACCCTGACTTTAACCCGAGGTCTCCGATGAACAACTTCAAGGAGCCGGCAACACAGCCGACTTTGCCTGATTTCCCGGGACCGAAGGCCCCGGTGCGTCAGAAGCGTGAGTGGGCCGCGGCACAGATGGGCTACGAGTATGACGCCTATTTGAGGAACGCACCAAAGGGCGACAAGGCTCGTCCGAACAGGATGCTTGACCAGGTATATCGTGAGGAGGTTGCCCGCCTGAAGGCGGAGCATGCACGTGCTCTTCAGGCGTGGAAAGAAGGTGAGCGCATTCGCATCACCCGCATGAACCGGGTCGACTACATGCTGACACAGAGGGCTCAGCGCATGGCGAACGTCCAGGAGATGAGGCGTGAACTTGCCCGGGCGAACGATGAGCTTCAGAAGCTTGCTACGGAGTATGCCAAGGATACTCGCATTGTTAAGGTGCGTGACCCGCAGGTGCAGAGCGCCGCACTGGCCAAGGTTCGCATTTTGGTTCAGGGGCCCGAGGGGCAAGACAACTGGCTTGAGACTTTGATGGCTACGTGGGGTGACGTTAACCGCCCGGTGAAGAAGTCCCGCAAGAAGCGCGCCCGTCTTCCTAGCAAAGACGTGACCCCCACTGTTCAGCCCGAGGCGGCACCCGTCGCTCCTGTGCAGGCCGCGGCTGAGGTTTCGGAGGAGGAAGCGAAGAAGCTTGCGGAAGAGGCCACTAGGCTGGCGAACGAGCGGGCGAAGCGGGCCGCAGAGGCGAACCTTGGCAACAACAGGACTATTGAGTTCATGGCCAGAAAGCTCGGTGGCGATGTTGATAGCGCTCGTGAGGCTGTGCGCCGTAAGGCCCTGACTGTGGATGCGAGCGAGCGTCGTGCTCGTCTTGAGCAGATGTGGGATGAGAACCCGTCGAAGAAAACGCTGGCGGAGGCGGAACGCCTCGCCGCTGAGGCACACACAGAGGCGTATCAGAATGGTGCCGCTAGTGTGCGTATG
Organism: uncultured Methylococcus sp.; assembly: GCA_964419105.1. Classification (GTDB taxonomy): domain Bacteria; phylum Pseudomonadota; class Gammaproteobacteria; order Methylococcales; family Methylococcaceae; genus UBA6136. The sequence continues at coordinate 15,796 of CAYQOJ010000009.1, forward strand.
CACACCAAGGCGGAGCGTGAGGCCCGTAAGGCTGCCCAGTCGGCTCGTCGCAATCTGAGCGAGGTTGAGCGTGGGCTGGTCCGTGTTGTGGATGAGCTGCGTACTGCGGAGCTGGGTGCGGCTCGAGTTGCTGGGGCCACGATTATGCCGGACGAGCAACTGGTGGATGTTGGTACGACGGCGATGCGTGCTGTTGGCGATACGCGCCGGCCGCTCGACCCGACGGGCATGGTGGAACGTGGTGCGCCGATTGCTGAGGCGCAGACCGCCACCGCGTTGACCCGTCCTGTGACCTATAAGTTCCGTGGGGTGACGTATGAGATTCCTACTGTTCAGCAGGTGGTCGCCAACCCGCAGAAGTATCTGCGTCAGTTCCGTGAACGCTCTACGTTCTTCCGCGAGTTGAGCCCCGGCGTGAAGCCGGTGGCGTTGGATTCGGCTGACATGACTACCCGCAAGGCGGTAGCCGCCTCCAAGGCTCTTGATGTGTGGGGGAACTATGTGCGCCGCACTGCTTTGAACCAGTCGATGGAAGTCACTGGTGACCGTCTTGAGGATTTGAACAGCCTGCTGAATGCATGGGCTCGTGATGTCAACACGCTTAAGGGTGCTTTGAATTCTTTTGAGGAGGCGATGAAGGCTGAGCGTGCGCTGGGCATTGAGAACGTCATTCAGGCCAGGCGTGGCGTCGACACGGTGATGGATGACTTCCTTGACCGCATGACGAGCATCTCGGCTCTGTACGATGAGGATATCGACATGGCGTCGATGCTGGACATTCTGCTGAGAGCAATGCCCGGTGGTGGCCGTGCAGAGATGGGTGATGCCGAGAGGTTGTTCATTCAGAAGGCTAGCCGCTTCTCGACCCGCAGTAATGCTCTGCGTAATGTCGCGGCCCAGCTTGAGCAAGCTATCAAGGTCGCGCCGACGTTGGATACCATCAAGGGTACGAAGAAGTTGACGGGCGAGGCCCGTGTGCAGGCTATGCGTGTTATCTCTGACTTTGTGGAAGAGGCTGATGCTCTGCTGGGTAACGCCGCTAAGGTTCTGGCCGATAACGAGGATGCGTATCCTCTGTGGTCGGCTCTGGTGCGTGCGAAGTTGGCCGAGGGCCGCTTCGCTCAGGAGCAGCTCCGCCTTGGTCAGGCTCAGGCCGCTTTGGATGCGGCCAAGGAGCCGATGGTTATTGAGAAGATTATCAAGCCGTATCAGAGGGGCTACAAGAAGGCCGCCGAGCAGTTCTTCAAGGAGTCTGGCCTTGTTCAGGCCAAGTCTTTGAAGATGCCGTCGTATGCTGTGGATGCGGGTGCGATGGACATTCTGTCCAGCATGCAGAGGCTGAACGATGGTGCTGTGGTCCGAGACTTCGCTAGGTTCATCTCTGGCTACACTGGGTTCTTCAAGGCGTACGCTACGCTTACGCCGGGCTTCCATGTGCGTAACGCCATCAGCAACGCTTTCCAGATTTTTGCTGGTGGTGGTGAGGCCCGCAACATGGGTCGAGCCCTGAACACCTACAAGTCATTTGCTTCCACAGTCCGGAATGTCACGAGGTTTGACGAGTGGGATGCGGCTGTTGAGCGTTGGCTGTTGACGGTGCCGGAAGCGGACCGTGAAGCGGCCCGCATCGCTTATGGTGTGTCTGTGGCTCTTCATGGTGGCAACGTGTCTGAGGCGTTCCGTGAAATCTCGAAGATGAAGCGCGGCGTGTTGACCGACAACGTGGCTACCCGTCTCTCCAGGAATGTGGGTCATCGGGTTGAGGGGTCGGCGCGGTTCATCATGGCGTTCGATGCGGCTAAGCGTGGCATGTCGTACAATGAGGTGTTCAACCACACCCGTCGTTTCTTGTTCGACTATCATGACCCGACAATTTTGGATGAGACGGTTCGTAACATTGTGCCGTTCTGGACGTGGATGAGCCGTAACCTGCCGTTGCAGATTACGAACCAGTGGCTGAACCCGAAGCCGTATGTTCTGTACTCGAAGTTCGCTAAGAACTTCCGTGCGGAGGACCGGGAAGACATGCCTGAGTGGATGCGTCGTCAGAACCCGCTGGCTTTGGGTGGTGGCTTCGTGTTGACGCCTGACTTGCCGATGAACAACATTGAGAAGCAGGTAAGGGATTTGCTGACACCGGGTGATTGGTTGCAGTATGCGAACCCGGCTCTGCGTGTGCCGGTTGAGTTGATGGCTGGACGCAAGTCGTTCTCTGGCGCCCCCATCGAGGGCTACGCCCCCGCTGATGGCGTGCTAGCACCGTTCGTGCCTCTGCTGGAGGCGTTGGGCCAGGTGGAGCGTGGCCCTGACGGCAGGCCGGTTATTTCTCAGCAGGCCAAGTATGCGTTGGAGAGTTTGATTCCGACGGTGGGTCAGGCAAGTCGTTTGTTCCCGTCGATGGAGCAGTCTGGCAACCGCACAGCGGCCGCCACTGGCAGGTACTTTGGTTTGCCGATTCAGGCGTGGGGGCCGGAGCAGGCAAACAATGAGCAAATCTCTAGGTTGATGGCTCTTCAGGAGTTCGCACAGAGGCAAAGGCAAATCAGGGAGGCTGGACAATGAAGTACCCGGTGAAGAAGCTGGTGGTTCCGCAGGAACTGCTGAAGTACGGCAACGGCAAGATTCCGCTGACACAGCTCCGAAGGCCGGCTGGCGGCGGGCTGTTGTATAAGACGGCGGCTAAGGCGTGGAATGATATGGTTGCCGCCGCGGCTAAGGATGGCGTGAAGGTGGTGCGCGTATCGACCGGGTACCGGTCGTACGCTTCTCAAGAGAAGATGTTCCGTGACCGCTATTCTGATAAGAACACGGGCCGGGTGCCTGCTGTGACACGCATGTGGCAGGGGCGTCGCTGGTGGCTCAAGAAGGGCAAGTCACCGTCTGCTACGCCAGGTAAATCGAACCATGGCTGGGGACTCGCTCAGGATGTGGATGTGCAGAACCCGGCTGTCTTCAACTGGCTGGTGAGGAATGCTCCGAAGTTTGGCTTCTATCTTCAGGGCCAGAAGACGTTGCCTAGCGGTAAGCCGAACCCTGAGTGGGAGGCTTGGCATTGGCAGTACTGCCCCTAGACCTAGGTCTAGGTGGGTTCCTCCCACACGTCCACACCGTCCTGCTCTAGGCGGTCCTCCATCGTCTTCAGTAGAGCCATCAGGATGGACACTCCCATCAGCCATGCGTCCATGTCTCCTTCTTGCATTCCGTATCCGGTGCGAACGGCCGACACCATGTCGGCCTTCGTCATCGCAACGGTCATCTCATAGTATGTGCCCTCGTCGTCGAGGATGCGTTCCGCTTTGGCGGTAATGTTAGCGATGTCCTCTTCGGAGAGGAGTTCTCTAATCCATTCGCTTGGGTCGCTCATTTGATACCACTATCCAATCTTGCGGCAAACCGTTCACGAGTTTTCCCCGCCCGACTTCCACGTTGTTGTGGCCGTAGTGCCGGGCGAGAATCTCGTACAGTTCTCGGACGCTGATGTCTTTGTGAAAGGCGACCGTGAACTGGTTGCCTTTCATTCGTCCTGCTTGCTCTCCCCTTCGCGCATGGCCTCCTCAATCTTGGAGGCAACCTGCACAATCTGCTCCGTTGCCTGGACGCCGAACTTCTCCTCCAGAAGGTAGATGATGGCGAAGATGTTCGCCACAACCCAGTAGCTGTCGGCGGTCACCTCTTCAGCAACGTCATTGATGGTCTTCTCTTCACTCATTGTTATCCTTTCCAAGTTCAAGCTGGAACGTGCCGTCAAGGAACATTAGCCCCACGACGCAGTATCCAACAATGTCCATTAGCGTATCATGTGTTGACTCGTTCAGCGCCTGCCGACCCTTCAGGTTCAGCAGTCGCTCCACCTTGTCAGACAGCCGGATGACGATGCCAGTCATACCGAAGCGGTTGATGTTGTGGTGGCCGTAGTCGTTCTGCTTGGAGCAGAGCACCCGGATGATGTTGTCGGTGTCCCAGATGCCCAGCTGGGCCATGTGTGCGGCCACAGCGGAGGCTGTGCTGGTGAGCGCCATCTCCATGGTTTTGGAGTCGTGGAGTTCCATCTCCAGTAGGTGAACCATGTGGTCGCGGGACCGTTCACAGATGTCGTACGTATCGTTGTCGGTGGGGTCCTGCGGGCGGGCGATGTACTCAACCCACTGTCGGCATGACTCGTCCCATGTGTCAGCGAGCGTGACTCTTCGGCGGATGATTGCGTTGTGTTGCATTTTGTTCCTTAGTTTTTCGAGCGCCTTGTCTCTCAGGCGCCATACGTGTGTCTTGCTTAGTGACAGTTGGTCGGCAATCTCCTGGAGAGATTGCCCACCCATGATACAGGCTTCCACAATCCAGCGGTCCCGAGGCTCGAGTTCGTCCACAAGGGACGTGACCTCTTCCCGCACCAGCAGTGTTTCCTCCAGGGACTGCGGTGGCTCTTCATGTGGTGGTGTTTGCATCAGCGCTTCGTACGGGTTCTCGGGGAGATGGTTGGAGGTGCTGTTGCTGTGCCTGTATTCGTTTATCATGTCACTCGTCGTACTCTGGGTTAATCAGCATGTCCATCACCTCTAGAGGTTCGATGAGATATCCTCTTGAGGGATTGTCTGAACGCTTGGCGAAGTCCATGAGCACCAGACGCTTGCGGTTCTTTCTTACGTACTTTTTGAGCCGCTTGACGGACACCGTAACGAATGCCCCGTGTTCGCCGTTCAGCGTGTACACGTAGACCCACCAGTTCGCTTTCGTAATCATTAGGCCAGATTTGACCCATACTTGTTCTCCATTCTCGTCGACCTTGCGCATCGGGTTTTGTTCAACCTCGACACACATGCGGCCATTTCTGTATCTGTCGGTCTTGATTTCAAATGCTGTTTGGTCCAGAGAATCAAGGAAATTCTGAACCAGCCTTTCACCCTGCTTTCCAAAGGCAAGGTCTTTGTTGAAGTTGTACCCCCTGTGGGGGATGTCCCATTTTGAGTTTTTCATTTCTTTGTCACCACGATTTTGTAAACTTGTCGGTCATCCAGATAGGCCGCACCGTTTAGTCCGTCCAGAATGGATTTGATGTAGTTGTCTACGTCACCCCGGAGGGCGGAGGGCTTGCGCCCCCGCTCCTCCGTCACGGTGACACGGAACCTGTCTTTGTCTAGTGTAACAGTGATTGACACCGGCCCGTCGAACTTGGGGCCTGTCCACGCTTTGCGAACAGCCCGCTCGAACTCGAGCGTCTGTTCTGGCGTGAAGACACGACCTTTGCGTCCCAGCCTCGGGCGCTGTTTGACCCTGGGTTTGAAGCCGAAGATTTGGCTATGACTGGTTTTCTTGGCGGGCATGTTCTCTCCTGTTGTGATAGTGGATGGTGGCGTATCCAGCTAGTAGGTTCCCCTTCCAGTCGGATGCCATTTGGGCGCAGATTTCGTCTTGTTCGGCTTCGGTCATTTCACCCCAGCGCTTGAACTTGGCGCCGATTTCTGCGCCGTGGTCTTCACCCTGTGCCACCGCGAATCCTTTTGTAGGTTTCGCGGGCCATCTCCTCGGCCAGTTCACGGGACCAGCCTCCGGCTGAGTACGCTCTCACAGAGGTCTCAAACCATGTGTCGACCTGCTCCCTGAGCCTGAGGATTTCGGCACGACATTCGGTGACCGCTTGAAAGCGGTCGACCGGATGCCACTTCTCAGGGGCGATGGTCAACAGTTTGTCGACCCTCTCAACGATGTCACCGGACATCTGCACCCGCCTTGGACAGGTTGGCGTAGCCACATGAACACAGCATGACTCGCCACACCTTCGTGCCACCTGCGGTTGTCACAGCGAACCTGTCGACTTCGTACTTGTAGGAGGCATGGTTGCCGTCGGGGCACCAGCCCATCTCGGCTGGGCCTTGCGTGTATTCGGACATGTAGTAGTTGGTCATCTCAGTTGTTGACATTGTGTTCCTCCAAACGGATTGCTTCACGGTACTTCTTGCGGGCCATCTCACAGTAGTTGCAGGTGCCCATGTCGTTGGGCGCCGGGCAAACAGATGCACGGTACAGGTCACCGGCGATTGCCCGCCAGTTGAACTCGATACCCATCTGCTGTGCGATGGTTTGTGGGGGCTTTTTAAACAGACGCATCGTTGCCCCACACGATGTTGTATGCCTTCTCAATCATCTTTATCAGCTCCTGTTCTCCGTCGGGACGCATGTAGAACTTGCCCCACCGTTGGTCGGCGGACCTCAATACTATCAACGCTTCCGGGGGTGTCACATTATTGGATTCGTATATCATGTAGGCCAGCTTCATGAGTGTGGTTGAACGGTCCGACCCCTCGTAGGGGCCGTCCCTCCAAATCACGTACGGGAGCGGGCCCACACGACGCAAGATGGTGCGTACGTCTGCGGTGGCTTCCTCCATGACGACATGGTGACGGGTTGGCGGGCGCCACAGTTGGGCGATGCTTTCCAGTTTGTCGTGTGTCGCACGGTTGTTGAAAGCCTTGGAGACAAAGTCGGTGAACTGCATCGGCTGGTCATCGTCGTCCAGCACGTAGCGGTTCTCGGGGAACCCACGGGCAACACCGGGGTACGGCAGACGGACGTAGTTGCCGTAGCCGTGGCCGGGTGTTTCCTGCTTGGGGTTGACTTCCTTGGCTGGGTAGTTGATGGCTTGGTGTGCGGCCAGCAAGGCACGGCGCATTGTGGCGCCGGTCACCAGTGAATCCGCGAACACCCACACATGGTAGCCCTTGCGTGTGCGCTCAACCCATGACGGGATGTCCTTCCACGCCAGCGCTGTCTGTAGGTTCCGGGCCGAATCCAGGTCGTCCACATCGATGTCGGTACAACCCCACACGCAGTACCACGACGCCTTGTACGGCATCAGGGGGTACACGCCGATGGGGAACGTCCCAAGGATGTGTTCCTTGAACTTGTCGGGGGTCAGCGTCTGCTTGACGCATCCGCCTTCCCATGCGCCGTACACATCGCCACGACCACGGAACAACTTGACGAACTGGTCAAGGCGTACGGGGTCTAGGCAATCTGCGGCTGTGTCCATGTCGCTCCTTTCAGATACTGGTCGGGCAGTTCACCGGGTTTCAACTCCCACAGCCTGCCGGTGTGCGTGTCCAACTCGAAGTCGATGTCATCCACCAGTGTGCCACCGGGTCGCTTGTTCTTCAACAAACTCAGGGTGATGGTGTACTCGTGGATGCGCTGGTCGTACATCAGGGTCTCGAGACGCTCCTGCGCCTTCTCACTGTGGGTGCGGTCCAACTTCTCCTTGAGGTCGTAAATCTCGGAAGCAATTTCGTACTTCTTGCGTCGGACGCCGATGATGCTGGTTGCCTGCTGTTCACCGCCGTACGCACCCGATGAGATGGTCAGCTTGCGACCGTCCGCACCAGAGGTGCGGGAGGTCTGGTGAAGAACCAGCATCGGGATGTCATGACGGCGACCGAACCCCTTGAGGTAGCCGGCCTTCTCGGGTACCTGTTCGCCGGCTTCCACCAACTCCAGATAGTCCACAACCACAAGGTCAGGCTTGTCGCCCCACACGTCGCACGCCTCACTGTAGGCACGCTCCATGTCGGCAGGCAACAGGGGCTGGTCGAAGACGGCAAGGTTCGGGAAGTCAACCTCGGCGGTTTGTCTCAGCAGGTCGATAGCGGTCTTGTCGTCATCTGCGACACGCTGTTCCAACACGCGGGCATCGATGTTGTGATGGATGCACGTCAACTTGGTGAGCACCAACGTCTTGGGTTCATCAGGGATGAACAACGCAACCTTCTTGTCCCGGTTGTTTCTGAGGGCGTGCAACAGCACCAGCGTCTTACCGCCGTGGCTGTAGCCCAACATCATTGCCAGTTCGCCGGGGGCGATGCCACGCATCTCGTTGTCAATGGGTTCAACCCCAAGATAGACGCGCTCGTCGGGTGACTGCGCCCACCGCACATACGAGTGGGCCGCCTCACTGAGAGGCACATAGTGTTTGTATTCACGCGGGAGAGCAGAAACGGGGGCCGAAGCCCCCGTCTCCACGTTGTCCCAACCCGCCTGAATGTTTTCAAGCGAGAGTCTCATCAGGCTCCCTTCGGAGGCCAGTAAGCCTTCTCCTTGTCATTGACCGCCTTGAACCACGGACGCTTCGGGTTGGTGGCGAGGTCGGCACGGTTGTCGTACACCTCGGTCACCCCGTCCCGGCGACAAGCGTTGATGAGCCACTCGGGGAGCGGACCCTGCTGGTCGTTGCGAACCTTGACGGTGAATGCCTGCTCCGTGGCGCTGGGGAACGCACGGATGACGGCCTGCTCATCGGTGGTGGACGCACCGGCACCGTAGATGGAATCCATCAGCAGTTCGGTGACGGCATCAAGGTTGTCGGCAAACTCTGCGATGCTTGCCTTGTTGATGGTCAGGTCGGCTGCAATCTTTGCGGCGACCTGCTTGATGATGCTCTTGTCCTTGTCCATTACTTGTTGACCTCCTCGGTCGTTTTTGTGTTTGTGTTGTCGAAGTCACTGATGCGTGACCCCTTACAGATTGACCAGTACGGGCACCACTTCTCTGAGCAGAGGTTGTGCTGGTCATTCGCCATCCACGGTCGGAGGAAACCGACGTGGAAGTACGAGTCCACGACAGTGTATACCTGTTGCTTGAACCAGTCAACGTGCGCTTGTGTGCGCACGATGGGCACAATCTGTGCCGTCGGGTTCGAGGTGCGGGTAACCACGCCGTATTTGAATGTCGTCGGTAGCGGACCCATGCCCATCGCATGTGTTGCCAACACATACGCGGTGGCTTGGATTGACTGCTTCTGTTTCTCCAGTTGGGAGTATTTGCGGGCGGCTGTCTTCCAATCCCACACAACCCCATCAGGGTCCACGTAGTCCATCGTGCCACCCAGCCACACCTCCGGTGTGTCGGGATGGTCCTCCAACGTGAACAACGGGACACCGAAGTTCTTCTCAACGTGACCGCCCAACTTGACCTCGGGCAGAATGCCCGTGACCCATGCGCCCATCAGGTTGACGACATGCTCACGCATCTCGCCTTCCCCGTTCGTTGAGTTGATGCGGAACGGTTCCTCCGCAATCAGTCGCTCCAGTTCGTCCTTGGCTGACTGGACGCCAGCCGTGGTGTCGCTACCACAGAGGACGCTTTCAATCCCTTTGTGGACGGCTGTGCCGATGTGCGTTGCGTCCGAACCGATGCGGTATTGGGGGTACTGGATTCCCAACCTCGCACGCTCCGGGCATATCATCACGTCGTTCAGCCACGACTGCCGAACCCAGATTTTGTTTTCGTCTTTGTCGTGCCTCACAACTCTCCTTTCTCTTTCATTCGGGCACGTGTCTTGGACACGTACGATTTGCTGATTTTCACACCGAAGCGTTCCCACAGTTCTGCGAGGACGGGGCCGGGCATGGCGCCCTCAGCGACCCGCATACGCAGATACTCGTACGCTTCGTACGGGATTGTGGTCGGTCTGTTCGGCAAAGTTCCTTGGATGTTTCTCTGTTCTTGTTCGGCGCGGTATTTGTGTATCTGGTCCCATGCGAACCGTGACAACTCGAGCCAATGCTGTAGCGTGCCGTCCCATTTGCCGTAGTGCGCCAACGCAACGCCGGCTTTGATTTGATACGGGATAATGGGATAGTCCGCAACGATTGGTTCGGTAATCACCACGTCGCATAGACATGTGACGGGGTGCTTGTCCACGCCGCACCCCTCGGGGCTTGCTGTCATGTTCTCCTTGTTCTTGTGTTAGCGTGTAGCCCGTGCCGTCGCCCAAGCGACGGACGGGCGGACGGGTGCCCCCACCCCCTGTAGTCCCCCTCCCCCGCTGGGGGAAGAATACACACAGGGGTCCGTAGGGTGTCAACGGTCTGGTTGCTGGACATGTAACGGGGTTGACACCCCGTTGACAGGCGGGTGTCAACTGGCACTAGACTGGTCACCCGACCATGAATGCCTCGCCTTGTCCCACGCCGTCAACGCCTCCTCAGCCATCGTGTTCAGGTCATCGTCAATACAGCCCTCGTACATTTCCCTGAGGGACTCAAACAGCATGTCGCCTGCGTTGAGCATGTTGAAGGTTGAGTCACGCAGATTGCTGACACGACCCGACAGCAACTCGAGCATGCGAATGGCAATCATCAGGTCGTCGTACATCAACTCGTCGAACGGCTTCGCTTCGCTGGCGTAGCCGTGCAGGTTGTTAATCAGCGTGTCAATCTTGGTTCCGGTTGTCATCCTCATGACCTTCCTCCTTAGAACAGGTTGTTGTTGATGTTATCAAGAGCGTCGCTCAGTTCCTCATACAGGAAACTGTCACGACCGTACTCGTTGGGCATGTCTACGGCACGCCACTCGCCCTTGTTGTTGTCAAAGATGGGCTTGCCCACGGGGGGAGTCACATTGGACTCCAACCGCCAGCGTCGGTTACCCATGTCGTCGGTTTCGTGGACAACCACGAAGTAGTGTTCAATGTTGTTGTTCATCAGAAAAGATTATCCTCCTCATATTTGTCTTCCGTGTCGCTTGACTCAACGCCGTCCTCATACTCACCCTCAAGGGTAAGCACGACATTCTTGACGAACGCATCCATGATAGCACGCCGGGCGGCGTAATCCATGTCGTACGACGCTTCGCTGACAACCTTGCGTGCGAACTTGCTGGATATCCTCGGCATACGTTCACCGTCAAACCCGTTGTCCTCAAACAGCATCTTAGCGGACTGGAACTCCGGTCGGTCGACCTGAAAGCGGGTCTCGCGGTTCCAGTTTCGCATCAGCGTAGCAAACGACTGTGGCACACCAGCGTACAGCGCCTCGTTGGACGAGAACACGAACGGCGAGAATGCGTCGTCAGCAAATGACGACACATCCTCCATCATGCTGGCAGACATCCCGCCAGAAACACGCTTGATGCCGTACTCCCCAGAATCCTTGAGGTTGTCAACCTCGTGACGGGCGGCTTGTTCCAGTCGGTTCCGCAACTTGTACGACAGTCCAGCGGCATCGCCTCCAGTGCACTCAATCTCGTAACTGAAAGTGAATGAAGCAATAAATCTGCTCATGTTTGTTCTCCTATTGGTTGTTTGTTTCTAGTATCGGTCGATAAGGACATCGGCAGGGTACGACAGGGTGCCACGACCGCTGGTGTTGTGAACGCAGATACAGTTGCGGTCGGCGTCGTCACCACAGTACCAACAGGTGTTGCACGAATAGCACGACAGAGCCGCATCGGTGTTGATGCTCATGTCGTTGATGTATTCCTGAGCACCGCAGTGAGCGCAGGTCCAAATCTCGCCCCACACTTCTTCGCCGTACTCGTCAATGAAAGTGACATCCTCAACAGTGCCGAAGTTGTCAACCCACCACTGTGGCTCGTCGTCGTCGGGCAGGTAGATGTCCTTCTTGTTGTGATTCGTGAACGAAACGGAACCCCAACCCGTGCCGTAACCATACGACGGACGACCGTACTTGTACGAACTGTTGGACCACCACACGCCGTCAGTCCAATGACCGTCCTTCTCGTTGATGATAACGAAGTCATGATTGACGACAGGGTTGGCGGACAAGAACACCAACTTGGAGCCGGTGGCATACTTCGCCAACTTCTTGCGCATCTTCTTGCTGTTCAGCAGGGAGATGCCACCCCAAGATGGGAACAGTTCCTCCGCAAAGATACGGGTGTCAGACTTGCCGTTCTTGGAGTCAATCGGAAGCATACCGTTGTGGGCGACCACAGACTGACCGTCCTTGCCAACCTGAAACGGATGGCAGTTGTCCACACTGGTGCCACCATGCGTGGTGATACGGCTATGGAACAGGGCGTGACCCTTGTGGGTCTTGCGTGCCTCAATGAAACGGTCAAGAACCGCCTCGTATGCGAGACCGCTGTGCGAGACGATGGCACGACCAGTATGGATAGCCCAACCGAAACCGTCGGGATTGTTCTCGGCACCGTTGGAGAGATGCTCCAGATTGATGTCGGTGTATTCGGGGATGAAAGTGAGCAAGCACATGTTCAGATTCCTTTCTGCGTTGCGTAGGTGTTGAAGTGGGAGTAGCGGGTGGCGTTGTCGCCGGCTTCCGTAAAGTTGCGGAACTTCTCCCAAGTGAAGCCAGTCTTAGCGATACTGGACGGGGTGTGGTTCATGGCGAAGTGTGCGAGAGCATGGATGCTCTCAACACGAGCCAACACGGTGGACGGCTTGAGCGTACCCTTGAAGAAACGGAACTCAAAGGTGGAACCGTTGTTGGTGTTCATCGGGACATAGCGGTCACCGCCGAGACCACGACCGGGGTAACGCTTCGTGCCTTTGGCGATGGTCAGAGCACGCTTTGCCTCGCCGTCGGTGTCGTTCCAGTTGGCATAGGTGGAGTTGTCACGACCCGCAAGGATGCGCCACTGCTGAGAGTTGTCGTACAGGGTACGCATCAGCGTGTAGACGGATGTCTCTCTGCCAGCGAAGTACGACCTGTTCAGGTGGACATGGAGACCACACGAGGTTGTCTGTGCCGACCTAGCACCCATCTGTGCGATGTCGGACAGGACGGACAAGTCCATCTGCCTGAGGAAGTCGTGCGTGAGCGGTTGCGTCACCAACTCAAAGCCATGCGACAGAGAACCGTCGTACTTCATGATGGACAGGTGACCGAGCGATGCGTCTACCGCTTGCGCCATCTCGTCTATGTCGCCATCCCGTGCCTCAATCTCCAACTCAAAGCCGGTCGCTGTCATGCGAGGCGGAAGATTGCGGGTGGATGTCACGATGCCGTTACGGATGAGATGGAACACGATGTCCACACGCTCGCTGTAGTCACGAATGAGACGGGAGCCGTAACGCTCCTGTTCCTGACACTCATGACAACCCTCGTCGTAGTGGTACTCGTAGTCGTGCTCCTCACAGAAGCCGTAGTTCTCGTAACAACGGTCGCACACGGAGCGACCACACGGTGTTTCCGGTTCTCCGTCCGATGGCGCCATACAGTCGTCGCACTGGAAGACATCCTCGTCCGCACCCCAGACATGCCACAGTTCACGGAACATGGTCTCCGTCCCTGTGTTGTAACTTGCCTGATGGGTGAACACGGGGTTCTGCTTCCACAGCAGACGCCAGTGGTGTTCGCCAGGGAACATCATCAGGTACCCGGGAGAGTCGTCGTTCCGGTTCCACTCGTTGACGAATGTTCGCCACGCGCCGTGGACATGGTACGACACTTCCCTCATGGAGTATCGGATGTGGGCGTCCCACGGGAGTTCCTCCCCCGTGATGGATGTGAAGACGATGACTTCCTCGTCGGGGGTCTCGTCGGGTGTGTTGTTGGTGTTGTCAGGCATTGTTGTTCTCCTTGTTGTTGAGCCTGTAACCGTTGATGTCGTAGCCCTCAGGCACGACGGGCGAGATACGCCATGCGCATCCCACATTGTTCTCCCGCTCGTAGCGAGCGAGGTCGGCGGTCGGCACGATGAGCATACGCTCAGGCGTGCCACCGCACACAATCCATTCCGAGATTGTGCCTCCGTTTCTGGTGATGCGACGCACCACCTGTTCGGGCTGGTCATACAGCGTGTTGATTCGGTTGTTGTTGTCGGTCATGATTGCCTCCTAAGGCGTTCAGAAAGTTGTAACAGTGTTACAGGTCAGTTCAGTTGTCACCGAGATACCAGCGGTAATCTCCTTCCTCTCGTGGAAACCCGAATGTCGGGTCACCGGGAACATCCCAATCGGCGTTGTCACGCCAACCGAACGAGCCATCGTCCTCGTCGTCTTCCCACGCATAAGCGTCGTCATCCAACATGAACGCAATCGGGGACAGCGGGTCACAACGACCCGCAAGCCCATCCAGCCACAGCGTGAGCCTCGCACGGATGCGGAACGCAATCCGTGTACGAGCGAAACGCAAACGCATCTCGAGCCGTTCCATCACTGAGCCTCCTTCCACCTGACGATGATTTCCTTGCCATACACATCAGCAACAGCACCGGCAATCTCCATGACAGCAGAATACGAATACACATCGCCGCAGTGATAGTGGTGGGTCGGATACGGCATTTGAACGCCGACAGTCCACGCATCGCCAGCGACAGCACCGCCGTCGTCTATTTGGGAAACAACGAACGCCGAACACTCAATGAGAATGTTGTTCATCGCCGTCAGGTCACGGTCGGTGACAAGTGGCTCAAAGTCCACATCGCGGCTGTAATCCGTATCCTGCCACCAAGACGAATAGTTGGCACCGTTCATCCTCTTAGACCACAAGAGGTTGTACACAGTCAGCGCATTCATCACTTCACCGCCTTTCGGACGAGGTGGATGTACCACCGAACCTGACAGAACGGCACGGAAAGCCAATGCCTCCAGCCGGGAACCCACTTGCCGTGATTCGTTTCCATCACTTCACCTCCTTGCGCTTAGAGATGAAACGACCATTCAGTTTGGTCTTCTTCTCATAGCGCCGTTCGATGGGGCTCCACCACGGCCCCAACCCCATCCGCTCCTGAACGGGGAACTTGTCGTACCGGTCGTTGTCGTCGGGTTGCCCCAACTCTGACCAGTCTGTGAGCGCACTGAACACACGCTCATAGTCGTTGTTCACGACGAGGCGAACCTCGTCCATGAACGCTTGTGTGTCCAGATAGGACACATGGTTGATTGACAGCATGGCTGTCCTTTCTTGTATCTCTCGTTCCTCACGAGAGAGCACAGCCCATAAAGTTGTAACACTGTTACAACCCCACGAACCGTGCTCCACCGTGAACCACAGACACACGAATAGGGGGACGAGCCGAAGCCCGTCCCCCGTCATCGTGAAACACTCAGGCAAGATGCTGAATGATGTGCGTCCCCTCATCCTCACGATGCGGATGCGAGATGGCATACTCGGCCTGAGCAACCTTCTCGTCAATCTCGTCACACTCACGCATGATGATTGCCTCTTCGTAACCCATCGGGTCACCTCCTTGTGTCGTAGTTCTGAACGACTCATCAGCACAGATACTTATCTGTGGACGCCTCACGGCGTTTCGTCGTGGTCAGACGGGGACGGAAAGATTGCGCTCGCCCATCACCTCAAGGATGCGCTCCACGCAAATCTTCAGAACCCTGACGCCATCATCGTCCCTCTCCAACATACGGATGAACAGCCTGTTCTCCGCATCCTTGTGAAGACGAATGAGTTCGTCGTCTGTCATGTCACGCAACATTATTTCTCTCCTTGTTGCTCTGAACGGACGGGATTGTCCGTAGTGGACGCCGGGGATTTGAACCCCGGACGGCGCCTGTACGCCTCGCCCTGCCATGTTGTAACGCTGTTACAGCATCACCCCATCATCTTCTCTCGGTACGCCAACATCGCCCGCAGTTCCGCCACCGAGAACTTCATCGCCTCACGCTTGATGTCACGCTTCGGCTCCTTCTTCTTCGCACCATTCGCATCCGTGCGTGCCGCCATGACCTGACGCACGCTCGTCCACTTCGTGTGGAGGTTCTTCGCACGACGAGCATCCGTCACCGCCCAGTCAATCGCACCCAGATAGATACGAATCGTGGACTCGGTGAACCCTGTCTCGGCGCTCGCACGCTTTGCGTACTGAGACACCGACAGTGAACGCTCGGCGTTCTGGCATCGGACATAGTCTGCGTGGGCTTCGCACCACGCATCCAGTCCGTCCGCTTCGTTCTCCCGAATACGGGCGACGATACGGGCGAAGCCCGTCTTCGTCGTGGTCTTGTTGTTGTTGTTGGTCGCTCTGCTCGTGGCAGTCGCTTTGTTCGTACGAATGTCGTACTTCCTTTGTTCGTGGCACTGTTGCGGAGGTGCTGTAACACTGTTACAACACCCGAACAACATTCGTGCCGATGGATACGGGCGTTCCCGTCGGGAACTAGGAACCCGTAGGGGCGGTCGCCCCACACTAGAAACCACGGGAACTATCTGCCCCCCGCCATGCGCCTAGAACGGGCAGGAAACACGCCCGCACACGCCCACAGGCGCGCCACCGGGGCATAGCCCCCCCACGCCCGTCGTCCAATATGGGACTCTATTGGGCCAGGGCCGGAGCGTGATGCTCGGATAGATGGGGCTACAAATGGTAGGGACCCCGCCGCCTTGTTTGCTGCGGAGTCCCAGAACCTTGTTTTTATTGGCTATCTATAGGCTGTGGGTGTGTTTACCATTTGACGCGGTCGGCCCAGTATGCGGCGCTCATTTTGCCTTTGGCGATGTTGCTGGCGTGGCGTGCTTTGAAGGATTCCCGCCGTTTCCGATAGGAAGCGGATTCGCCGGCCTTTTTGGGGGAGCCTGAGACGCCTTGCTGCCCAAAGCGGATGGTCTTCACTTGGTCGCCTTGTTTGGCGACAACAATGTGGGACTTCTTAGGGTGTGTGGGGGTGCGCTTCGGTTTGTTGTATCCGCTTACGCCGGCCCTTGCGAGCCTCGGGTCTTTCTTCGTTGCCATTGATTACCTCCAGGCTGTTTATCCATCCCATCGGGATATGAGTAATATCCCCCACCGTGTTCGGCTTAGAGCCATCCGGGTGGAAGAACGCGGTGGCCGCTACCGTCAGGTAGCCGGCCTTACAGCCAGGCCAGTAAAACCCCAAAGTCGTGGCAGTAGAGTCCTTGTCGGGCTCATAATCCTCAACGGTGTGCCATTCTGCGGTAGGGCTGTGGGCGTCATCCCACACAACCCGAATCGCTTCCCACGCTTTCAGCTGTGTCAGCGTTTCTTTGATTTCCTCGGCATTCACCTAAAGGTCCTTTCTTGTCATAATCGGGGCTTCGCTGGGGCTTGCCCCGATGTGGTAGCAATATCGGCCCACCCATCGGGGTGGGACCGATGCTGGTCCAGTTCTAGACCCCCCCTATAGTCCCCCCCAAATCGTCACCTGAGAACCATTCCCAGTTTACTGGCCCCTAGGTGACGGAAGTCGCCTATATGGTATGCAGGAAGAAATGATTTTGACGCCGCCACAGGTTGAGTATCTGGATTGGTTGTGTACTCCTCCTGGGGAGCGGGAGCCGTCTTCTAAGATGAAGATGGCGACCCATATCGGGGTGGATGTAAAGACGTTGCGCCGGTGGGAGAAGAAGCCTGCTTTCCGTAAGCAGTGGGAGGAGCGGGTTGCTGATATCCAGGGGTCGCCTGAGCGTACCCAGTCGGTGCTGGATATGCTGTACTCGAAGGCTATGGATGGGGACACGAAGTCTGCCCAGTTGTACCTCCAGGCTACGAATCGTATGGCTCCGCCTACGATTGAGGTGAAGTCTGACCGGAAGACGACGGAGATGTCGGATGAGGAGCTGGATGAGCTGATTGCGGCTATGGCGGCCCGTGAAAAGGAGTCCCGTCATTTGCGGGCTATGTGATGGAACTGGAGGAGTGTGACCGCTGTGGTGATGAATATCCTCGGTCTTGGAATGCTTGCCCTTATTGTGATAGTGGTGAGCGTCCACATTTGACGCCTAAGTATCGCGGAGACGACGACGACTAGATGGAACTTACTGAATTGATTAATGAGCGGGAGTGGCGGCGTTGCCGCGGCCCCGTAGATGCTGACCCTAGTGAGTTGGCTGACGCGTTTGAGCATTTCTGTTCGAACTATTGGCATATCCGGCATCCGGAGCGGGGGCGTATCAAGTTTGAGATGCGTGACGCCCAGCGGGAGACCGTGTATGCGTGGATTGCGAACCGTAATAGCATCGTCCTGAAGGCACGCCAGATTGGGTTTTCTACCCTCGCGGCAGCTTTTGCGTTTTGGGAGGTGTATTTCTGGTCTGACCGGTTTGAGGTAATGCTCAGCCGTACAGAAAGGGAGGCTGCTAAGCTTCTCCAAAAGTCAAAGTACGGCTACAAAATGTTGCCGGATTGGATGAAGCAACGGGGTCCGCAACTTATTTCGGACAACCAGCTGAAAATGGTGTTTGATAATGAATCTTCCCTTGAGTCTCTACCTAGTGGCAATGACCCTGCTCGCGGTGAATCTGTTTTTCGCGTGTTTATCGACGAGATGGCCTTCTTGCCTAATTCCGAAGAGGCGTGGGCCTCGATTGAACCCATCGCGGATGTCGGTGGTCGTATCGTATGTCTTTCCACGGCTAAAGGTGAGGGGAATATTTTCCATCGCCTTTGGGTGGGCTCCCAAAACGGGACGAACGACTTCAAGGGCATTTTCTTTCCTTGGTCTGCGGGTGACCGTGACGAGGACTGGTACGAAGTAAAGAAAGCCCAGCTGCCGGATTGGCAGCTCGCCCAAGAATACCCCTCTAACCCGGAGGAGGCGTTTGTGCGTTCTGGGCGCCCCGTGTTTGACCTGGACATCCTCAGGGCCTTGGAGCTGGTTGAGCCCGCCAGAGGCCGTCTGGACGTGTCTGGAGGGGCCTACAGGTTCATTACGGACGGTGGCGCACTGTCGGTGTGGCATGAGCCCGAGCCTGACGGGGTGTATGTGATTGGTGCGGACGTTGCCGAAGGCCTCGGGCATGGCGACTACAGCGTTGCTTATGTGCTGGATGCTGATTCTGGTGATGTGTGTGCCGTCTGGCACGGGCATATCGACCCGGACTTGTTTGGCGACCAGATTATCTATGACTTGGGGAACTGGTATAACCACGCCCTTGTGGGCGTGGAATCCAACAACCACGGTTTGACAACCCTAAAGGCGCTCCAAAAGGCCGGGTATCGGCGTATCTACCGCCAGCGTAGGCTGGCACAGCGCTCCCCACAGGCTACGGAGATTCTTGGTTGGCGTACGACAGCGGTTTCTAAGCCGCTGGCAATTGACGAACTAGCCAAGTCGCTTCGTGATGGGGCTATTGGGTTGTGTTGCGAACACACCATCGCAGAGTTGCGTACTTTTGTTCGGGAGGAGAACGGCAAGATGCATGGTTCTCCGCATGATGACCGGGTTATGGCGTTGGCGATTACGGTACAAATGCTCAAGCATGTTTGGTTGCCGGAGTATGCCCCGTCGATTGAAGCCCCGCGGTACTCTTTCGAGTGGTTCGCCCAGCAAATCCAGCCGGAGCGGGAGGAAAAGACCCCGATTGGTGCCTTCAACATACGTATGTAACGATTTTGCGTATAGGTTATGGCTGTTTTTGTTTGTGAAGAGTGTGAGTCGCGGTTTGTTGAGGACATGCTGCCCCGTCGCGGGGCAATTTGCTTCAAGTGCCACGTCAAGGGCATCCGTTTGGGGTTTACCCACGGCCAGGAGGCTTTTCATGGGCCGACTATTGGTGAGCGTCAGCGTCAGCAGGTCAGCGAAGCCAAGGCCGCCGGGATTGATGCCGCCCCTGTTGGGGCTCGGTGGGTGTGAGTCATGTGGTGGACCACGATTGTTGCGGCCGTTATCACGGGTCCGGTAGTTGTGGTCTTGCAGAAGCTCCGCAAGGAGAACACCAGCCAGCATCACGATTCCAGGGCTCTTTTGGAGCATCTGGTCATTAAGGTCGATGGGATTGACGACAAGTTCGACAGACACATCGAAGAACATCATCAAAATAATGATAGGAGATACATAGCATGACGTACAAGGAAGCTCTTCGTAGGGCGGTTGCCACGTTTGTTTTTGGTGCGCTTTCTTCGCCTGTTGCGGCGTCGGTTCTTGAGGTTGAGGCCTGGAAGGCGGCTGCGGCTGCTGGTCTTGCGGCCCTGGTGAACTGGGTGTACCGCACTGTTGAGGCGTATGTCTCGACATTTGAGGATGCCTGATGCCCCGACCCAGTAACCGTACACTGCTTGCCAACTACCGCAAGAAGGTTGAGCATTCCCGCCGTTGGCGGAAGGAGGAGCGCTACGACGAGCTGTGGCGCCGCATGATTGACCTGTACCGCGGCAAGCATTTCGACGACCTGTCGGATGAGGACCGGATGCTGGTGAACATGGCGTTTGCCACAATCAACGTGATTGCCCCCTCCGTGTCGGTGAACCACCCCAAGATTACTGTTGGTGCCCGAAAGGCCGATGACGGTGACCGAGCCATCGTCACGGAGGCGGTTATCAACTACTGGTGGCGTCATTACGGCTGTCAGAAGGAACTTCGGCTTGCGGTTGACGACTATCTGATTATTGGCCACGGCTGGCTGAAGGTGGGCTACAAGTTCGTTGAGGAAGAGCGCCCCAAGCGTTATGAAGAGCCCGCGACGGCGGGCGACATGGAGGCACCGGAGGAGCCTGGCGACGAGACCGAGGACATGCTGGAAGACCAGGGTGTGACGCTGGAAACCGAGCTAGTGGTGCGCGAAGACCGCCCCTTTGTGGAGCGTGTCTCCCCGTTCGACGTGTTTGTGGACCCGGATGCGGTGTCTCTGGATAAGTGCAAGTGGATTGCCCAGCGTATCCGCCGTCCTCTGGAGGACGTGCGGTCCGACCAGCGGTACAACCGCCAGGCCCGCATAGATGCCGCCGCGTCGCACTACTCCAAGTGGTCCGCCGATGATGGCCGTCCTCGCCAGTCCCGCGACGACACCGACGCTTATGTTGATGTTTGGGAGTTTTACGACCTCTCTAAGGGCACCCTGTCTGTGTTCGCGGATGGCTGTGATTCGTTTCTGGTGAACCCGATTGAGATGCCCTACGCGTTTGGGCATCCTTTCCACATGCTCCGGAACTATGATGTGCCGGACTACTTCTACCCGATTGGTGAGCTCGAGTCCATTGAGCCTCTCCAGTACGAGCTGAACGCCACTCGTAGCCAGATGATGAACCACCGTAAGCGGTTCTCCCGCAAGTGGCTCTATAAGGAGTCCGCCTTCGATAACCCCGGCCGGGAGGCTTTGGAATCCGACGAGGACAACGTGATGGTGCCTGTCATCAGCGACGAGCCCCTGGGGGCCGTCGTCCAGGCGATGCCGGCGATTGTGAACCCGCCGGACATGTACAACGTCTCTGGTATGATTCTCAGCGATATTGACCGCATTAGCGGTGTTGCGGAGTTCATGCGTGGTGGGGCGTCGGAAATCAGCCGCACTGCCACAGAGGCGGCAATGATGCAGGACGCTATGAATGCCCGTACGTCGGACAAGCTGGCCGAGGTTGAGCGCGCCATCGCTGAGGCCGCGAAGCGGCTCATCGGCTTGGCCCAGCAGTTCATGACCGGGGAGCATGTCGCCCGTGTTGTGGGTTCCTCGGCTATGCCGATTTGGATTAACTTTGACCGTGACTACATCATGGGCGAGTTCGATTTCGAGGTTGAGGCCGGTTCGACCCAGCCGGTCAACGAGTCGTTCCGCCGTCAGATGGCCCTCCAAATGGTTGACGCCATGGCCCCGTTTGTGGGTGCGGGAGTGGTGGACATGGCTGCTTTGGCCCGCCACGTCCTTCAGTTTGGTTTCGGTGTCAAGACTCCTGAAGCGTTCTTGGCTGCTCCCGCCCCACAGGCTGGGCCGGAGGGCATGCCAGCAGGACCGGAGGGTGCCCCTATGGGGCCCCCGATGGGTGAGGCTCCTTTGGAGCCCGGCATGGAGGTTCCTACGGGGGGAATGCCACTGCCGACTAGTATTCCGCAGGGGGCTCTCAGCGCGATTGAGAACGCCGTCGGTGGTTTGCCGTTCACTATGTAACGATATCCCCCTATATAGATAGAGCAACCGAAAGGACTCACACACACAATGGATAATGAAATTTACGACGAAACCGTAGACCCCATCGATGATGGACAAGTTGAAGGTGGAGATGAGGTAGTCAACTCTTTCGAGGAGATTGAGCCCGAATACATCGATGTCGAAGGCTTTGGCGACAAGTACGTCAAGGTTGTCATCGATGGTGAAGAGCTCGAAGTTCCGCTTAAGGAAGCAGTCTCTGGCTACCAGCGTCAAGCGGATTATACCCGCAAGACACAGCAACTTGCTGAAGAGCGCAAAAGCGTTCAGTTTGCCAAGGCAATCCAGGAAGCCCTGGACAATGACCCTAAGGCCACTGTTGAGCTTTTGAAGCAACACTATGGGATTCAGGAGCAGGACCCGTTCTCCGAGGACGAGGACATGTACATTGACCCCATGGAGCAACAGTACAAGCAGCTTGAGAGTCGTCTGCGTTCCTTCGAGGAACAGCAGGCGTTGAACGAGTTGGAGCGTACTATTGGTGGTCTTCAGCAGAAGTACGGCGATGACTTTGATTCAGATGAAGTCGTGTCCAAGGCTTTGGCGCTTGGCACTACCGACCTTGAGGGGGTGTACAAGCAGATGGCTTTTGACAAACTTTATCAGCGTCAGCAGGCCGAACGTGAGCTTCAGGCTCGCAAAGCACAGCAGGAACAGAAGACAGTTCAGGCTAAGCGTGCTAGCGGGGTTGTGGCTGGCGGTTCGTCTGCCCGGGGGTCTACGTCGGACTCGCAACCTGTCACTTCACTCCGTGATGCTTTTGATGCCGCCAAGCGGCGCCTGGGAACCCCGGGCTAACCTTTCCAAGGGGGGAACCTTCAGCCCGGTTAACCCCATTTTTGTTGCTCTGCTTTCACC
>CAYQOJ010000010.1:0-36450 GCA_964419105.1 uncultured Methylococcus sp.
TGTCGCACGGACCCCCTCGCTGATCACCCGCGCCCGCAGCATCTGCCGTGGATACGAGCGCCAGTTGTCCTTGCCGCCCAGCCCAGCCGCCTTGGCCCGTGCCATGTCCCAGTCGATCCGGAGCGATCCGCCCGCAGGGTGCGTGAAGGTCGCGGAGACCTTCTCGTTGGTATGGTCGTGCCACTCGACACGCCCGCCGCTCTGCTGGAAACGCGCCAGCATCGAGTCGGCCTTCAGAGAGGCGCGGCCTTGGATGATATGGTAGTCGCTGGCCACTGATCCGGGGTGACGCCCTTCTGCGGTTGCCACGATCATCAGCGCCAGAGCCTGGTCTGGAGTCTTCATACCGAAGAGGCCCGATTTCACGATGGCCGATGCCATCACCTGCATGTCGCCGAGGGCGACTTGTGTGTTGACTTGTGTAGTCAGTTGTGTGTTACTCATTTTGTTATTACTGCTTTTCTTGTGGTTTTGACTTGCCCCGTTGGATTGCCGTCCTTCGGGGCGCTTTCTTGTGGTGAGGAGTATTAATCCTCAAAATTGTCGCGGCGGTGACGCTGGTTGCGTTTGTTGCGTTCGCGCTCCTCCTCAATGCCGAGTTGGTAGCATGCCAACATTGAGGCAAGAATGAGGACGCATGCGGCGAGGAATGTCATCGTGCGATCCTCCGAGTGACCCATGCCACAACGACGAGCGGAGCGACAATGGAGAGGTATTGAATGAAATATCCAATTGATCGGCAAACGGCGGCGGGGTCGTTAAAATTAATCATTTTGCGGTCCTCCTGCGGCGGTTGGTGGTTTTGATTTTGCGGTGGCGATACCAGTTCTCCAGCACGGCCCTCGAAATGCGGTGGCCGACCCGGTTGCCAAATGGCTTCGACGCCTCAATAGTTCCGGCATCCAGCAGCCGGTAGATTGTTTTTGTGCTGACGCCCAAGAGGGTCGCCGCCTGCGCTGTTGTGATTTCGTCGCTCATGCCGCCCTCCTTTTGGTTGCGGGTTTCACCTTATTTTGATAAGGGGTGTCTGACACCCTATCCAAAAAAATAGTTGCTGCTTCCCTCATCACAAAAGCGAGACTTCGCCGCTCTGTTTTAGCAATAGCTTGAAGTTGCGCCTTCATGGTTTTGTCGATTGGGATCGTAATCTTGGTCATTGCTTTTTGGTTTTGGATTTTTTGGCTTTTTCTTGGAGGTAGGAGTCGCACATGAGTTTCATGGCGGCGACCCGATCAATTCCATTTTCCTGTGCGAATTTTTGAATCCGAGCAAGAAGAGTGTCCTCCATAGGAACCGTCACTCGGACTTTATTTGCTGCTCGTTTATCAGGCATGAGGACAAGTTAAGAAGGTGTCAGACACCACGCAACATTTATTTTTCAATAAGGTGATCACCTACCATCAAAAAACACTTGACATCCTCACCAGCAAACGATCTGCAAGCCAAAAAAAATTTTCACCCTCATAAACAGAGGCTCCGCAGGCGGCACGCTTTATCACTCACTCAAAACTAAAACATCCACCGCGCCCGCAGACCCGCATGGATGCTGGTTTTGAGAGAGGTTTATTTCACAGACAAAAAACCAACATAGATCACCGCAATAGCACAAACTACCATGCAAAAAATGTAGATTTTGAACCAAATTCTATTCCACAAATTACCCGCTGGAGCGTATTCCCCCATGAATAAACAAGACGCTATAAACAGAACGAACCAAATAATAATGGTTGCCTTCATATTTTTACTTTCTTCGCCCGATTCTCCAGCACTCTGGCAATTACTTTTTCCCTGTTTCGCTGATACCAGTCCGCCTTGCGGTCACTCTCATCCTTTTTGAATTTTTCATCGGTCGCATACTTCGACTTGTATTGCCGAGCCATGAATTTCTTCTGCGTTTTTTTGTTTGCGTAAGGCATAGGTCAAATCCCCCACCACGCTTGTGCGTCCGCTCTGGCAGCTGGAACAGCGTAGACTCGTTGCACCATCGCGGGACTGGAATGCCCCATCTGGAATGCCGTCAGAGGTGCGCTCTTGCACCGCGCCAAGTGGTAGGTGGCAAACGAATGCCGAAGCGAGTTTTCTGGAAACCCATCCCAGCCCAGCTTGATAACCAGCCGCCTGCGCTCCTCGTAGAACGCCCGCGCACTCCCCAGAACGATCTGGCCCTTCTTGCCGGTAAAGAATTTTTTTCGGCGGAGCAGCGGCTCGGTCATGTCAACGATCCGATCCATCATGCCGTGGTGCTGCTTTGAAACCTCTGGCCTCACATAGACCTGTCCCGCCTTCACATCGATATCCTCCCAGTCCATCCGCTGCACCTCAATCGACCGCAGGCCCGCGAACCCGCCCAACAGGATCGAAGCCCGCATCGAGTCGCTCATCTCCGCATCCAGCAGTTCGCGCATCTCCTCGGCATTGAGAATCCCCTTCCGCGACCTCGCCCTCGGACAATCTACCGCCCGGAAAGGCGACCGATCCAGCAGGTCCATCTTCACACACCAGTTGAAGAAAAGCCGGACATAGCGGTAGACCGTCGCCCGCTGCGTCTCCGACCCCGGAATCTTTGCGAACCACTCCACCATCATCAGCGGAGACACCGCCTTCAGTTGGCACTCGAAATCACGCACCAACCACTTCCCCACCTTCTCCACTTTCTCCCGGTGCGACTTCGACCTCTCTTGAAAAAGTGCCACAAACATTGCCACAACCCGCTCCATCGTCGGGCCGTCCTCCCCATCCAGCGCATCTGTCCCACCCTTCTGGAGCTTCGCAATCAACCTCGGACCCTCCGTCCAAGCCTGCGCTTCCGTTGGATAAAAATACCGAAGCCTGCGCCCCGCCACCGATTTTGGTATCGTCAGAACCCAAGGCGAAGTCCTCCGCGACCGATCTTCTGTAATCCGATAAGACATAACTGGACAAACCTTGTGGCAGTTGTGGCATTTCAGCAACCTTTATTTGTCTCTTTAAGTCAAAACCTGTCCCACAATGTCCCGACACGAAAAACCCGCAGAGCCTTTATTCAAGCACCTCTGCGGGTTGTTATCCAATGATCTACCGGCGGTCGGGGTCGAACCGACACTCCTTGCGGAACGCGATTTTGAGTCGAACTAACCTATGTTGTGAATCAACAATTTGCGTTAGCTTGTGGCAGCTTGTGGCACGGCGGGGCGGATTCGGATGAAATTTCTGGCGATGGTTTTTTGGCGGGCTTTGCGCCAGACTCCGTCTCCAGATTCGGAGTCTCTCTCCCCTCGCCCGTTGGTGTTGCCCTCGATGGTGATGATCTGGTGGCCAGAATCTGACTCGACGATGCCGACATGAGAGAAGTCGAAAACGACGATGTCGCCGGGTCTCGCAAGTTCTCGGTCGTGCAGGATGATGGTGGTTTTTGGGCGGTCTTTGGCCCAGCCGAGGAAACCGTAGGCGAGTGCAGTTTTTGGTCGCCACTCCTCCGTTGTGGAAGATTGGAGGTTGAGCCAGTCGCGGACTCCGGGGCGGTCGAGCCACTCGGAGATGCACCAGTCCACGAATGCCGCACACCACGGCCATGAGGCGGGCTTGAGGTCGGTGGCTTTTTGGTAGGTGCGGATTTTCGATCCGTTGTTGTTGCCGCCGATTTCGCGGACTCCGATTTGCTCTGCGGCAATCTGGGCGAGAAGCTGGTTCATTTGTCTTTGAGGGCTTTGGCCTCGCCAAATTTCGACCAGGCGTGAGCGAGAGAGTCGTTGCCGGGGAGGTCCGGATTTGTGAGCGGGATGTATTTTACCGAGACCCTGACTTGCAGGTTGCCGAGTTCCCCGCGCCGGTCACCGAATGGCGGGACGGGAACGCTGACGCATGAGGTGAGGAATGCCATAGCCAAAAGACTCATCGCAATGATAATCATCCCAAGGACTATGTGACCCGGTTTCATCCCTTGCGGAAGATGTTGATCGCGCCTACAAGGCCGAGACCCGCCGCGACAATAGCCTCTTGATGCTCTGGAGTCACTGACACGCCAAATAATGCTGTGAGGACCAGCAAAATTCCCCTCCATGTGGAGTTCTCGTTGAGCCGGTCGAGGAGGTAGTTGAGTGCGTTGTTCATAGCAGGATGGTATCAGTCAAAACAACGCAGTCAATCTTCGTTGGAAGCATTCTGGTAGAGGCCGACGACCGGCTTGACCATGTTGAGGAGGACGGCGGGCGCGGCCATCGTTGGCGTGACTGCCATCGAGCGGAAGATGTTGTTCCATTGTTTCAGCATGGCTTCCGGGTCGCTGAAGTTGAAGGCGTCGTCGAGGTTTGACCCTGCGCGAATTGCAGTTTGCGCTGTATCAAGAAGAGGATTCTGCGTGCTGGTGAAATACCCTTGGCCGGTGAGCTTGGAGAGGGCGACCTCGGCCACTGATCCTGCGAAGAAGAACCCTTGGAATGGAGCGAGGAGCATGGCTTTTGCAAAGCCGCCGATTCCCCAGATTTCCTCGTCGTCGTCGCCAGAAAATGCGTCTTTGAATGCGCTGGAGATGACATGCGAGACGAGCGCCATGAGTTCCACGGCGACGATGCGGCGGATATGTTCGCTGGTGTTGCCTCGCCCGGTGGCCAGCCCGCGAGCGGCATCGGCGAGGATGGCGGTTTTGAGGCGCGGGTCGGACATGAAAAGGAAGAATGTTTTTGCAAAAACATTCCCGTTGTTTTCCATGATGCTTTTCTGGCCGAAGCTGACCGGCTGCGCGAAGCGGTAGATGGCCTCGCTGGCGGCATCGAGGGCGGCTTGCTTGGCGAGGTTCTCCGGCATTCCCGAAGCGAGGGCGTCGTTGAGGTTGGCCCGGTAGACGATGGCCGAGGAGATCGATGTTCCTGCGGAGTCGAGCCAGTTTATGGGAGTCATCGATGCCTCGGCGATCTTTGCGGCGAAGTTTGGTTTGCCTGCGTATCGGGAGAAGAGGAAGCGGGCCTCGGCGGTTGCGCCTCCTTGGAGTCGGTTCTGGATGGCATCGGATTCCCAGACGGTCTGGATGTCCTCGGCGATTGTCGATGGATTGGAGAGCGCCGATGCGATCTGCTTCATGTCGAGCGAGAGGCCGAATCGGATTGTGTTCTCAAGCTGCATGGCGAGCGTCTTGAGGTTGAATCCGAGCGATGCGACTGCTTTGCCGGAGATGGCTGTGCCGATGACATTGTTGAGCCATGCGGATTCGCGGGCCTTGTTGCCGCCTCGTTGCTCTAATTGATCTGCCCAGAGTTCGGCGCTTTTCAATACGGCATCTCCGTGCGTTTGCTTGAGAGATTCGCGGACCTCCGGGTTGGAAAGGAGTGCGCGGAATTCGCGGGCGAGTTCGGCGAAGTGGACCCAGTGCGCTTGTTGGGCGATGTGGCCTTGCATGACGGTGAGCGCATCCTCCGGCGCGATCTTGGCCGAGTGGGTGACACGGGATTTGGCAAAGCCCGGAGTCGTGCCGGTGGCAGTTGCCGACCCATCGAGGCCGATATCCTTTGAGTCTTTCGCGTTGAGGAAGCGGGTGGGCGCGTAGTTCTTCACCTGTGGCATGGCCATGCCGAACATCCGCGAGTAGACCGGATTCACGATGCCAGCGCCTTTGCCATATAGTTCCTTGGCGTAGGCCATGACCTCGCGGGAGACGGGATCGTTGACGAGCGCATTGAGATCGGCTGCGCTTTCATCGGTCCAGCCTTCTTTCCGCATCTTGATTTGGACATCGGGCTGGTTCCACGAAAGCAGGAGTTGGATGGCCTTTGCGCGGGACATATCGAGCTTCACATCGTCGCCCCGGAAGATGACCCGCTTGATGGTGACGAATTCTTTTTGAGTGTCGGCAGGTAGCGCGGCAAGTTCGTTGCGGAGGGTCTCCACATCGGCATCGGTGAGCTTGCTGCGGTCGGCCTCGCCGGTGACGATCTTTTGGGCGAGGTCGATGGCGATGCGCTCGTCCTTCACCTTCCGGCCTTCAAGGTAGGAGACAGCATTTTTCTGATCTCCCTTGAGCCAGAGCATGGCATCGCCTGCGGACATGTTCGCGGCCTTTGCGCCTGCCCGGACGGCATCGAGGATGCCCTTGCCATCGCGGATTTCGGATGCCTGCGCGGCCATGTCGGCTTTGCGGAGGCGCTCGGAGAAGTTGGCGGCGATCTCCGGCGGGAGCATGGCGGTGACGAACTGCTCAAAGCTGACGTGGTCGAGGAGGTAGTTGTTTCCGACCTCGGCGATGCGTTGCATGAGTCCCTTATCGGCGAAGCGTTTTTTGGCTGTGCCTTTGCCGAGCCATTCGATGGTCGCGGCGTTACGCGCACGCTGTTCGTCGATGCGGGCCTGCTCCTTGATGCGCCATGCTTCGCGGCCCATCTGGAGTTGTCCTTTGAGCCAATCGAGTCCCTGCGCGAGCGTCTCGGAAGATCGGTTGTCGAGGTCGCCGAATGTGTTGAGGATCGACCATTCCTCAAAGAGCGCGGAGACATCCTCGGCAGTGGCATCCGGCGCGTTGAGCGCGGCCTCGATTTCAGCCATGCGCTTGGCTGTGGCCTCGTCGTCGAGGAGTGTGGCGCGTTGGACCATGTCGGTAAACTTCTGCGTCTCGGCGCCGAGTGTGGATTTGCGGACCCCGTTGTCACCGGCCTTTGGGCGGGATTGCTTCACCGCCTTGGTGATGGCCTCGGTGTATTCGCGCACCAGCACCTTTTCGAGTTCGGTGTCGATCTTCTTGATGCGGTCGCGGAAGAAGTCAGCGATGCTCTTGTCGGCGCGGGCCGTGGCGAGATTTTCCTTGGCCTCGTAGCCTGGTGGCAGGGAGACCTGCTTGCCTGCCTGCCCGATGTTTTGGCCCTCGCGCATCCATGCGCTGATGATCGCGCCGTTCATGCCGGAAACCTCGCTGACCTTCACGCCGTCCTTGAGGACATCCATCGGCGCGATGCTGGCGAGCTTGGTGTAACCGCCCACGCGACCGCGCACCTCTGGCGGGAGGATGGAAAGGATCGCGTCGAGTTCCCCGAGGGCTTGCAAAATCTGCGACCGGCGGATGGTCGGAGCGTCCGCCCCTGTTTCCTGCATGGCTTGCAGTTCGTCGCGGTTCCACGCTTGCAAAAGTGAAAACTTTTCACGCGCCCGCTCGTAGACTTTGAGCCGCTCGTCTGGCCCACGGTTCATGCCGCCGAGCGCCTTGTTCACCCGGTCGATCTGCGACTGCGAGGCTATGGAGTAGTTGGAGGTTCCGGTCTCCTGCCGGAAGCGTGCGATCTCCGAGGCGAGTGGTTCGCCGTTCTCGTCGGTTTTGACTGTGACGGATTCTGGGTTGACAGAATTCCACCATTGATACAATCTATTCTTGGCGAGCGAAGCCAAGTCTTCCCCCGGATTTGGGTTCCGGGTAGGTTGACTTCCTTCCTCGCCATTTTTATTTGCGGAAAATACCTCTACGCTTGTAGCATCATGGTCATAATGAATTTGGCCGTTTGTGTCTTCGCGGATGACAAAACGAATGTATGAATCAATTCCATTAAGTGTAGCTCTTGTTCCATAATTATGGAAATTTTTTACATTTGGGTATTTATTATCAGTATTATTTTCACTCCATAAATGTAAAGAACGAGACAATAATTCTTGAAGGTTAGCTGCAATATGTAAAACGCGAGAGTCCGCCCCGTGGATATTAATTTCTTTCCACCCGCGATTAGTGATATTTATTTTTATACCATCAGGTAAAATAAAGCCTGTCGTTTTTTGTTTTTCATAAAAAGGTTTAACGACATTTTTTAATTCTTTCCCTTTTAGATTTTTAGGAATATCTATTGAAGGTGTATGTTGCGGCAGAAGTTCTAAAACTTTTTGTTTAGCTAAAGCCTCCCAATCCCCAACCCGCGCCTTGAATTCCGGCGACCGCGCCAACGCTTGTTCTTCTGTCGTAAGATTGCTTGGCTTGCCGTTCGGCGCAAAGCCAATGCTGTAGTTGGTCACGCTGGTATCAATCGAAACAGGTTGGCGGAAGTCAATGACCGGGATGGTGTCCATGCCGAGTTCCTTGGCGGCGATGGCGCGATGCCTGCCGTCCTCTTTGCCATCGGCGTAGATGGCGAGCGGGTCGAGCTTGCGACCCCTTTGCATCATGTTTTTAAGGTCGTCGATGTTGTCGCGGGAGGCGTCGTCAATCTCCAGCGGTCTGACCTGTGAGAGGAACTGGTCGGGCGACATGGTGACGATACGCCCGCCGCGCTTGGCGAAATCCTCGTTGGCATACCACTTGCCCTTGTCCTCCATGGGGTATGGCTTTGACCCAATGCTGTAGTTGGTATCAGCCAAAACTTCGTTGGAAACACGCTCGCGGGTGGTATCGACGAGCGTCTGCTGGTTGAGGCCCGTGGACTCGGCGAGGAAGGCCTCGTATTCTGCCGGGAGGATGCCGTCCTTAAAGGCACCACGCAAAGCGACTGCACGGCGCAAGACCTCGGCGAAGACCCGCATCATGTTCTTGATGTAACCAATGAACGAAGCTGGGAGCTTGGTTTCCTCATCGGCGTTGATTTTGCCGTTCTCGTAGGCGGATTGCACTTGGGCGAGCGATTCGACGATGTCTCCTTCCGTATCTCGGACAAGGTTCTGGAAGGTTCCCGGAAGAGCTTTTTCGGTGGCGTCGAGCCACCCGCGCAAAGTGTCGAGGGTGACGCTTCCGTTCTTGATCGCTACCTTGACGCCGATGTGGTGGATTTCTTCGCGAAGGTTTTCCGGGCGAGTGTTTGGGTTGATTGTAATGAGAGGTCTCCAAACCATTTCGGCGACATCTTGGACGCTGGCTTCGCCGAGGATGTTGTCCACGCTGGCTTTGCCGGTGATGTTGATCTGTTCGTAAGGCGTGTCCTTCAGCGGGGAATTTGCGATGCGGTTGTGGAGTTCTTGAATCTGGGCGGCATTGCCTGCGGCTTGGAGTTGCTCAAGCTCTTGCTGGGCGTTCATGCCTTTGGATTCCATGACGAGCGTATTCACGGGTTTTTCCGATGTCCATTGGGTGGACAAATCAGAAACCATCTGCCGGAGTTCCTGTGGCTCGTATAGCTCCTCGAACTGCTTGTTCAAAAGTTGCGCGTTTCCATGCTGGGCGATTGCCTCCAATGCTGCCTGCTGGTCTTGGGTCTGGAGGAGTTCCCTTCCGTCCGGGGCGGTGACGACCCAGCGGCGTGTGCCGTCCTCGGCGATTGATTCGGAAATGCGGGCATCGTTCTCGCCGGGGGCGCTGGCTTGCGCGATGGTCTTGAGGATTTCCTGCCGTCCGGCCTCGATGGCCTCCGGCGTGCGTTTGCCCCACTCCATCTGGATGCGGGCGTCGTATTCCTCGGGATTCTCGGCCCGCTGGATGAAAGTGATCTGCTCTTTGTCGAAGCCGACTTGGCGCAGCCTGGTGGCGTTGAGTTCGGCAGAAGGGTTTTTGATGTCGCGGTAGGTGGCGATGCCACCACCGATGAGGGAAATCGGGAGCGTGGCGAAGAAGGTCTCGGGCCGCTGGCCCCACCATTCTTTTGCGAGAGAGGAGAAATCCTTGTCCGGCATATCCTCGCGGAGTGCTGCCACGGCGGTTTCCAGCACAGGGGCGATGAGGTCTTGAGCGCCTTCCTGCACATTTTGCTCAAAAACATTCGCTCCGATCTTGACGGTGCGGCGGATGCCATCGCTTTTGATCCGGTCGAGCCATCGGCCAAACATGGGGAGCTTGCCGGAGAGGCTTTTCAACTGCACCCGGTCGATGGCGGCGTTGGCCGCGCCTTCCACCAGGGCGAGACCTTGGGCGAACTGCGGATCGATGTCCGGGTTCTCCAGCATGATGCGGTCGTATTCCGTGGCTTGGTAGGCGAGGACGCCGAGGTAGGGGTTCACGGCGGTCGCGCCCATGAGCGGGATGCTCCCAGCCAGACCATAGGCTCCACGCTCGGCGGTTCCCCAAAAGGTATCTTCCGCCAGCACCGGGCGGATCGGATCGACGCCGGTCTTGGCGACATTGCGGAGTTCGCGCACGACCTTGAAGGATTCGCGCACATTTTGCCCGCTCTGGATAAGTGTCTCGGCCTCCGGCACGGTGGCCAGCCGCCACGCATCGGACTTGGCCCCGGCGGGAGCGTTGCCGACTACGGCTTTGGTGAGGTCGCCATCGGCGGGAACCCAGATTTGTGTGCCGTTGCGGATCGACTCCAACCAGTTGTTCACGCCTGCCTCCTGCATCTGGAGCGTTCCCTGCGGAACGAAATCGAACCCACGGGTGAATGCTTGCCCCATGTTGATGGCAAACTGCTCCAAGCCGGCGCGGTCGATCTGACCGGCCTGCGCGGCGAGGGTCACATATTTGTAGATTTTCTGCCGGTCTTCGGGCGGGGCGCTGACGAAGTCGTTGGCAAGACTTTGCATGTCCTCGTCGGTAGCATTGCCTTGCGTGAATGCCGTGAGCGTGGAAAGCGCCTTGGACGCCTGCTTACGCACGGTGTCTACATCGTTTATGATATCGTAATAGACTTTGTAGCCCTGCGCGAGAAATGCGGCGTCATTTTGACCGTCCACCAGTTCGGGGTATTTTTGTTGCCACTGGTTGAAGACTTCGGTCATGCCGTCCACAAAGGGACGATTTTGTCCAAGTTGGGAGTCGGTGATTGCTTTGGCGACCGCCTGCATCTGGAGGTCGTTGATCGCCTCGGTTTTCTTTTTTTGCGTGTTGTATTCGCCTCGGATGAAATCGAAGAGTTGATTGTCATCGAGGTTCTTTTTTCCGTAGTTCGCCATCGCGTAGGCGTCCCGCTCTGCATCGTAATTAATAGTGCTAATTGGTCGTTGCTTTTTATGTTCCAAATACGCATTGATGAGAGACCGTTTTGCCATCCCTTCCGGGTCTATTGATTCTTTTAATGCATACGAAATTGCAGATGAATTAAGTTGATTTTGGTAAAATTTTTCATCAGTGAATAGTTTTGAAAACCTTTCGTCTGCGGCTTGAAACCTTTTGTCTGCAAGATTGTCGGCGTATTTTTCTAACGCATTTGCCATTTTAAGACGCTCATCTCCAGTAGCTTTGTCTATATCTGCTAAGTATAAATCTGCGGTTGCGTCGTCTATTAGATCAATCATGGAAAATTAAGCGTTGATGGCCTTGCGGAATGACACAACGGCCATGCCATCGTTTTTTTGTTTGCCGCTGGGGCTATGGAAGTCAAATCGTCCGGTGAGCTTGTCAGACGTGCGGTCGTCCCATGTGCGAGTGACCTTGGAACCATCGGCAAGCGTAAGTTCCACCGGGTCGCCTTTGCCGATCCCTGCGGCTTTGAATTTGCGCTCGATGTCTGGCGAGATCGCGAGCGAGTTTTCGGTCAGACGATTATTCCAAGCGCCTTTCCAGTTACGAGAATTGGTGTCCGAAAAAGTGTCTCCGGGGAAATTGTAACTGGTCACCTTGCCTTCAGATTTTACTTCATTTGCCTTTTGTCTTGCTTTTAGTTCACGGTCAACTGATGGGGTTGGTGTTGGTTTTGGTTTTTCTGTCCCTAATGCTTCGGAACTAATTGAATCAACATACGATTCTCCGCTCCAAAATTTAGGTTTACCATTTTCGCCCCATAATTTTTTTGTCGATTCTTGAATGAGAGGTTGAATTATCTGATTGCGGTATTGGATGGCTTGCTCTGGAGTAACATCCTTGTTTTTTGGGTCTGCAAAATAATTGCGCATCTCTTGCTGCATGTTCCAAACATTGTTCCAGTATTCTTGGTATTTGACAGGGTCTTTGATGCGTTCGGTATACTGCTTGTTGCTATCTTTTTCTGTCCCCATGTCTCCGAGAAGCCCACTTTTACCGAGATTATGAAACTGATTGATTATCTCGCCTTGCCATTTTTTCTTGGGATCGGTTGTGCCGTCTTTGCTGAATTTCGTCCATGCGGAGGTGAGGTCGCTCTGCATGACGCTGCGCAAATTTTTAGGAACATTGGTTGCGATGTCATTGCTGATCGCATTGAACTCGCTCATCGTCGGATCAACTGACGGATCGTATTTTGCAAGGCGTGCATTGACCGATGATACGGCTTCTGGGTTGTAGGCGACATTGTCGGATACCAATAGGCGCAGGCGCTTAAGAGCCGCAGGATCGGTGACTTTGATGTCATTTACCGCTTGGTCGAGCTTTGCGTTGTCGGTGATCAAAATCTCGTCGCCGTTTTTGAGTTTCACTGGCGAGTTGCTGTCAATGGCCTGCGCGAGCGTGTTGTAGTTTGTCGCCTCGACGTATTTCCCCTGCCGGTCCACCTCGGATAAGAGTCGCTTGACTTTGGTCATCGGCATGACGCCATAAGGTCCGTCCACTTTAGCGTCCGGGTCTTTTTCCCCGGTGACGTATTTGTCCAGATTGGTTTTGGCTGTTGTCCAATCGCTCACCATGTCGGCATTTATGATATTGGTCTGGCGTTGCTCGGCGAGGTGGATTGCTTTGATATCAATGTCGCCAAGAAAATCTTTGGCGTCTTGCTCGCTTAAGGTTCCATTTGCCCGGAAGCGGTTGACGATGGATATGGCTCCTTGCTCATTGCCTGCGGCAAGTTCGCGCATGTAGCCAATCTTGGCGTCCTGCTTGTAGCCATCGATTTTTTCCTTGTTCGCCATGCCTTCGATGCGCAGTCCGGTTTGCACGGACCACCCTTGGTAGAAAGCATCAAATTTTGCACCGGCGTTTTTGCTGAACCCGATGTTTTGCACGTCGCTCTTTATTTTTTCCTGCAACTCTTGGAAATGTTCTCCCCACTTTTCGGGAGGGAGATTGCGCTGCTCGTTCTCTTGGATGAGCGCGGCCTTTGAGAGGATCGTGCGTGCCTTTTCTATGTCGGCGTCATCCTTGGCCTCGGCCATCTTATTGGAAAAACGAAGGCCAACGGTAGAGACATCGCCGAGCGCATCGCCCATTTTGGCCATGCCTTTGGCTTCGCCAGAAAACGAATCGAGGTTGTAGGTTTGCAACCGCATGTCCTGCGCAACGCCTTTGAGTGCTTGGGGGTTCATCGCGGCAGCGTTGCCCAGTTGGGCCGCACGGGGAGCGAGTAGCCCGGTGCTTGGCCCAAGGGCTTGCGGACCGGCGTTGGGAATATCGGCGAGTCGAATGGCTGGCATTATTAGGACGCCTTCATGGGTGTTGCTTTTGGTTTTGCAGTAGAGGAATAATTACCTTGGCCTCCGTAATAGGCGGCTTGGGAAATGTTGGAGAGCGCGGAGGCGTAGCCGCCCATCATGGTTCCTTGGGCCTGCGTTTTTCCGGCCCTCTCTTCCAGAGCCGCCTGCTGCATGTTGATCCGGTAGCCAGCGCCTGCGGCCTGCTCGGCAAATTTTGCATCCTCAAAGGATAATTTTGCGCTCTTCAAATTCATGGCGGAGGAGAATAGGTCTTGGTTTAAATTAAATCCTCCGATGAGGCTGTTCATGTCGGCCTCGTAGCGTTTTTTGTTCGACGAAAGATTGGCAAGGAGGCGGGTGTCCGCGACCTGCATCTCGTAGAGGTTGGCGGTATCAGCCAAAACAGCAAGAGGAGAACCTTCTGGAGTGACTCCCCCGGCGGCGTATTGACTGCGCTGGAGGCCAAGGATGCGGGATTTTTCGGTGCGGATTCGGTCGGCTTGTGCGCGAGCCTGGGCGTCTTCGGCATCGGCTTGAGCGCGGAGTTGATCGCTCTGTTGGACGAGGAGCGTGTTGTTCATCTGCGCCTGTTGAGCTTGAGACTCGGCGTTGAACATTTGGATTTGCGCGTTGAATTGTTCGCTTTGAGCGGCACGTTCTCCGGCAAGGCGTTGCCATGCGGCGTTCTGCTCTTGGGCCATGCGGTTGTATTCCGCCATGGAAGCCTGTGCTTGGCTTTGCTGGTCGGCGCTGTATATCGACACGCCAGCGGATACAACGGCAGCAGTAGCTGCTACAGCGGCTGCAATTTCCACACCAGTCATAATTCCTCCTTCGTTGTCGATGCGATCATGGATGTTTGATTGGATGAAATTTCTTTAAATCCTTGATGCTGCAACACGCGAGCGATGCCTTTGTATGTGGTTATTACCATGGTGTGGTATCCAAGGTCGTAAGCAACTTTTTTGAGGCAAGCCACGCAATGCTTAAAGGCGGCAAGGGATTTTTTGAAAGACAATTTCGGAGCAGAAACCGCGTGATCAGCCATGCACATACCGCAGGAGTTATCCATGTGAAGGAAGAGGGCGCTGACCGGTTTCCCGTCAAGTTCGCATACGACACCACATTTTGGCAGCATGATTTCTGGTCGGCTCGGTTTTCCATGGGCATACCACCAGTCACAGAGCATTTCGTAATCGGAAGGATCGTAATGTCGAATAATATAGTCACTCATTTCCGTATGCGTTCCAAACAGGTTCTATTGCGATGACTGCCATTGGATAGGGAGCAGTCTGCCGCAAGGTGACATCGGCGTCGATTCCAAACGCTCCGGCCAAAATCATTTTTTGGTCTCCCGTGGAAAGCGTGTCGGCGAGGGCATACCAGTCGCCATTGTTGGTGCGGACTTCGCCTCCCCGGCTTTTGTAGAGGCGGGCAATGATTTTGTGGATGCGCTTCTTGCGGCCTTGGGAGGAGCCGTCCTCCAAGTCCATGTCGAGCTTCATGGGCGTGAGCGTGCTGGTGTAGGGCAGGCCGAGGTATCCGGCGGTGGCTGCGGGAACGGTGATCGATCCGCTCGCCACGGTGCGGGTGATGGGAGATTGGCCCTCCTGCACGACGGTGACGGTCTTGCCGTTCAAATAGGAAAGCCCGGTGATCGTGCGGCCTGCGGCTCCAGAGGAAAAGGATTCCCAGCCGTCAAGGTAGCGCCATGAGGCAACCGTTTGTTCATCGAGGTATTTGCGCCAGAGCAGCGGGAACCGCTCGATGGTGCGGTAGTCCGACCCGGCGACCGTGCGTTTCACGACCATCCAGACTTCGTCCTCTGTGCCGTTGCCGTAGATGGTGGCGACCGACTCGACGCTGGCGTTGTCGGCAATAATGTGGCGATGCCAGCCGACGACCTTCTGGTCACGCTCGT
Source organism: uncultured Methylococcus sp. (assembly GCA_964419105.1). Lineage (GTDB taxonomy): Bacteria > Pseudomonadota > Gammaproteobacteria > Methylococcales > Methylococcaceae > UBA6136. The sequence continues at coordinate 15,047 of CAYQOJ010000010.1, forward strand.
AGGTCATCGCGATGAGCGTGCCGTCTCCGCGCACGCACCAGAGAACGGCATCGGGTTGCTGCTGGTAGGCGACCTCGACGATTTCACCGCTGGTTATGTGTTCGGCGAGCAGGGTCAAATCTGGCGCGACCCAGCCGTCCTTGTTGAGTTCGTAGACGAGTTCGCGCACCTTGCGTCCATTGCGCTGGACGAAGAGGAGAACGTCATTGATCAGCACCGCCCGCATGTATTTCGAGCCGTAGGCCGACTGGCGTTTAGCTTCCACATTGGTGGCACTGAGCGTCTGCGCGGAATCCGCCGCGCCCAGAGTCCACTCGTCCCCGGTTGTGCCAATCAAGATGTTGTTCTGCTGGCTATACATCCACGAAATGCGGTTACCTTCGGAAGAGGAGAGATTGAATTTCACCGAATCGCTCGCCACGACTCCAATTTGGAAATTTTCAAAGTTGTCGATTTCGCTCGCCCAAATGGTGGTCGGGCTGAGCGATGTGCCTCCCCAGCACACGCGCCCCTCATGGAGGGCTACCGTGCGCGGGTAGTTGCCGGAATAAAAAGCGGGGAGCGCCCAGCGGGTGGTATTGGCTTGAAACGTGTGGCGATTTTTGCCCAAGTAGGAGGTCACATTGATAAGCGCCTGTGAGTTTGTGCCAGTGGATAACCCATCTGTTCCGGGTCCGATGATTGTGGCAAAGCCTCCAGAATAGGTGCGCTTTGGCGACAGGCGAACAGAGGCCGGTGAGGTTCCGGTCACCCAGTTAATCACACGCAACCGGAAGGTCGCTTGGCCTGCTTGGGTGGCCGAGTAGAGGACATTGTTCTCGCCGTTTGTCGCGGTGTTGCGCGAGAACTCGGCCACGACTTCCCCTTTGGTGAGGTTTTCCGGGTAAATGCCCAGCGTTCCGGTGCGGGTATCGGCAGTCGTGTAGGTGTAGTAGTCCGCCCCGGTGACCGTGATATTCGCGGCCTCGGTGTAATAGTTGGCATCGGTGAGATAGGATAAGCCGTTATTGTATCCGGGGCCGACACAAATGGTGTCCCCGTTACTCCACCCGTGGTTTGGATGGTGGACGGTAACCGTTGTGCCGCTGCGCGTGCCGGTGGCAGTGATGAGTCCGGTGGATTGGCGGTCCCATCGCAGCACCTGTATCGTGGCATTCCATAGCCCGTTTGTTTCCAAATCCCACTCGCCATCGATTTCAATAGCACCAGAAACATTATTGCCTGTGATCGGGACGGCCTCCGAGGCTGTGCTGCCAATAGTATTTGTTCCGGCTCCAGAACCTGTGGCTTTGTAGGACAAGTCCCAACTTAAGACCATTTGCTGCCCCGAATACTCTGGCTTGAAAATACCCGGACCAGAGATGATGAATCTCCCGATGCCGGTGCGGGGGATTGGCAGGTCGCTCCACTTCTTGGCCGCGACATCGGCTCCAAAATTGCTTCCAGAGGTGTGGGCAATTTTTGCCTTGTAGAAATAAATCGTGGTCGCTTGGGCAACCCAATTCGTTGCAGAAAATGTGGCTCCAGAGGTATGGGCGACAGAGCATTTGTAGGCGACAGCGCCAGATTCCACGATGTCACCAACCACATACGCAGTCGAAGCCGTCCATGATGGAGGCTTAACGAATTCGTTGAGGTCGTAGCTGACGCCCGCCGCCCATGTGCGCAGAGCGCCGGGCTGGGTCACGTTGACCGTTTGGTCCGTGTAGTTCTCATCTTGCGTGGGCGGGTAGTCCCACTGGATTACAGAAAACGTCCATGTGTCATCGGAGACGCGAATGAGTTTGCGCGGAGCATGGTTTCCGTGCGCAAAATACATGATGTCGTTAATTTGGGCGTATTGAATCTCGCGTAGATCGGAGGCCGTGTAGGGAGTGGAAACCTCAACAATGGACCCGCTTTTAGTGACCGGAGTCCCAGTGACAGGATTCCAGAAGCGCATATAACCCACGCCCATCTCGATCATGAAACGAGTGGTTGTAGAGTAATTGAATCCAATCAAGCGCACCTGCGAATTTGCGTTCTTGGTCGCCCCCAGATACTCCGTGCCGGGGCGGCGGATGACGCCTCCGTAGGGCAGGATTTGGAAATTTTCCAACGTGCGGCAGGCGCTGCGGTATTTCTCCAAGCTCGTCCGGGCGTCGATGAAGGGGGAGACTTCACCGGCGTTGAAGCTGGGATAGAAATCGAACTTCGGCATTTGTTATTTGGCCTCCAGTTTGCGCTCGACCCGCTCGATGACGACCTTGGCACTTGAGATGACCTCCAGCATTTCGCGGTTGGCCGTGGTGAGGTGGACGACGAAATCGGCGGTATGTTTGTCCATGCGGTCTTGGAGCGTGTCCAATCTCGCCGTGAAATAACGAAACAAGATGCCGATAGCCGAAATCCCGATGACGAGGAGCGCGATGAACATCCAACGGTCGGACTGACCGGCGGCGTAATTGATTGAGTTGAGTAGATCGGTTGTCATTTAGAAATAAGTCGTGATGATTACAATGCCGCCTGCGCCTGCCCCACCATTGCCGCCAGTCCCTGTTGCGGCAGAAACTGAACCCCCACCGCCTCCTCCACCACCATAACCAGTCGCGTTTCCTCCTGATCCCCCAGTCGCTCCAGCAAATGTTGACGCTCCACCACCAGCACCACCACCACCATTCATTACGAGCGATGGGATTAATCGTGTGGCAGGGCCATTTGATCCGTTTCCACCATTACCAGTTGTTGATGCAGTGCCGCCTGTTGAAGTTGCGGAAGCTGTAAAAACACCTGTTCCACCATTTCCGCCATTGAATGGAGATGTTGTTGAACATCCACCTCCTGCGCCTCCTGATGGAGCAGAATAATTGCTTCCAGCACCACCGCCACCAGTTCCAGTTATGTTTCCTGTGCCGCCCGTGTTTCCAGAAGGCGTTCCTGCTCCTCCAGCTGCACTTCCGCTACCAGAAACGCCAACATTCCCCGCGCCACCTCCATTGGCGTTTACAAAAATACCCAATGTTGCACCACTAACATTTGACGCAGTTCCTGCTCCTGCGGCTCCAGCCGTTCCACCTAATCCACCAGAACCAACAGTAACTGTATATGTCGCATCTGTTAAGTCTGTTGCGTTTACCAATACTCTTGAATAACCTCCAGAACCACCTCCGCTTCCTCCAGAGACTGCCGTGCCAGCACCAACAACTAATCCCCTTCCACCACCACCACCACCAGCAACGCATTCAAACAAAACTTGTTTTGCTCCTGCTGGTTTTGTCCAACCATTTGTATAAGTTCCGGGCGTTGCAAATCGGTCGATTTGTGGAGAAATCGTTGCGCCGAGTGCTGTCCTCGCCGCCTCTGCGGTCGTTGCTCCCGTGCCACCCCTTTCTATCGGCAGCGTGCCGGATGTGATGTCTCCAGCAGCGTGGCCGTGATTGGTCGCGGCCTTGCCATTAAGCGCCGTCTGTGTGGCGGTCGAAATCGGCTTGTTTGCATCGCTGGTGTTATCGACATTGTCCAAACCGACATCGCCTTTTGCAAGCGTGACGGTTCCAGTCCGTCCTGCCACCGATTGCACCGGCGCGGCAGCAGATGCGCGGGATGTGGTGTGGTAAAGGTTGGTCGAGCCTTCGGGAACGGCATCGGTTGAGCCAGGGGATGGCGAGATTTCCACCATCGCGGAGCCGCTCCAGCGGTAGATTTTGCCATCTGTCACATAGATTTTTCCAACCTCGCCCGGATTTGGCAGTGATGCGAAATTAGCGACTTCAATGACATCGTCCACATAGCTTGGAAGCTGGGATGAAGGAACCAGCCCGCCGACCAGCGTGGCGTAATTGCCGGATGCTTGCTTGCCGTCAAGCGCCGTCTGAAGACCCGTGACATCCGAAACGGAGTGTAAATGTGAGAGCGGCGTGCGTGCGTCCGAGAGGCGGGAGTCGTTCGTCACGACTGCCGTGCCGGTAATCGCGGAAGGAGATATGCCTGTCGCTGGAGCGTAGGAACCAGACGCTTGCTTGCCATCGAGGGCGGTTTGAAGGCCCGTGATGCTTGAAATAGCAGCGCCTGGTTGCAGTGCCGAATCGGCTTTTGTGCCTTGCGCGGCGGTGGCGTAACTTCCAGCCGCTTGTTTCCCGGCAAGGGCGGCATCAACCTCTGTCTCGGTGTAATAACGGTCGTCGTGATTGTGACTGGTGGGAGTAAATGTGGCGGGCTTCCCAACAATTTCATCCCAATTTGTTCCCTGCGTCACGGCTTGCCATACCGAGCCATTCCATTTCCATGTCCGGCCAAGGGCGGTAAATGTCTGATTGAGCGTGGGATTATTTGGGAAGTCAGTCATTAGAGAAGGCTTGCAAGTTGGTCGCCGGTGGATTGCGTGGTCGCGCAGTTCTTGAGCCGCTCGCCGATGGAACCGGAAGTGGTCATTGAAGATGCAAGTGTGTTCCAGATGTCGGCAGGCGTGACGCTGGTGGGAGCATTTGTGAGGTTCGTCACCGTTGCCAGCGTGCCGTTCGGCGCGAGGCGGCTGCTTACCGTTGTGTCGAGGTTGTCCAGATTGCCAGCGCGGGCGGTTGTGAGTCCCTGCGCGGTGAGAGCGTTTTGGACACCTGCCTGCGTGAGGACGGCCGTGCCTGTGGTGTTATCGACAGGGACGCCAAGGCCGACTGACCCGGCGGCTGGCACGGCACAGGTGCCGGTGAGCGCTCCGCTCGCGTAGCTGACTCCGCTTCGCACATCGCTGGCGGCGGGCATCTCGCCCTGCGTGGCATCGATGAGGGTCTTTGCGCCTGCGGTGTCGCAATAATTAAAAGTCGCAACATTGGTGTTGGCTTTTTTCAGGCGTATGCCTCCGCCGCTAACTGGCGACATTCCAAGGGTTCCAAACTCTAATTCCTCGACGCTGACAACCCCTACGCCTGCATTTGCAATGCCGACCGCTGCCGCCACTCCCGTGGAGCCGGGGCCAAAACCGTTGCCGACGGCACGCTTCAAAAACACATTGCCGGTAGATCCGTTACTGACGCCAGATGTTGCAGACAATCCGTTGCCGCCTGTAGCAATGCCGTTAATATTTACAATTCCATTTGCTTCATTGCGTATGCCAAAGGCAGATGCGGCATTGCCTCCAGTCACAATGCCGTTTGTGACATTGACGGTTCCGTTTGTTACATTGTGCACTCCATAAATCGAGGTCACTGTGCCGCCTGTGATGTTCCCGTTAATGTCAACCGTGCCGAGTTGGCACATTACTCCGTGTTGCGCTCCCCCTGTAACATTTCCACTAATAGAAATTTTCGCAGTAGATGCATCCGTGCGCGCTCCAACATTAGTTGTGCCGCTGACATTGCCGATAATGTTCAGCGTGCCTGTGCCGTTGCAAATAGCTCCCAAATTGGAAACATTTCCAATAATCGTAGCCGAGCCGCTTTGGTTGAATTGAAGGCAATAATTTGCGCCGTTTGTGACATTGGCTGTCAATGTCATTCCAGAGTTTAGTGTGAATTGCCCGCCGTTTGTAGCCCCGCCAAAGGTATCTCCGCGAATCGTTCCGACGGTCGTATCTACATTGATTGTGATGTTAAAATTGTTCGACACCAAAACATCGGCGTTTGTGAATGTCGGATACAGGTTGCTGGCTGTGCCTGTGGGCGTGGTCGCCCAGACATTCGTTGCATTTATGTTTCCAGATAAACGGGCGTAGTAGGTAGCCATGGATTAAAGTCCTTTCGCAGCGATGTAGGATTGGAGTGCGGCTTGGATTGCGCCGACGGCCTGCTGGGTGGCTTCGTCAGCACCGGCCAATGAGCCAAGCGCAATGCCAATAGCTGCATCGTCTGCGGTGATGACATCGCCATTCTGAATTGCGGTTGGAACCAGACGCATGGCTACATTTGCGTCTGAAGAACCATCGCCCAGATACCGGCCCGAGATGGCCAAATTGAGCGAAAATTTGTCGTATTGTTTGCCGTCGATGGTGGATGGTGCGGATGCGTTCATGGTTTAGCTGTAGGTTAGTGATTCTCTGTTATTCCAAATTCCGGTTGCCGTGGCTGTTGCTGAAATATTGCCGGAATTGTTTAGCGTGGTGCGTTTGATGGTCCACCCGCTGGCGGAATCGGCGGTTCCCTCGGCGGCTTTTCCGGTGTAGTAGATGAGGGAGTTGATGGAATTCACCGCGTAGCGTTTGGCTTTATTGAGCGGCGAGTAGCCAAGGGTATTCCATGCGGTCGTGCCGGTTCCGATTTTGAAAAGGTTGGTATCGTATTCAAGGCCGATCTCACCCTGTGCGAGCGTTGGGTTTGCCGCTGTCCACTCGGCTGCGGTTCCTCGACGAAGTTGTATTTGCTGTGCCATTATGGTGTTCCTCCAGAAATGATATTGGTTCCTCCGTAAAGAGTGCCTGCCGCGCCGCCGTCGATGTTGCCGACATACTCGGTGTCGCCCTTGTCTCCGCGAGGAATGGTGAAATTTAATACCGCTGCTCCGGTTGTTCCGGAATTGCTAATAGCCGCACTTGACCCAGCGGTTCCGGTTGTCACCGATCCAACGGCGATTGTGGCGGCTTGACCAGATGGCCCTGCCGGTCCGGCATTTCCTTGCGCCCCCTGTTGGCCAATGTCTCCGCGAGGGATCGTAAGATTAAGGGTTTGATTGGGAGATGATCCTGTGATGGTGGCAACCGCAGAAGACCCCGCTGCGGCGGTCGTCACCGTGCCAATAGAAAGCACATTGTTGGTCCCATTGTATCCCGTCATGTATTCGACCCATGTGGAATCGTAATAAATGTAGGTGCGCAGGTCGTTTGTATTGAGCCAGAGAGTTCCCTCTTGGGGCGATGTAGGAGCCGTGGCCGAGGTGATATTGGTAATTGGCCCCTGCGGTCCGGTGGCTCCTGTGGCTCCGACCGGAATTGTGAGGTTGAGTGTCTGGCTGGGAGATGTGCCGGTAATTGATGCGGCGGCAGAGGATCCAACCGTTCCCGTGGTGACCGTGCCAATGGATAAGGAATTTGATGGACCGGCTGGTCCAATGACGCCCTGCGGCCCCTGCGCTCCCACATCGCCGCGAGGAATGGTGAGGTTGAGGGTTTGGATTGGCGCGGTTCCAGTAATTGTAGCGCCTGCGGTGGACCCTGCGGCTCCGGTTGAAACCGTGCCAACGGACAAGCTGTTGGCTGGGCCGGTCGCGCCGACATCGCCGCGAGGGATGGAGAAATTGAGAACAGCCGCTCCGCTGGTCCCGGCGTTGGCGACCGAGGCGTTGGTGCCGGGGTTGCTGGTCGAAACGGTTCCGACCGCCACGGTGGCGGCTGGGCCTTGCGGGCCTTGCGGACCGGTATTGCCTCGCGGGATAGTGAAGGAAAGAATCCGGTTCTCCGGGGTTCCGGTGGCAGCAACCGAGGCGTTGGTTCCCTCGGCTCCGGTGGTGGTCGTGCCGATGTTGACCGTTCCGGCTGGGCCTTGGGGGAGTCCGAAATTTAGAACTGCGGTGTCGTTTGTGCCGGTATTGGTGACGGTGGGAGTTGAGCCAGTGGGGAGGTTGGTGACCGATCCCACGGTGACGAGGAGCGATGGGTAGCTGACTCCTCCGGCGGGTCCGCCTCCTGCGGCTTGCGAAGCATCGATGCCATCGCCGCCATTGCGGGAGGAGACGAGCTTGCTCGACATCCAAGCGGGCTTGATGCGGCCTTTGCGCTCGGTGGAGTCCCGGCGCATGGCGGGGTTTTTGCCGAGGACTTCGGTTTCCTTGGCGAGGAGCGCGGCTTTGTTGGCATCGCCGGTGAGCGGCACGGCGAGCTTTGCGGCGAGGCTCGCGGTGAGGAGGTCGATGAAGAGCGAGTCAAATGCGGTGACATCGGTGACCTTACGGACATATTCCAAGGCAATGGCCGATCCGAGCCAGATATCCCAATCGGTTTGCCAGCCGGATGTGACGCCTGGTTGCTTGGTGGTGTTTGCCACCACGCATCGGTAGACGACCCCGTTATTGGATACCGCGTTGCCGACCTCGTAAGATCGGTCGATGACCCAAGCGGGAGAGCCGGAATCGGCATTGGTGAGAACAAAGTTGCCAGAGACCTCCCACGCCGAGTCGCCGGTCGAGTAGTCGTAATCGTTCACCCGGAAGACACGCAGACAATCGGACGGGATCGCGTAGCGGTAGGCCCACTTGTATTCCGGGCGAGGCAGCGTCTCGATGACCGTGGTGGACTTCATGGCCCATGTCCACGATCCGGTGAGAAGCAAGGCATCGCGCACCTGCGGGTAGAGCGACTTGGCAAGGAGCATCGCCTGCGAGGAGGGGCCGAATTGCTCGGCTGTGCCGACCCGCAGGATCGCTTGGCGGCAGAGTTCGTCCTCGGTGAGGGTGCTGGATGGTCTGTCCTTGGCCGTGGCAAGAATGAGCGCCTTGACCGAGGGGCGTTGGACATTGGAGGAGAAAACCTCCGCCATCTGGGAAAAGAGTTCCTTGCTGCCGGTCAGCGGGAGCGCAAGGTTTGCGGCGAGCTTGGCCGAGAGGATTTCCACAAAGACTGCCGGGAACTTCGTGGAATCGGTGACATTGGCGATGTATTCGATCTGGGCGGGCGCGGCGAGATCGGTGTGGATGAACCCATCCACGATCTCCCATTTGGAGAAATTCTCATCCTCGTCGATTCCGTTGAGGCGGATCAGCCGGAGGAAGTCGGTGGGAACCGCGAACCGGCGGGCGTAGCCGAAGGCCGGTGGCGTGGTGTGAGCAGTGAGGGAGGCGAGTTTGCGGCAGAATTGCCAGTCGAACTCTGTCTGGAGTTCCTCCAGAGTCTGCGTGTAGAAGAGCGAGCAGTATTGCGCCTGTGCGGTCGCATCGGTGAGCGCGGTGATGCGGGCGTCACCGAGTCGGGCGAGAGCGAGATTGCAGATTTGAACGTCTGTCATTTAAGGCGCGGTCAGATCACAGAAATTGAAAAATGGGGTGGCAGACATTTCCCGGTCTGCCAGCGGGTTTTTGGATTAGGCTTCGTCGCAAGCGATCTCGACGACTTTCTTCTCTTCCATGCGGACGGCGCCGAGCGAGGCAACCGAGCGGATTTGAAGCGAGTGTGAGAGGTCGGGACGGACATCCATGTAGGTTTTGAGTCCGCGCTCCGCGAGAACGACTCCGCTCTTCACATAGGCGTAGCAGGAGCGAACCGTAGTGGCGAGCGGCAGGAGTTGGGTGCGGCGGAATTTGAATCCCATGAATGTGTTGATGTTTCCATCAACAAGGGCGCGGACCGTGTTGTAGTCTTGGCTGGTGACTTCAACCGTGCGGAGCAGGTCTTGAAGCTGCTTGGCCGAAACCACCATGATGCGCTCCTCTTCCTCGTCCACTTCGTTGGAATCCAAGATGAACTTGGCGCGGCGGAGTTTGGCAATGGTGAGACCGCTGTTTGCGGCAGTGCCGGTTTCCACATATTGCACGCCCACTTTTTGAGTGGATGGCAGTGGCACAGCAGTTGTTCCAGTTGTTCCCGTGAAGGAATCGTTTTGCATGGCCGAAATGATGATCGCATCGCAGGTGCGGGCATATGCCGCGCCGTGGGCTTGGACAATCGGGCTGGTAGGCAACACGACTTCACCGAGCTTGGCCTCATCCCATTCGTCGATGAGTTTCGCGGTGTCGTATTCTGTTGTGCGGACCCAGCGTTTGGCCATGCTTTGGTCGCTGATGCGAGTGGTCACGGAGCGATCCGCGATAGCCACCATGGTTGCTGTGTCGAGTTGGTTGTAGGACTTCTCTTTTCCTTGGATGGAATCGATGGTCACATACTCGCGAAGGCGCGAGTTCTTTTGTTGAACGAGGTGTTTCCAGTTCGCGTCGAACTGGGTTGTGTAGTGATTGGGAATTGATGCCAGAACATTGTTAGCCATTTGGGCCTCCTTGGTTGATTAAGTGGATTTGGTATCAGTCGAAACTGATGGTTCGTTTGCTCCCTTGGCTTCCGAGTGTCCCAATTGGGGTCAGCGGCGGCGGGTTTTAGGGAGCAGGCTCAACAAGGAGGTGTCTGCTCTGACAATGGTGACCATACCGCCAGCGCGGTATCAGTCAAAACTTTTTTTCAAGAAAATTAGCGGGGCCGGGAATCGAACCCGGAATTCCAGATTATGAAACTGGTGTGATACCTTTTCACTACCCCGCAGTGTTTCATCCCTGCTTGAGCAGGCTCGTGACAAGGGCAGCAGCCTCGCGGTCGCCTTCCATGTAGCGTTTGTGCCAAGTGTTTTCGGGATTGGACATGATGTCCTTGGCGCGGGCCTCGCCGGTCATAAACTCTGTGCCACCCATTGAGCGACCGACTTTGTCCTCGCTCATCATTTGAGCCATGCGCACAAAGCCGCGCACGACTTCGGGGTCCGCGAACCCTTGCGAATTTGCATTCACTCCGGCGAGCTTCGCGGCCTGCTTGGCGAGTCCGATGTTCTTGTCAAACTCATTGCCCCATTCCTTCTGGAGTGTCTGCACAGACTCTTGGCGAATCTTCTCCATGTGGGCCTGCATGGCTTCCATTTTGAACGCCTCGCTCTTGGCGTGTTGGTTGACGAGTTCCTTCATGGCCGCTGGCGGGATGCCGTGCTTGTGCGCGATCTCGGCATACGGCTTGGCCATATCGTCGTTCCATGTCATGCCCTCTGGCAGGGCATCGGGCGCGAACTTGTATTCCTCAATATTTTCCGGCACGCCCATTGCCTTGCGGAAGGCGGCGACCTCTTCGGGCGAGGATTTCTCGGTTGGGACGCCGAGCTTTTTTCCGATGAGTTGGTTGGCATTGGCAAGCGCCTTGGCCATGTCGGGAACGCTCTTGTATTTGGAGAGCGTGTCCTTGTAGTCCTTCGCGTCATCGGGCAGGGCATCAAGCCACTTGTCTCCGAATGTGCCGTCCGGGTTGACCCATCCGGTTGTCGCGGGTTGCGTGGTGGTTTCCGCAGCGGGTGGCTGCGCCTGTGCCTCCGGAGAGGCGCTTGTGTTATCGGCTGCGGCGAGAAGCGATGTCTCGCCGGAGGTGTCGATGGTGTCTTCCATAAATGGTATCAGTCAAAACAGCGTGTCAGTCGCGTGAATTGGCAATCGTGCCGTCCTCGGTCACATAGCCGAGGTGAGTTGTTCGCCCGGCGTAGGTGCGCTGGAATTCCTCTGGCGCGTGGTCGCGGAGCCACTCAACCAGTGCGATGGTCTTGTCTCCGAGCATGGGGTCCATTTCGGGGCGTGGCGGGATGTCGTTTTTTGGTTCGGTTTTTTTGCTCATTTTTTCACTTTGCGTTTGGGTTCTTCGATGTCGCCATCTGCGAGGACCGGCCTGCGGAGCATCGCCTCGATGTGGAGGAGGACGCCGCGCTGGCCATCGCGAAGAGCGGCAACCACGGGATTGAAATCGTAACCAGGCAGGAAAACCTGCGAGTCGGTCGCGAACTGCGCCTTCATGTCAGCGATGACCATTTGGCCATCCTTGTTGCCGAAGACACGGTGGTAGGCGTTGGTGATTTTCTGGCGCTCTCGCTCGCGCCGGAGGGCTGCGGCTTTGTCTTCGGGGGCCATCATGCGGGCATCATGCCGGGGAGCATCTGGGCAATGGCAGAATCCTGCTTCACGCTGCCCGCCTTGCCGAGGGCGCTTGCGGTGCGCTCCATCTGCTCGGCTTGCATTGCGGCTTGCTGCGCTTGGGCGCGTTGGGCGCGGGTCTTCGCAACCATTCCCTCATCCATGAGCCAGCGGGCTGGCAGTCCATCGTTGCGGGCCATGTCGCGGGTGATCTCGTCGAAGTCGTAATTGTCAAGCATCTCCGGACGAATGTTGGCATACGGCAGGAGCATCTCGGTGGTTCTGATAAAGGCGGCGTTTTCAAGGCTCTTGATCGCAAGGGCGATTCGCGAGTTGTAGGCGACATCCGGCTCCGGAATGACGCCGATCATCTGGAGCGCCTGCGGAGGTGGAGGAAACTTGCCAGCGCGGGCGAGGATCGCGAAGACCCGGCGAAGGAGCGGGTTGAATAGCTCGGTCGTGAGGCGGGCGAATGTTGGGGAAAATTGGATGAGCTTCTCGCTGGCGCGTTCAGCGACTTCGCGGGCGGTCATCTGCTTTTGCAATTGCGCGAACATCTGGAACAAATCAACATGGAAGGCTTCGTTGATTGCCTTGCGTTTGTGTTCGGCCCGCTCGACGCCGATGTCGTAGCGTCCGCCGGTTCCCCACTCCTTCGGTGTGGCCTGCGGGTTGTTCGGATCGAAGTAGGTCACGCCACCGGCACGGAGGTCGATGTCGCCATCAAAGCCGGCGGGGATCAAGATGCGAGGGAACGCATGAATCTCGGCGAGCGAGTCGAGTTGCTTTTCAAGGAAGTTGAGTTGCTTGCACTCCGGCAGCGCGGTCCATGAAGGCGAGTAGCCGTAGCATTCGCTGTTTTTCCACTTGAGGTAGCGGGTGACAAAGAACGGCTGCTCGTCGAACCCGGAGGACAGGAAGACATGCTTGCTTGCCTTGTCCACATAGATCGAGGCGTAGGGCTTGTTGGCCCCATCACGCTTGCCCATCTCGATCTCGCCCGGTCCACGGGGAGCGATCAAATGGACGCAGGTGAATTTGCGATTGGAACTGGTTTTTTCCAATTCCTTCTTCATGGCGTCGGTGAGATTCTCGATGCCGAACTTGAGCGCCGCCTGCCGAGCCGTCATCTCATACTCGCGGGAGAGCGTGTCCACATAGCCTTCGTCATCCTCGCTCACGGCAAAGGTTCCAAGGTCGAGCTTGGTGAAGTTGAGCGCATTATTTTTCCCGGATTCGGCAAGGATCGCCGCCGTTCCAAACGCGCCTCGGTCGAGATAGAGTTCGTGAATCTCGGTGTAGAAATTGGACCGGCTGAGTTCGGCCTGCATGACCTCTGTGCATCGTTTGAACCACTGCTCGATCTCGTCCTCGCTCTCCATCGACTTGGGCGGCTCCAGCGAAAACCACCGGCTTTCCAGCGGGGTCATCCATGAAAGTTGGCCATTGGCCAAAATCATGTTGGCCCGCACGGCGGTCGCATCAAAGAGCGCCGTCTCGTCGTCTGCGGATGGCGATGTCGTGCTTGTGAACATCGATGCCTTGCGCGGCATCACAAACTTGGCGATGTCCTCCCAGAGCGACTCCCATGTCGCCCGCTGGTGGACCATTTCTGCGTGGCGCTGAAGAACCTTCTCGGCGAGTTCGGGTTTGCTCATTTGGTATCAGTCAAAACAAGTCAACCAAGTGTGCTGGCGCTTCCTGTATTGGATTCACCGGCTAAAATAGAACGGGTCATCCCGCGACGACGAGCTACTTGTCGCCGCAAATCAGTTTGCATTTCCATTCCTTGCCTTACAGCAGGTTGACTCAATTGTTGATTTTCTGTTGTGGTTTGCGTTGGGGTTTGCGTTGAATTGATATTACCCGAACCCCTTGTTGCTGCTTGTTTAAAAAGTTCATATGTTAATTTTACCCCGTCATCCCTTTGCGGAGAATCCAATGGGAGATCAGTTTTGGTGGATTTTTGTCCAGTTCCCATTTTTTTAATTAACCAAGTGTGCCTGCATTGCCTTGATTCGATTCTCCCGCAAGAATGGATCGAGCCATCCCGCGACGGCGTGCCACTTGACGCCTCATGTCAGACTGCGGGTCTCCCTGCTCCACCATGGCTCCGGGAGCAGGCTTGTTGGCCTCCATCTTGGCCAGCATATCCTGCTGCGCTTTTTTTTGATCAGCGGCGGATTGTTGGGCAAGAGCCAGTTGTTGCTTTTGGTATTCACTTTGCTGGGCTGCTTGCTCTTGCAAAGCGGCTTGCTGGGCCGCTGCGGCTTGGCGTTCAGCGGCACTTGGGCCGCGAGACCCTCCTCCCCCCAGCCATGCTAAACAGGTGGAGAGAATGGGATTTTCGGTGGGATCAGTAAGTCGCATCTATGGTAAATTTTACTTGTTTCGTAAATCCGAATCGGACGATCTCGCCGACTCCATGCGACAAATGGAAGTGGATATGGGGCGAAATGGCAAGGATTATTTTGACTAATACCACAATATATTGTGATGAACCAGCAGTTCTGACACTCCCTGTGGTATATGTGCGCGGCATCGCGCCAGCGTTCTTCGGGGTCGAAAACATCCACTGGGCGGGCGAGCATGAAGAAGTCCTCGGTGTTGATAACGACACCATTCCATGCGGTGAGTTCGACCTCCTCGGCGAAGGATCGCGGCTGCGGGTAGCGCCGGTAGAGGTCGAGGATTTGTAGTTCCAGTTCGCGTTTCATACGGCTTCCCATCGAAATTTCAATTGCCCGTAGATTGGCTGCCATCGACGAAGGCGATCAATGTTCGGTCTGTTCCAAGTTCCTCCTTTAACTTCAGCCACAATTTTCCATCCTGCTCCGCGCAGGCTTGCGCCAGATTCGGTTTGAAGAGTGTAGGTCACAAGGCGACGACCACCCATTGCCCGCCAAGCTCTCCATGATGCACCATAAAGCATCGATGGTGCGTTTTTAGGTGAATCATCTGTCACGCAAACACGCAAAACTTCAGCTGTATACCCGTCCATTAGCGTAGCTGATAATGGATTCCCAACAATGGCTACTCCGACCAAACCAGTTTCATCGCCGACACCAATCGCAAACTTTCCTCCATCGCGGGCCGTTCGGCCATTGTGACGATGAAAATTCTCTACAAAATCGTTTGCTTCGCGAAGCGTTATTGGCACCAGTTCCATACTCACCGGCGGACCTTTCCAAATCCCCCACCCCGGAATCCTGCCGTGACTCGGATCGCTTCGTGCCTCTCGGCCTTCCGAGGGATCGCGGATCGGTCGATCACCATGCCGCGCTTGATAGCCTGGTGCGAGAGACTGAAGGCATCGGCAAAGTGCGACGACCAGTCGTGGACTGGAACATCCTTGATGGTCACACCATCTCGCTCCTCTTTCGAGTGGTAGGCGTCAAGCGCGTCAAGACCATCGACGCACCCGGCCTCGGCAAAATGGATTCGCGGAAACGCATCGTTGGCCAAATTGATGCCATCCCAAACCGAGAGTTGCCGGGGAACCGGAATGACTCCGGTCAGTCCGCTGCGACCCAGCGCCTCCTGCCAGAGTCCGCCAACCTCCGCTGCGGCGTCGTGCGGTATGAAATGGCCTCCGTAGGCATACTGCTTGTCCTTGAGTCTCGCGGCCCAGTCCGCTGGCGTCTTGCACTCGTCGCTGCCGGAGAGCGCCTCCAGATAGTTGATGCGGTCGCCGACCATCTGCCACACCCAAACCTTCTGGTTGAGCGGAGCGCCCACATCCCATGAGGTGTAGACGGGAAGCTCCTTGAACCAGAGGATGTCGTTGCTGATGCGTTTCTCGGCGCGGGCCTTTTCGAGGCTGCGAACATAAATCGCGCCGGGTCGCCCGATGTTGAAGCTGCACTCGTATTCCTGCGCGAAGGCGTTCTCGGTCGTGCCTCGTCGGATGTCCTTGAGTTCCTCATCGGGAATGATGCCGCTCTCGCTTGCCTTCAGCATGAGCGTGAACCAGTCGTTGTCCGCACACGCCCGGTTCCATTGCCGCCAGAATGAATTCCTGCCCTTGGGCGTTCCCACCCATGTCGCCCATCCCATGTAGTCGGTAAGCGTTGGCCGGATGACATTGTCCCACGCCGCCGGATCAAGGTCGGCGGCTTCGTCCATGACCACGCCATCGAGGTAGATGCCGCGCAGGCGCTCGTAGGCTTCGCCGGAATAAAGCCGGATCGTCGCGCCGTTGTGGAAGGTGATCTGGAGGTCCGCCTTGTTCACGACCACACCAGGGATTTGGCTGGTGAATTGAACAAGGTATTTCCAAGCGATGTCCTTCGCCTGCTCGCGGGTCGGGGCCACATAGGCGTAGCGAAGCGGTGGGCCGGGGCGTTGGTGAGTGAAGACCTTGGCGATCAAATCTTGGATGCACACAAAACTCTTCCCGGCGCGGCGGTGCAGCACCATCACAGCCCATCGTTGCGTGCGCGTAAGGTAGCCCGCCAGTTGCGAGCGCGGGATGATGTCGATGTTAAGCGCCACCGATTTTCACATTGATGTCGAGCAGACCGTAGAGGTCCACCTTCTCCGGCTCGTTCCATCCCATCGCCTTTGCGAGCATCTCACCGTATTTCGCGGTGACCGCTGAATCCGGCGGCATCTCCATGAAACGGTCGCGGAGCGTTTCGATGTATGTCTCGCGCTTGTAGCTCATTTTGGCAGCGACCTTGGAGCGGAGTTCTTCCACTCGCTTGGCTATTTCAACATTTTTCAACAGCCTCTCGCCACCTTGTCCTGCTCCTTTTTCGGAGTAACCGGCCTTGACATAGGCTTGCGTGATCGAGAGACCGCTTGCGTAGGCTTGGCAGAAGGCTTCTTGTTTCGGGTTGATTTTCATGCGGTAATGGTATCAGTCAAAACTTGTCTTGACAAGATCATCGTTCCCCCTTTTAAAATCCCCACAGCTTCGCGTGATTTCCACCTTGGTCATTTCTTCGGCCTTGGTTTTGACTTTGACTTGCCGGAAGAGGATTTCGACCGTTTCCGGGTCGTCGTCTTCGATGAGCTTGGAGTAGCGCAGTTGGTCAATAAGTGGTTTACAGCCTCCCGCATAATTGTCGGCGTCGAGGAGACTGCAAGCGCATCTCGTAATGATGAGAGTAGTGCGAGCTTTGCGCGGACCTTCTCCCTTGCCAGCGTGGTCCAGTGCTTGCCGAGGAGCCGGTTGAGGCTTGGCGTGAGGTAGCCCAGCAGGGCGAGAGAATGATCCATCTGGATTTTGTCGGTAGCCGAGTTGTCGGAGTTGTTCATGATTCATTTAAAACATTACTTTTTTTGCCATGCGCTTGGCCTCGATTTTGCGCCGTTCCGGAGTCGCCTCCCAAAACCGTTTGCAGGCGTCGGCGATTTCGCGCTCCAGCAACGCCCACCAACGCTCTAACCTGTCGGAGCCGCAGGTTTCTGTGTCTGCGGCTCCACGGGCAACTTTGTTAGAACGAGATTTCTTCATCGGTTGTGGTTGCGGCAGCGCGGGCCGCGACGATGCGCTCGTTGAGGGTAGCGAGCCGGTCAGCCGGGAGCGCCTGCGAAGCGGAGCCAATGGGGTTGAGCCATTTCACTTTTTGCCGCACCTTGCCGTCCTCGCCTTCCTCGGCCTCGATGGTGATCCGGCACTGCTTGCCGACCCACGGCGCCTTGCCGGAGTCAAGCGACTTGATGTCCCACTCGCGACCAAACGCCTCGTCAAGCGTGTCACAAGTGCGCTTGGTCGCCTTTTCGGTGAGCCAGCCCTGCCAGACGATTTCCCGTCCGTGCTGGTCGCTGGCCGGATCGTCGATGAGAAGCGGGATGCGGATGAAATCCGTGCCGGTCTTCGTTGTTCCCAGCCATCCATTGCCGGGTTGCTTTACTTTTGCCGTGTATTTGCCGGGGGCGGATACATAGCGGTCTTGTTTGTCTGCGAGTTCGTGTGTTGTCATGTGTCTGTGTTGATTATTTTGGTGAACTCCGATAACCGCCGGAGGATCGGCTCGCCCCTGTCGGACGAGAGCATTTTTCTGAGGTCGCCCTTGGCGGCATTGGCCGTCCAAATGATGGGCAGTTCGTGAGAGGATCGATGTTCCAGCAGGTCGAAGAGTTCCAGTTCGCTGCGCTCGGTCATCTTCTGCTTGCCGAGGTCATCAAGCAGCAGCACCTTCGTCCGGCGGCAGCGGGTCAGCGTGTCCTCGGCCAGAGCTTTAGCCTGGTTGTCATCATGCCACTGGTCGGCACACGCCTTGGCAAATGCCGTGGCTGTGATGCCATAGACGCGAAGTCCGCTGAAATGCAGACGCTTGAGCAGTATCCAAGCCGCTCGCGTTTTGCCGCAGCCCGCAGGTCCGACAAGTCCGATACCAACCGGATTATACTGCCATGCCTCGCATTCGTGCAGGAAGGCCGCTGGAATGCGTTCGGGATCGCTTTCGCGGTAGAGTGGTGGACAGATGGCATTGAATGTCTCCTGCCGCCTCTCCTGCTCCTCGGCAGCCTGTTCCTGTTGGAGCTTTTTGGAATGACGATCCGCGCATGTTTCGCACAAAATTTTGAGATTTGGGAAATAGCGAAGCACATTTTCTTCGGGTATTGGGACCGACTCAAAGCAGTCCTCACTCGCGCAGGCTTGGTAGGTTGTCACCATTGCTCGACCTCCTCGACCTTGGCCGGAGCCAATGCCGGTTCGACTTTGTTCAGCCAGTTGATGACAAACTGCCGAGTCTTCTTGCGTCCGGGGCGGGCGAGCAGCCACGCATCCATCTTGCGAGACTCGGCCTCGACATCGATGTCGGGGTAGTGCCGCCGCATCTCGGCCCAAAACTCCTCATCGAGCAGGTAGGTCTTCTTGCGATCAGCGCCTACTTCTTCGTTAGAAGAAGTATTAGAAGATGAAGATGAAGATGAAGAAGAAGGGGTTGGTTTTTGCTTAACCTCGGTGGATAAGCAAACGCCAACCTTCTGGTTATCCTTCAAGGTTGGGTTGCCTCCGAGGTGACCGCACGCAGCCCTCTTATTGCGAAGCTCTTCGTCACGAATCATCCGGCGTGAAAAAATCACACCTTCCGCATCGATCTCAAAAACTCCTGCCTCGGCGAGTTCCGCCAGACAACCTTCCGTTTCCTCCAAGGTTAGCCCGCACATACGAGCAAGGTTGGGTGGAAGGATAACCTTATGGTTAACCTTGAGGTAACCATAGGGCGAACCTTCATGCATGAAGCAAAGGATATCCATCCAGAGTCCGCGAGCCGCCGCGCTACAGGACCGTAGTCCCGTGTCGCGCAGCCAATCGCCGGGGTAGAATTGAAATGCTGGGCGTTTAGTCATTTGAGCTTCCCTCCAAGAATTTGGAATGCGAGTGCTGCCACGATTGGAACCTGTCCGTTGCCAATGGCTTTAAGTCTGTCCACCCGATTGGCCACGCCATGAGCCACTCGACCCAATTCGGGTTCAAAGACCCACCAGGCTCCGTCCGTGCCACATACTGTCCCAGCGTATCCTTGCTTGGATCGAGCAACCGCGACGGCGGTGTCGTTCCGGTGTCCTTCCAATCCCTTGACTTCGGCGTCGGCCACAATCCAGATTCTATCTCGTCGGTGCGGCGCGCCTGCGTCGATTGCTCCCACAACTCCCCATCGCGCATCATACCCCATCTCGGAAAGGTCGCCAAGGACTCGGTCGAGTCCTCGAAGAGTAAGCATTGGTGAGTTCTCCACGAACGCGAATTTCGGTCGTATTTCGCCAATGATTCGGGCCATTTCCGACCAGAGTCCGCTTCGTTCGCCTTCAATTCCAGCCCCCCCCCCCCGCAATTGAGATGTCTTGGCAAGGAAACCCCCCGCAGACGACATCGACCTTTCCTCGCCACGGAGTTCCGTCGAAGGTGGTGACATCATCCCAGATCGGGAACTTTGGCAGGATTCCGTCCCGCTGTCTTTGGAGCAGGACTTTTCGGCAGTAAGGTTCAATCTCGACAGCACAGACGGGGGTATGTCCGAGAAGGATGCCGCCGAGGATTCCTCCCCCTGCTCCAGCAAATAGGTGTAGCTCATTCATTCGCCCCCCTGTAGACAGCCAGCACCCGGCAATGGGCGCTCGCCCGCTTCGCTTTGCGGTAGTAGAGAGGGACAATAATTTTGGCCCTCAATGCTGCCGCGAATCTGGCTCCCCAAGCGTTCGGGTGGGGTGGATCGCCCACCCACGCCCGGACATCTTCGGCGGTGAATTCCACCTTGTTACTGGCAAGCCAGCTAATGATGGCATCGGTCTGCTCTTTCCAGTCGGTTGGCGTGTTGGCATCGACCGCGATGATGCCCCGCTCGCGTAGTTCCTCGCCGGTCATTTGGATTCCTCCTTGCGCTCGGCAAGCATGGCGTCGGCCCAGTCATAGCAATCTCCTGCAATCTCTTTTTGAACCCAATTATGGTTATCTGGGTGAGCGGCAAACCCCGCTAATGCCTGCCCCGCGAACCAATCTCGCAGGGTCATGCCGTCTGGAAACGCAGGCCCGCCATTTTTAGAATCACTCATTTCGCGGCCCTCGCTTTCTTTGGCTTGTCCACGACCAACTTCACAATCTCATCTCCCCGATGAGCTTCCTCCTCCTGCACCGCGATGCCCATCTTCCCGCACCACTCGCGGAATTTTTTCCCGGTCATCTTTCCGCCGAGGTTGGCAACGAGATCATCGAGGCCGGACTTGCCAGCGACTGCCGCCCGGACGATGGAAACCCGGTCGAAATGCTCGCGGCCTGCCTCCTCTTGGAGTTTCCAACCCGGCACAACCACGCCGGTTGCCATTTGATCCTTCGCCGCCGTCTTGACCTCGTCGAGGAAGTCTTCAAACAACGCCGCCGCTTGCAGGAATTTGCCCAGCCTCTCCGGGTCAGTCACGATCTGCGCTTTCAGCGCTTCCAGCGACACGCCCGGAGTCTCCACCACTGCCAGCGTCTCCACCACCGGAGCCGTGCGGGCGGGGCATGTATCCGCCTTCACACACCATGAGCAGTATTCGGACGGGGTAGGCTGTGCATTGGGATCGTTCACCGCCTCCAGCACCCCATCCACCACCGCCTTCGCGGTCGCGTAGTTGAACTCAATGCGCGTGAATTCCCGCTGGTCGCAGAATAGCAAGCAGCATGTCCATGTCTCGTTGAACGAGCGATCCATGTTGCCCAACGCATACGCCGCCATCTGCTCGTAGTAAGAGCGAATTGATAACCCAGTCTTGAGGTCGAAGCTCATGGCCTCGTCCTCGCAGCGGGCATCCTCGGTTCCAATATGGTCGAGACCGGGAGTCTTAACCTTTAGGTTAACCTCGTCGGCGATGATCTCGCCGCCGTCCGCCAGATCGCGGACCGTGTCCACAGCCCACATCACGGACTCCTGCTCCTCGGTGGAAAGCTCCACCGGCACAGGTTGTCCCATGAGAAACGCCCGGAACGCCGCATCAAGGCGAAGCCCACGCTCCGCAGCCGGTCCGGCCACGGGGTTGGATTCATACTTCGCGCACTGCGCCAGCTTCGGGAGAGATGAATGTCGAATCGTCGCGCTCATTATGCGACCTCCTTCAGCACGGCGTCCAAGAAACGTGGCGTGTTCGACAAAACCCGGTTGCGGTAGCCCTCATCCGCAATGTCGCGAAAGGTCTGGCCTTCGGCGATCTGCCCCTTGGCAACAAGGAACGTATTCACCTTCGGCTCATGCTCGAAAATGCGCTTTTCCAACTCATCCGCCCATGATGTATCATTTGATACCACATCGGCCTCGATGACAGGTGTTGCAGGAACTGCAACAGGCTCGACCACCGGCTCGGCCTTCACTTCCACCACCGGATCCACCTTCGCGGATCGCACGGGGCGAGGCGCGTCAAATTCCTGC
>CAYQOJ010000011.1:0-32674 GCA_964419105.1 uncultured Methylococcus sp.
GTCCATGGATTATACAGATTCCAGACCACTTTCAGGCCTCTACAGATGGTCCAGGGCTACGCTGATCATGGAGTACACTATGGAGACAACAAGGATATTCTCGTACCTGTCCAGTTGGGCAGCCAGTTTTACAGCCAACGCCGGCAACAGCAGCACCCATGCCAGTGCCATCCATAAAATTGGGTATTGACAGGCAATTCTTGTAGAGTTTGCCTGATATATTTGATTTGTTATATGCAGAAAGGCAGAGTTTTTTTCTCCAAAGAGGACTGTGTTTTCATGAGTATTGGAGCAGTATATTCATCGCCTGAATCCAGGACACAAATGCAGGACATCCCCACGTACCAAGCAGAGCGTCGGTCTCTCAGCGCAGCAAACGGAAGGCTGCACGTGGAAATCTGGCGGCGTCTCAGCAGTGATGCGCGCATAGTCCAGGCCAGAAAGGAGATTGCAGCCAATGAGCACAGGATGCGAACAATTGAGTATCTGATATGCTGGTTGCATGGGGACATTGAGCAGCAGGGTTAGCACATCTGCTGGCACAGCCTGGCAGAATGATCAAGATGAACACGTGCATCCACTGTTCACTGATATAAAAGCATGCTGTTTTGCTACTACCACCTGCGCCCATGCCAATGAACAAGGACGTCCTGAGCTGCGTTGCCCAGTTCCTTCCATCATCCCAGAACAGCAACCTCATTGGCGTGCTGGCCGGCGTGAACTCGGACTTCAACGACGCGTTCCAGGAGGAGGCGTACGAGATCGGGGAAGACAGGCGGTATGCGGCGCTGCGGAGTTACATTTCGGACGACCTGGAGCTCAACCACGGTTTTGAAGCGGATCCCGAGAGCGCGGACGAGAGTTTGGCCCCCATGCAGATGTTCGTGCTTGGGGAGGAGGCCAACGTCGCGGTCTACCTGTTCCGCGGACCGGGCTCGACGGTCGTATTCACGTCGGAAGCGGTGAACTGGGACAATCTGATGTTTGACAGCAAGGAGGCGTGGGATAAGTTCTCGCCGTGGGTGAGTCTGCCTGCGCTTGTGGATCTGAGCACGCTGCACGTTGCTTAGGGAGTTTACAGTCCATTTCTTACTGTTTTCATCAAGCAGCATGCGTGTGGAATTTTCAATAAAGACAATTATCACTGACGATTCACCATTGTATGTTTGGCAATCTTGCTGAAGACCTCTTAATAGACGTAATTTTCGGCGTCTAGTGCGTTTCTAAATTCCAGTTGCTTCAAGTGCATTTTGGCGCAGTGGTTATGAACCCGGAGAAAAACAGTCATAGAGCTCATACCAGTATTTGTAGTGCCGTATCACTCAGATAAATGAGTTCACTCCTGTTGAAACTTATCAGTGACAATGGGCCAGCACTTAGAGGGATGAGTGATAAGGATGGAACACCTGCCTTTTCACTGTTTGATCTCGGGAATATAGCGTGTAAGAAACCCAGAGACAGCACCCATGGTAAAAATATTTTTTACAGGCTGACCAAGGAAGGTTCAGAGTACAAAAAGGAAGTGGACTCATTTTGTGTCTAGCACAAAGAAGCACTTAAGATCAAAGAGCAGGAGTACAACAATGCATTGAGGACCATGAAGGAGAAGGTGATTTTGTCAGAAGTGTAATTTTGGTCTGATTCAGATCTTACTGACTTGTTTTTTCCTCGTTAGTGTGGCCTGGACAACAAGGTGCGAAGCTTCATGTTTGCGTTCACTGGAACGACGATCCGGCGCAGCATCGTGCAAAACAAGATCAGGTTGGTGGAAGTCAGGTGTTTGGATGGGACTGTGAAGTACTGCCACCTGCGCATGTTTCATGTCTACGGCAGACGGGAGTCAGTCCTGCTGAATATTGTAAAGGAGTACAACGCGCTGGTCGGTGATGATGCCACGATTACGTTGGTAGCGCTTTACGGACTTCCTGCCTTGATTCCCGACAATAAACATCCAGGAAATCCTCTCGAGCTCCAGCTACAGAAGGATCGGCTGGCGAGACCTCCCGGGTTTGAGTCATGGGAGAACAAGTTAGTAGCGATGGGGTGTTGCAAATCATGACAAAATCGTAATACAGTTGTATTTAAGCCACACACACACGCTCCTTCCAACCGCCAATGGTCTCCCCGCTCGCGAACATGCTGCTTGACGCCGGTCTGGACTTCGATCCATCCTATAACGTGTACCGCGCGCTCTTCCCCAACCGCGAGATCCCGCCCCGCGAGCGCGAGTTCCTCAAGAAGGTGTACACGCTCGACGTATCGCGCCTCAGCGGAAGGGCCGTCCGGTTCCCTGCATACGGGGAGCTCATGGTGCTGCTCAAGGACGAGTGCACCGCTCCTGGCGAGATGCTGATCAACAACAACGCGACGCGCGGGCAGGCCAAGGAGCTCCTGGCCGGGTGGCTGAATGTCCAGAACCGGAACGGCACTCCATACACCGAGGCCGACGACCGCGACGGGGATACGTCTCTGCGCATCGGGATGTGCCGTGAGGACGGTGTCCTGTCTGTCAGGATTGGTCCGGTGGACAACGACAAGACCTGTGTTATCTGTGTGTTGGATGGGCCGTTGGGTGGGTTTTTCTACTTTGACCCTAAGGAAAAACTGTTTTCGCGCTGATTACTTAGGATGCCCTTGGGTTTTGTGTTGAGAGTAAACCTTTATACTTTTGCTGTTGTTGCTCTGAGCTCTGATTTTTGATGATCTGTTCTTTTACTACTACTGTAATAATCTCACCAAACAACACACATACTTCATGGATTCCAACCCGTCGTACGATGTATACCGCGCTCTGTCGTCCAAGTCAGAGTGACCTGACCCTGCTTTCGCCTCAGCCCAACTACGCTAAGAGTGCAGTAATTATTATTAAAGTAAAGCTGCAGTGTTCAAAACACCCGCACAACGACCGGCAGCACGGGAAAGACGGTGTGCTCCCACGTCGGCCTGTGCTCCTCGGCCCAGTTGCGCAGTTTGCCGCACGGGTTGAGGTAGAGCACGTGTCCCGCGCGGTGCAGGGCGTACTCGATCGCCTTGAACATGGGGCCGCTCCCGTAGCTGAGCATTGCGGGCTGCTCGAGCTCGACGATGACAGCCTCGTCCTCGGACGCCATGCGGGTGACCTTGGCAACGCAGACCAGGATGTGCTGCATGGGATAACCCTGCGAGTTGTTCGTGGCCTTGTCGTACTGCAGGGGCCTCTCAGGGACGAACCCGTTGGTGTAGCGCAGCGTGACGACGAAGACGGTGCCGGGTGTGAGGGATTCGAAGTCGTGGTTCACGTTGTCCAAGAGCTTCCCGAACCGCTGGAAGGCCCGCGAGTTCATCTCGTCCCGCTGCTGCTGCGGTAGGCCGGGGGTGCGGTATGGGTGGAGGATGTTGTTGCTGTTGTCAGGTTGTTCAGGGGAAGACAAGCAGGAGTCTGGGGTGTGGAACATGGAAGAGGGTGGGATTGAGACAAGAGTTTTTTTGGCTTTTATTGAATTTTTTATTATATTTTAATTACTGATGCAGAACAGGAATTTTAAACCTGCCTTCCTTCCATGCAGCAGCAACACCACCACAGCCAAACGGAGCTGACCGCCATCGACGTGGAGATCGCCCGGCTCATTGCCGAGAGAAACAGGATGATCGAGCGCGGTTTGTTCGAAGAGCATCTAGGCGAGATGAGCAAGCGGGGGCAGATGGTGGCGGACATCCTCTACAAGGCGTCAACGTTTCAGGAGCCTTCAGTAACGCTGATTTATGCCAAGGCGTATCTCCTTCCCTGGCGTTGCTACGTTCTGGATTCTCACTTCCCAAATCTCCTGAGGGCCCTGCCCCGCGACCTTCCGCCCTCCTGGACGCGCGTGGAGGCGGCGCGGTTTCTGCTGTCGGTGTCGCGGGCGCTTGAGGAGGATAGAGTTGGCATGGGGAAATGAATTGGTTAGACCTGGTCAGATGATTTCTATCAACTGCAATGTATTTTGAATCCATTTTTGTTCAAGATTATAATTTTTCTACATCATATATTGGTTGTTTGTTGAATTGGATAGATATACCATTCAGTGTTAAGCTAATATGATCACTGCCACTGAGTGCTGCTGTAATATATTGTATTTTTCTAGTTCTATTATGTTCAGCTATAAAGTTTTTAATGTCATCCGCTTTTGAGATGCATTTAAACAGTTTATATGGACCTAGAGGAGCTTGAATTTCTTCATCGTGCACTGCTATTGAGCATTTTTCAAATTTGTTATCATAGTAAAAACTTGCATCACCTGTTAAAAAAAGTCTTCAAATAATTTATATGATCTAACGTTTTTTGGATCAGCATTCGAAGTCAAACAATTATCTCCATATTGTATGCGCAAGTCAGTATGTCCAGCACTAAGGTGTGAATGACCCTTGAGAATGCTATCAAGTCTTTGATTGATATCTTTAAGCTTCTGCATGGACAGTAAACCATTTGTTCTTAAGTACTGATTCACTGCAAAGACTGGACATTTTTACCAAATCACTCCCAAAATCAGCATTCACCACCACACATAGCACAAATTCACCAATCCAGTAGTAAATAAACACGCCCTGCATCCTCTTACAGCATATCATCATCCAGCAGTATAAGCAACCCCCTAAGGCGTGCATTCAATCATGCCAGGATCATATGATGAGTACGGCAACGACAACGGCGACGATTACAACACGCTGCCGCCATCCGAGGAGACCATCTCCCTGCACGCCGCCGAGTGCAGCGCGTTGAAGGTGCGCATCCAGTTCTTGGAAGAGACGATCCGCAGCTACCGGTCGCTGCCGGCGGACCTGCTGGGCTCGTTCGACGTGAGCCTGTGCAACGGGAACTGCGACGTGCTGCGGCAGAACTTCTGGGACGTGTGGAACACGAACGCAAGCCTGAATGCCAAGTTCGAGCACGAGATGCAGCGGTTCAAGGACGCGATCAAGCGCCGGGACGACCGGGTTATGGAGCTGGAGAGCGTGAATGCGCTGCTGGAGAAGAGCCTCAGCCAGTCGAACGAGCAGCTGTTTGCGTCGCGGCGGGAGGCGGTGGAGTGCTGCCGGCAGCAAGAGGAGGAGGAGAGCGGCAGGACGGATCTCGAGGAGTATTTCACGCGGAAGATCGAGGAGGAACGGTCGACGTCGGCGGTGCTGCGGTTCCGGATTGCGGAGCTCGAGGAGGCGCTGTATCTCAAGGAGCAGGAGAGCGGCGCGCGGCAGATGCAGATCAACCACCTGCTGTCACTGTCAAACCAGCTGGAGCACGCGTCCGAGGTGAACACGATGCGCAACCAGCTGCGCGAGGCGGAGAAGCGGATCCAGGAGCTCATGATGCAGCGGTTCGCGGCGATGGACAGCCTCACGGCGTCGTTTTCTTCTTCTCCAGCTGCTGCCAGTAGTATCAAGCCGGCAGCCCCGCGCATGATGCTGCTCCGCGTGAGCATCGAGCAGGACCAGCGCCTCGCGTCGCGCTTCCGGGACTTCTTTCGCCGGCTCGACGTCGACGGCCCGCTCGGCGCCGCTGATCACCACGAGGAGCACATGTACGCGCAGTTCCTCCTGGACCAGCCCAACCAGGAGCAGCACAAGCTCAGGCCCGACATGTACCTCCGCGAGGAGCTCGTCGGCGCGATGCGGAGCGTGTGCTGCGGGTCGGCGGTGGTAGTGGACGGGGGGAGCAGCGCTAGTACTAGGAGGAAGCAGCGAATGGGGGTGTGCCATGGTGATTATCATAAGCTCGGCCGACGGGACTTTGCGGCGTGCCTCGCATCCATGGGCGGCCGGTTCAAGCGCAGGCGGGGGGTGCGGTACTGGGTGAATGTGGGCATGACGCGGAAGCCCCTGTTTTCCTGGGATGTGTGAGGAGGCGTGGATTGTAATGATCTTCAAAATAGAGTATGTTGGAGTAACTATGACTGCACAACATCTTGTGTTTACAATTCACAAGTGTATACATCTACTAGTGAAGCATGGATATTAAGCTGTTATATGAACTCTCCAGGACACTGGGATATCACATCTCACTAGAACTTCACCATTGTATTCTGGAGGAGTTTCAACAGTGTCATCATTACTTACCATTAATTTAATCCCACTGATAGCATGATAGAAATTACCCTTCTTTTTTTTATTTTGTATGCACATTTCCTGGTAATCAGCCAATGTTTTCCGTGTTGCTTTCCATTTATCTGTTCCAAAATATAAAAAACGGGCTTCAGAAAGGTAAACGTATGTCTTTGCTGGATCAATGCGTATACAAAAGTAACGGAATTTTTTTTTTGAAGGAGGTTCCATCTTGGTTGCATAGTTCTGATTCACTTCTTCCAAGGAAGGATTCTGTGATTGTATGTCTCCATAGTTGTAAGCTGGTGCTCTAAAAAAGTTGTATGGATGTGATATGGACCTTTCACCTGTCATTGATGCATGATGTAAAATAAGCCCGCGTGTGTTTATGGACTCTTCATTTTTTTCATCAAATATATGGTATATTACAATGCCTTTAGAACAATTTGGACGTAAAACACAAACATCCTCATCTTGAAATAGAACATCATTATCGCTATTACTACCAAGGTTACCATGTGAGAATTGTGTATTCTGAACTGCATTATGGCCTGATTGTAGTAAGATGAAAGGCATAGACAATATGACCTGATCTACAAGGCGTTCAGTTATATGTAATAGCTGCAGATTTTGCATCAGCCTTGCTTACTTCATAGTTTATATACTAGGGATAATGCCAACCCCATTTTATGACAACAGGAGCATTCAGCTTCATTTAGTTTGCGCAGCTAGCGCAGGTTTGATTTCCAATTTGGGATTTCGCCAAAACCCTACAGACTGTAGTTCAAATGCCCCTAAGTCTTGATAATGAACTGGTTCTAAGGGCACACACCCTCCTTTAGGTTTTTGTAACACCTTGTCATTTTCACTTGATCCATTACGGGTGTAATGTTGACAATGGCTTTACTTCTTCATAGTCAAAGTGCAAGTGTGTCTTCTTCTTTGGACTCATTTCAGCAGTCAGGTGTTAAAACACAAACATTTTCAAACCAGAGAAAAATATTTTTAAAAATAAAACTCGGAACACAATATTTTTCAAACGCCTCCAAACACCAAATTAACTCAAACTGCCACCAATACCATCTTCCAAAGCACCCCCTCTTACTCAAATGATCAAGTTCGAGTTTGCCAAGCCCAAAGGCGCGAATGCCGAGAACGCGATGGTCTACCTGCCCGGCCAGGACTACGTCATGTTCAACGGGCTCAAGATCCAGCTCGACCGCGTGCTCCGCGCGAATGAGAACTGGGTCGGCTGCGTGTTCTGCCCGTACAATCGGATCAACTTCATCGAGTGCACGAAGGGCGGGGGAGGAAATAATGGGGTGGTCGTCCACTCGGCGGAGATTGTATCGTCGTCCACGATGGAGACAAAGGGTAAAATGCACGGGAGCGAAAGCGAAGCAGACGAGGAGGAAGAAGAGCGGCAAGACCAACGCATCTCGTCCATGCGCGTCAAGCAAGCGGCTATCCTGCTCAAGGCCGTGAAGCGCGCGTCGGAGTCCGTGGGGGATGTCGTGCGTCTCATCAAGTCGTTCGACCGCGAGGCGGAGGAGGGCTGCTTCGACCGTGATAGCGGCGCCAAGCTCGGGATAGCCGACTGTCTGCGCAAGCGGCGGGGCGCGGTTTCGCTTCGGGCGATGGAGAGGACGCTGCAGATGCTTGAGGATGAGAGTATTGAGATTATTCACGAGGAGTTGGATATTCCCCCTCTGAAGCGTTTGAGGCATTGAAGTCTTTGGTTCATTGGGAATTCTCTGTGAGCAGTGAGTGTGTGAGATGCTGGTTCTATGAATTATCTACACTGAATCAACATGTCTGTTGTGACTGCATGTATGCGAAATTCTCTGTACTGCTATTGGATTTCCCTGTTTGGCATTGAATACTACCTGTCTTGTGACACTTACTAGGACCGAGAGATAGTGCAGTCGTCAGCAGTGCTTGTTTGGTCTATTTTGAAAGCAGACCACACTGTTACACCTTTATGTGGCTTTTCCATCATCAGCACTCTCACCCTCACTAGTAATATAAAAAAGAAACTCTCAATAAGTAAACTCATTGCCCTTTTAGCTTAGATGGTCAGAGCGTTGGTCTTATGAGCCAAAGATCCTGGGTTCAAACCCCAGAAAGGGCATATTTTGGGGGTAGATTTTTTATCACTCAGAAAATTTAATTTCAATCCACAGAAGTAGCCTCATCCGCGACACTGAGCGTTCTACCCACTGCCACCCCAGCAGACTCAGACGCTTCCAGCAGACTATCCCGCGCGGTGAGCTCGACCGAGTCGTCGCAGCAGCTGCTCTCGGTGGACAGGGACAATAGCGCGATGGTGGCGGCGGTGGAGTCGGATGACTTGAGGCTCTCGGCCGCGATGAGGCTGGTGGCCTTGAGTCCCAGCTCCATGTGCTGCACGAAGAGGCTGTTGAGCAGGGCCTGGTGCTCCACGTACTGCTTGGGGTCGTCCGTTTTGGACTGGAGGTCGAGGATGCTCTTGCACTCGGTCTTGATCGTGTCTTGGAGGTACAGAATGTGGTTCAGTTTGCTCATCACCGGCTCGTTGTCGGCGGTGGCGTCTTCGGCCGTGGTGTCGATGATGATATCCGCCGTGGTGGTGTTCTCGATGTCGATGGTGGTGATGTTGTTGGTGTCAGACATGGTTGATATGCAGTCTGCAGCCCGTTTATATACACTGCGACACACGCGTGCTGGGATGCGCTCTATTATTGCACTTGGATGGGTATGCTCCTAATATCTTCGTGGTGAAAAATCCCATCCTTATCTGGAAACCGTCCTGTATCGCCCAAGGACTTGCTACCCAGCGCATCCGTGCCCTTCCGCCACTCGAGGTCCAGGATGGACGCATGTCGAGGGCAGACTTCAGAGAAGGTCAAATATCCAGGGGTCCCAGAAAGAGTTGAAAGACGCAAAAGCCTGTCCTTCTTATCTGTGTCCTCATTATACTTCTCCTGGATTGCAGCTGGGAGCGAAGCAAAAAGTGCTTTCAGTTGAGCTTCAGTCCATCTGCTGGGGGATTCCAGCACCGTGCAGCCGTTGTTTCTGAGCTCGATGGCCCTCTCCCACGACGTGACAACCCAACAGCCATGAACAAGAAAGAAGTTGTGTGGTTCAACGAAGAGAAATCCACGTCGATGCCAGTGGCTGCTGGAAAGGAGAAGCTGGACAGGGCTGCGACGAAGCGGCGGAGGCGTGGGAATTGATGGTTGTTGGAATGAAGTTGATTGGTGTGGAGATGTGTGGTGGTGGGGGTGTTTTTAGGGTAATTACTACTTTTAATGGTTGAGCCAACAACCCCTTTTGATGAAGAAGAAATGTACTTAAGAGCATATTTTGTGTCTTTTAGGATGGATGACAGAGATATTACTAACAAACAAGCTTCAATTTCTGATAGAGAATTGATTAAAGAAACAAACCAACCTTTGGTTGATACAGGACGTAGCAATGATGTACATGCGTTGGATGTAACAAAGGATGGTAAGGAAAAAGGTATTAGTATTGAGGGAGTTTATGTTGGAATTATCTTAGGCAAAATTAAAGAGAATTTTGATGAGAACAGATTAGCTAAATATGTTCTTCAGTCACGAAATGTGTTAAAACAGACTATATTCTTTTTTCATTCTCTTAAAAAAAACCCAATAGAAATGGATATTTTAAGGGAATTGTTGAATTCTGCATTGAGCAAATGGCGCCCTGAAAGAATCATGTTACTGAACGAAGTATCAATACCTGATTATGTCATTCGGGACTACGAAAAAACAGTTTGTATCACAGGATTCGGGAATGCTGTGCGAAATATGATTCGAAATAAAAATATCAATTTAGCTGATAAGATTATTTTGATATTAGGATGGCGTCAGACTTGCAAATTGAAAGATAACGATGGTTGTCTAGAGTTGGAGCAACCAGGTAAACACAGAACTAAAGATGTTCTGTATGCTCTAAAAAATATACAAGATGGCTTAACTCCTTCTTCCACTGGAACAGAAACAAACCATGTTTTACTCTTGAATGAAGCCATTCCCTGGGCTGAGGAAATAACAAATTATCCATTCTTGAAATTTTTAAATGACACAATGGTGGATATTGATGCAGAAAAAAAGAGAGCTAAACTTGCTTTGTTTACTGGTTTATTGTCAAATCGTGTTCCAGAATATCTCTTGTTTGACAATTTAGATGATAAAAATAAGTTAATTAATGCTCTCAGACATGTTTCTGTTCTTGAAACAGGGGAAGTCAAAATTGAATCTGAGGCACAAATAGTTTTGTTCCATACTAAATGCAACGTTGGGGTTATAGGTCTGATGTATGAACAGTCCAACCTAATAGACGATTGTGGCATCATATATACTGGCTCACTGTTTCAACATATTTTAAAATATAGAGAGAAAATATGTTTCAATCAATCAGTCATTGATGGGTTGATGAATGAGCTATATATTGTAATAGATTCATATTTTCGTAGAAAAAATTATGATGTTGGAATAAATTCAGGGGCATACAGTTGCTTGTGTGCATTGAAAACGATAAAAAGTTTTATTGATACAAGCAGGGAAAAACTCACTGATAAATTGCATATGGAATTTAATCATGGTTGTGTTATTTTAAATAATCACATTGATATATTGACTTTAGGAGAGAAAGACATTCCAGTTGTAATTATGGATTATCTTGGAGATGGAATTGATAATGCAAAGCCTCCTACCCCAGTAATACAAGCCCAAGATCAATTAAATCTTGTACGGGATAAGACTTTTTCTGATTTTGCTGGTGAATTCTATTCTCATGTTTACCAAGTGAACATAGCATCGTTTAGAACCATGTCTAGTACTAATTTTGATGGTATGTCCAGTGATAAATATGTTTTTGAAAGATATTGCAAGGAAAATATTTTTGCAATGCCATATTGCGTGAATAAAACTTTTCTTGAACTAATGTTAAACAATATTGATAATCGTGGAGCTGGCCTGATATTAGCCGGAGGAATGGCATGCATGCTAAGATTTAACAATGGTAGTAACCGCATGTTGGAACGGTGCTGCAAAGATTTCATGCATAGCTTTTCATCTGAATTGACAAATGGTCAAAAAAAAGAATTTAAAATGCAGGGAGAAGGGGCTCAAAATGAAAAACGTATTGCTTCTGTTAAGGAAATTATTCGAAGAAAGGCTTATGGTGTACTTTTTGATTCACAGTCAGCATACTCTGCTTTATTCGGGCGTGATAAAAGATTTCAACCTAATATAGACTTTGTTTTCAAGATATTGCGCACAGGACGTGTTTTAATTGCGTGGCAGTTGTTATGCAGTATTGACGTATTTTTTGCTGAAACCCTCATTCTTTTTGGACTTGCTGTGTTTTTCAGGGGCTGTGTTGAGTCCAAACAATATCAAAACCACAGGGTAAGGGCCTTTGGCAGTTTAATTAGCGATGAAAGTATGAGAGCATATGCAATATCCAATGCAAACACAATTTGGGGAGATGAGAGCATTCGAATTTCATACTGGCACATCCTCTCTGTCATTATCCATGCCTGGGATTCTGATGAGAGGCGATTTGCTAACAAATCAAATCTGAAAAAATTTATGCCAATTTTTAGATGGGAAATACTATATCTATTTTTTAATGTTATGTATAAGGTTCAAAGCCCTGGCAAACAGATTGAACTAGGAATCAATGCAGGTGATCAACCAGCTATAACACTAACTAGTCACCTCAAAAGTATTAATTCTATCCTCGACAAATTAATCAAACTTACTATAGAATAATACATCCAAGTGCTTGGACGCCATCCTTGTTTCCCAGCGGCTGTGCTACTGTGAACCTACCCAGGCTGGGATTACGCGTATTGAAGTTGTTGGGGTAGAGCTGTGATGATAAACCTGTAGGATACCTTGTGCAACAAGAACCCAAAACACCTTCTCCAGTAGACACAGCAATCCACACAATCCGTATAAAAACCAGCCCTCCCCACCACCAAGCCCGCCCCATTAATGCCCCGCGCGCACCGCTTCGAGCTTGAGAGCAACCGCATCACCGACGAGGAGGCGCAGCGGCGGATCGGGAAGGAGCTGGAGCTGGAGATGCTGCAGGCCCCGGCGCTGCTCAAGACGATCGACGCGATCGAGGGGATGGCGGCCCTGGGCTTCGCGCACACCGGGAATCTGAGGGACGGCACGCTGACGTTTGAGTCCACAGACGACGCCGAAATCTTCCTCCGCCGGGACTGGGGCTACGCCGGCGTGCGGTACCTCGTGTGCTGCTGGAACGCCGAGGGCCGGCCCTGCCGACGCGTCGCCTCCCTCCGCCAGCTCCGCCGCGCCGTCCGCACACTCGTCGCCGTCTTCCACTTCCGGCGCAATACTTGGA
Organism: uncultured Methylococcus sp.; assembly: GCA_964419105.1. Lineage (GTDB taxonomy): Bacteria > Pseudomonadota > Gammaproteobacteria > Methylococcales > Methylococcaceae > UBA6136. The sequence goes on from CAYQOJ010000011.1 coordinate 12,436, forward strand.
AGAGGCTTGAAATGGCCAAGGCCCTGCACTGGAGGCTCGGGCAGAGGGCGCTTGTCAGGTGTCTGGGCGTGGATTTGATGCGCATGTGTTTGGGGGGGTTATAAGGAGGAGCCAACTGGGCCGGAAAGTGGCCTCCCTGGGCCGGGTGGTGGGAATGTGTGACGTGTAAATTTTATCAAATTTGATTGAATTTGTTTAAAATCAATTTTAGTCTGTTTAGTATGTATAAAAACCTTTATTTTTCTTGGATTTCAGCATCCACTCAGGATTCCACTGTTCAATTGTTGTTTGGTTCAAATTAGTTATCATTTTGAATTGATATTTTCAAGCAATAATATGGTGAATGGATCAAGTGAATCAATGATTCTAGTTTGTAGATTATTGAGTATGGTGAAAGGTTTCAGCTTGGAATCTGACGAAAAAAACGCTATTGAATTGGATAAGGGACATGTATTTTACCATGACATACAACATAAAAAGACAGTGAATCCTATTGTTTTCAAGGGGTTTCAAAGCATCAATCCAAATCTGAAGAGTGCATTAGAAAAACTAGAAGCAGTCATACTATGTGAAAACAATAAAGACATCCACTGCAATCTATTACATATTTCGAATGAGTTGGAACAGTACATGAAACTAGCAAGAATGATTAGTGGACAAATATTGGATGCGGTCCTCAAAGCATCTGAATTTCTCGGAATTGAAGAGGAAGTGGATTGGATATTCCAGCATTCAGAGGTTCAAAAGAAAATCTTGAAAATTCGTCAGGGTTCTAAGTCAAACCAAGAAGGGAATCTATTTTATACGCATTTCACATCAGATGTCAGAGGTGGAGGAAACTGGAAAAACATTTATGATCGTCTTAAGCTTGCTGGGACAGAAAATATTCAGCTATTGCAGCTTATTAAAAACAAAGGCATTTCATTTGATCTTGAATCATATGCCAAATCATTTGTATATGACATCATGAACCTTGATTTCAAGTGTGCAGAAGCCTGGATTGCTGCTGAATTGTTGGCACTGCATGCAGATGAAGTTGCTGACATCTATGATGAAATTAATAGCTGGAGAGTACTTCCATGTTCCATGGCCTTACACTCAAGATTGGGATGCAACTCTTGGATGCAAAGAGTTGGCATTGATGTTATGAGAATGATAATAAATTTTTTGTGAAAAAAGTGGAGATTGGTACATAAATGAGCACCAGGGAGGGTGTTGAATGCAATCAGACCAATCATCAGCAAAAAGAGGGGCTGATGAAATAAATGATGAGGATGAAATAGACTTCTATCTTAAAAAACAAAGACAGGATATTACAAATAATCAGGTTCATGCAATTGATCAAGCCACAGAAGAACTCAAAGATGGTGGTGTACTGACTGCCAGTAAACAAACAGAAGTATCTGGTGGTATAGGTGGTGGAGGAAACAACAAAGGAAATTCTGAAATAGACATGGAAGAATCAGGGGAAGGTATTAAATTATTAAGTACATCAGAAATATCAAAACTTTTGATAAAACTAAAAGATGCTGGTTCTGATGTGAAATTTAGCATTCAAGCTAGAAGAGTTTTAAGAAGGTTAATTTTTTACCTTAATAGTGCTAATAAGCCAGAATGGATCAAGAGAGAAAGAAATGTTTATTTATCTCTGCTAGAAAGGTTATCCAACAATAAATTGCATTTATGGAATAACGATTGGTTTACAGTTTTAAGACCAATAAATATTCAAATCCCAAGGCCTATGATAAATGGATATGACAAAGATATAAGATTTGAAGGGCTTGGTTCTGAAATAAAAAAGCTGATTGAAAACGGTGATATTAATCTAAGTTCAAAAAATATTTTATTACAAGGGTGGATGACTACATGTAAAATGATGTCAATGGGTGAAAATCTGAATCTAAGTGGAGGGGTGTCAGTCAATACAACTGAAGTAAATGGAATTTTGGAAAATATAAGGACTTCAACTCCCATGTCAATAACAGCAGAACAGATTTTAGACCTGGATTCAAAAATTAAATGGAGTGAAGAAATCACTCAATTTCCATTTTTGAAGTTATATTCCTTGTACACTTTTAACAGGTCGTTTCAAGAGAAAATGTCCAGATTAGAACAATTTATTGAAATATTTTCCAGTGACGCCCCTGATGTTATTTTTTCACGAACTCAGAGTGGTAGGGTGGATATATTGCGCAGTTTGAGGTCAATACACGCTGCCAATGCTGAACGGGATAAAGGAAATGTTATACCACTTATGTGTAGTTCAACAATGAGAGAAACCAAATGCAATGCAGGGTGCGTAAAAATGTTGTGTGATTTTGAAACAATGGGGGCTGTAGATGAGGATGGAGTAGTCCTTATTGGTAATATTTTCAAGAATATAGAGTCTAAACGAAGAAATCTAGCATTTAATCAATCAACCATTCAAGATCTCTTATCAACATTATATTCAAAAATGCATCTGTCAATTAAGGAAAAAGAAACCATAATGCGAAGAACCAGGGACGGATTTGATTTTTTAAGGGGGAAAAATCTAATACAAGGTCATTTCATGAACGGGGTGGCCGGTGTAACTGCGCGTACCACATCTGATTTTTGCGAGGGTTGTATTTTATTAAATTTCTGCCGCGGAGAACTAAACTGGAAACGAGAAGATGTCCCCAAAATTTGTTTTGAATATTTAGGTGATGATTTGTCTGAAAACATCCCTGTTATTAACCCTAATATAACCAGAAATTTCAGTGAAACTAAAAGTATTTTTGATGAATACATTAAGTTATCAAATAAAAATATAGTAAAACTGGGACCAAGTGCATTCATGGTTGATCCAACTGGAGCATATGTTGGTATGAACGAAGATTTAGCTGTTTATGATCGATATAATGATAAAAATTTGCATGTAATTGTTGATCCATTAAGTAGAGGGATCTTATTTGATCTGTTGAATAATATTGGTCAAGAAGGTGCTTGTGCTGTAATAGCTGGGGCAATGGCATGTATGATCAGGTTCAGACGAGAATTGGCTGATTATGATAGCTGGAAAAATACATGCAAAGATTTTATCCATGGTTTCAGTCCTTCACTGAGTCCAGCAGTTCAAAAAAGATATAATAGAGGGATTCTGGCAAATCCTGCAGATAAAGTAGATATCAGAAGAACTCTGAGAACTGCTGCATATGCTAGACTAGTTAACACTGAAAATTTTTACTCTGGTATATTTGGACGTGATGTCAATTTTCAGCAGGGAATAACTGATGCATTTATAAAGTTACGGTCAGGCAATGGTCAAGAAGCATTTAAGGATATTTGCAATTGTGACCCACTGTTTGCAGAAAATATTGCAATATTTGGACTTGCTGTATTTTTCAGGCGTTTTATAGAGAATAAACGGGATAATAAAGATGACAACCCAGTATATACACAAATGATTTTGAATCCTCATTGGGCTAGAATAGGACGTTCAATGATTGGTGGTGTATTTAATGGTAGAAAATTGCAACTTTACTGGGACATCCTTTCAGTTGCTATTCATGGTTGGGATACAGATGAACGGCGATTTATTAATAGATCAAATATGACTAGGAGGCTGCCTTTCATTAAATGGGAAATTCTGAATTTATTTTTTAGACTCACTGCTGATGCTAGTCAAGGTTGGATGGGGGGTGTACCTGAAAATATAGAAGCTTCAGATGATGAAATAGCAGAGAGAATAGTCCCTTTTTTATCACGTCTTCGAAGTGTTGATGCTTTATTGAACAGGGTGTGTAGACTAAATTTGCATTCATAATTTTATTCTCACAGAGTCTGAACTTTATTATTGCTATCCTTATTTCTGCCGAAAATCTGCTGCCATCTGATGAGTCTGCCGTGTTTATAGCAATATTTTTTTTATAGTTGTTTTAAATGAAGCAACTTCTTTGGGAGAAAGACACGTTTTCTATGATGGTCGGTAAAAATACATCCATCCACCACCTCAAACTCAAGCTCTTCGCCCTGTGCGCGTGCGTGGACAAGCTATCGCTCCGCGACGACATCCACGGCCAGCGCGTGTTCGACCTGAACAGGGCCTGGAGGGAGGACGCGCTTGCAGCGATCAGGGAACTGCGCGCCAATGGGGTTCTGACTGGGTCGGCGGACCTGTACAGCGTTGGCGTGGCGCTGAAGATGAGCGACGCGTGCGAGACGGCTGAGGGCGTGGTATCGCAGACCCTGTGGGTGTACCAGTCGTTCAGGGAGCATTTCGCAGAGGCCACTGGCCAGCTCATCGCTGCGTGCGGGCTGGAATGGGACGCTGTGCTTGATGAGGTCCCGAAAATGGAGCAGCGGGATCCCGTTCCAACCCTGCAGAAAAGATACGTCCGTCACGTCAACAGCACCTCAGGAAACACGGCTGAGTTGCTGCTGAAGCTGAGTGCAAGAGTTGACTCCCTGCGCGAATTCATGTTCGGGCGAAATGCAACCCGTATCCCCGTGCTGTCAGAGGAGGGGGTGCGCGAATTTCACGATGATTGGCGGCCGCACTTCAAAACCACGCAATTCCTGCAGGAGGCGTGCTTCATAAGGAATAATGAGTACTGTCAGGTTGCTATGTCCATGCTGTGCATAGTACAGTCGGTCGAAGATGAGCTTCGCGACATCCTGGATGAAATGCGCGCGTGGAGGGTCCTGCAGTGCGCCATGGCGCTCCACCGGCGCGTGGGGAGTGGGTCGCGGCTTGGGATGCTGGGGGAGGACGTGGTGAGGGTGGTTGTGAAATTTATGCTTAAATAAAATTGAAGTACATAAGGGGGTTTTAGGGGTGGGGTGTCATGGCAGACAAGGTAGTTCAGATTGCCAAGGAGGAAATTTTGGGTGAGTCTTCTAGTGATAAGGATAAATTAAATTCCTCTGATGTAGAAACATTGGATCTCACTGGTGAAATGTTGTTTAGGATGATAATGCGATACAGATTCATTAAAACTAACAATGAGCATGAGGCTACAAAGTTCTTTTCAAATAAATTAGGAATCTTCAGAGATAAAATTAATTTGAGGTTGATTGAAAATAATACTAAACACAGTGTAAATATTGAGCTGAGTAGAATATGTAATTTAGGATACATAACTGTGCCACCTCGTGGTATTGTTTTTAATTATTTATTGGATCCAAAAGCAAGGGTCAGAGAATACAGAGACATTTCTGCACAGGAAATTTTTGATTTGATTTTAAAATTGAACGACGCTTTACGAATAAGCACTGATATACAATCTAGCATGGGCAAAGGAGGAGTAGATGTTGGAAGTCATAGACAACATGAAGAAGACTCTTCTAAATCTGGCTCATCATCTATCACTGACACAGAAACTCAAAATCGCGGGAGAAGAGTCAGAACGCTTCAATTTACGAATTCCAGAAAGATGACACAAACGGATCTGGATGAGATGTATGAAAATATAGCAAAACAGCGTGCAGATGAAGCAGAATTGAAAAAAAAGCAAGAGGAAGCAGAAAAGGAACGAAAAAAACTGGAAATGGAAACTGCATCGCGTCCTGAAGCTGCTACAACTACACCTTTGGATACATCAATGCTTTTGAGGATGTTGGACGAGAGCCATAATAAAAGTGAAATATTCTACATCACCACTGAAGAGGCAGTGAAACGTGATGCATTACAAGACACTTGGTTGAATCGTTGGAAAAATCCATGTTTTGCTTTGGACACCCCTGCACTTCCTTTTTACCTGGATGTTTTGAAAAGTCAGAGTAGTGTATTAAATAGACAAATATTTTTATCTGGCTTGTTGGTGTTGATCAGAAATTTTGAAAATAGCACGGGACAATCGTCTTTGGGACAGGGACAGATCGATATGACTCATCAGTATGTTCATTGTACAACGCCTGGGATTATTACTTCAAAAAAGACAGGCATTGGTGCTCATAATTTAAGAAAAACAGCATGTGATTTTTTTCTTGGGCGCATTTCGCACCCGAGCACCAACGATTCAATAGAGAGGATTCGATATATTGCACAAAACACGTTCCCCAAAATAGCTTCAAATCCCCTATACCTTTACACTAATAATACAAGCGAGGATGAGGTAACCAGAACAGTCAACTCACTAATTGATATTATCAATGGAAAAGACATGAACACTGCTGTAACTTTAGGATTTTTATGCGAAAATTACAGTAATTTCATGGAAATGGTTATTTCATCTGGTGTATGCCTTATTTTGAGATGGGCTCTGGAATTGGAGCACTCTGATCACGGTGATGCTCTTCAATTTCTCCGGTTTATTCATGGTGGACACATTGCAGAAGAAATACACAAATGTTTAGATATACAGACCAGAGATGAAGGTTCCAGTGCAATAAGTAGTGTGATTTTAGAACTGAGGAGTTACCTTTCATCTGTAATTCACTGCACACAAATTCAGAATGATAACTTTCTCCAGCCAAACACTCTTCCCAGCAGGTACAGGATGATAAAAAGAGACGTGTGTGACTTCATGTACTCATTTTTTGGAAATTATGAAGTGGAGCATAGCAGCCATTCCACAACAAAATACGTAAATGTGAATTCTGAATTTATTTCAGAGGAATACTTCCAACGAAAAAAGGGTTCCCTTCGTTTTCCTGATAACTGTGTGGCAAACTTGGCTTTTTTGAATATCAGAAATTTTATTCCTCTTGTAGTCAAGTATAATGGTGAATCAGTGCCAGCAGTGTATGTCACATTTAGAGGTTTTACCAGAAATCTATTGGAAACTCTGTTCTCACCTACATTTGATTCTGGTTTAAAAATATCAGGGGGTGATGGGAGTTTGAGAGTTTTACTTCCACGAGATGATTTTGATACCAATGAAATTCTCCAACGCCATGTTGACACGCATCCTTCAGATCCAAACAATGTGACTATACAAAATTTCTTAAGACGTTTACCTGGTGCTGCCAGAGGAGATCCTAAACCAAAACCCATGCGCAGTGAATTCCAGCTGGATCTCCTTCAAACTATGGACAAACTGGTGGACCGCCTCCTCCTGACCCTACACATCTGAATCATAGATAAACCGTCCATCACTCCCCGCTCTTGATGTCCGCAGCATCCCCAATATCACTACTACTACTACAAACCACATGCCTCCTCACCACCCCCTGCCCCCCTGGCGAATACGCGCTGGACCCCCCCAACTGCACCTCGTGCTGGCCGTGCGAGCCCGGGTTCCAGTGCGCGGGGAACGGGAGCAAGACGGCGTGCGGGCGCGGGACGTGGTCCGGGCGGGGCGAGCGGGCGTGCCGGGCGTGCGACGAGGTGTGCGGGGCCGGGTTCCTGCGGGTGCGGGCGTGCGACGCGACGGGGGACCTCGTGTGCGCTGCGTGTCCTAGTGGCTTCGGGTGCGACGGGGGCGACGGCGGGGCGACGGTGTGCAGGGCGGGGACGTACTCGGTGCTGGGCGTGTGCGCGGAGTGCCCGGCGAACCACAGCAGCGATGCCGGGGCGTCGGAGTGCGTGTGTTTAGGGGAGGAGTGCACGGGCTGTCCGCCGGGGTCGATCGCCGTGGGAACGCAGTGCCGGCCGAGTCCTAAAGGCTACGGTTTAGTCTCGGGCGAGCTGCAGCTGTGCCCGCGCAACACCTACTCCTCAGCGTCCGGGCACTGCCTGGCGTGCGGCCTGAACGCGTGGTCGGAGCCCGGGGCGTCCTCGGCGGCCGAGTGCGTGTGTGCGGACGGGTTCACGCGGAGTGGCGACGAGTGCGTGCCGTGCAAGGCGGGGACTGTTTATTCCAACCACAACAAGTGCGTGCTGTGCCCCGCGGGCGAGTACTGCCTCGGAAAGACGCACCACGAGCCGTGCCCCTCGGACATGTACTCGCACCGGGGCGCCGGGATGTGCACGCCGTGCCGCCTGAACTCGGGGTGCATGGAGCGCTGCGTGAGCGAGGCCAACTGCACGTGCGACGACGGCTACGTCGACAGTCTGGGCGAGTGCAGGCGGTGTCCGAGCGGGAGGATCAAGGACAGCCAGCGCAACGAATGCGTCCCATGCCCCCCAGGCCACGAGTGCAGGGGCGGCGCCGACGTCTGGGCGTGCTCGCTGACGACGTGGAGCCTGGGCAACGCCTCGGCCTGCACTCCATGCGAGAAGTGCCCCGAGATCACCGCCGCGCGCTGCAACAGCACCCACAACTCGGTGTGCGAGCGGACGCCGGTGCCGCTGGGGGTGCTCAACGTCTTCCAGCAGTACACGGTCGCGGCCAACGTCGTCGACGGCGAGATGTTCGGGACGTTTGCGCTGCTGTACGTGGCCTCGATCCCCAGGGCGCAGCTGCTCCGCGTGTGCGACAAGGACCGGTGCGTGCAGTGCTTCCAGGGCCTGTGCCCCGAACGAGCGCGGATGCGGAGGCTGTACGGCCCGGGGTTCGAGCTGGCGTTCGAGGTGCGGAGCTTTTCGTCCAAGATTGACGAGAGCCTCGAGGCCCTCAACCGCCCCGCCTTCCTCTCGGAGCTCGCGAAAACCACGATGCGCAAGCTCACACCCGAGGAGTTTTTCTTCTTCTCGCGCATCGAGCACAGCACCATCTGCCCCTCGGGGCTCGTCTGGGACAAGACGGCGTGCCGCGAGCCGCGCAAGAAGGAGACCCAGCAGCGCTCGTGGGTCGGGCTGGGGGTGTCGGTGCTGCTGCTGCTCTCGCTCGCGATCGTGGGGTGGAACGGGCGGGAGTGGATGGGGCGCTGCTGTGGCAGTAGTAGTAATAGTAGGAGTGAGGAGGAAGAGGAAGAGGATCATTTGATGGTGGGGGGGAAGGGGTTTGGTAGCAGTAGTGGTGATGCAGAGTCACTGGATCAGGAGAAGAAGACGGATAATTTTCCCACACACTTTGTCTCATACAGAAGCTCATAATGATCCCCATAGTGGGGACAATAATAATAGCAGTAATAATAGTAAACCATTTATTCAGACAGACTCACGCGTACAGCGCCTTGAAGGCGTTTTCAATATCCAATCTGATGTCCCTGAGGCTGAAGTACCACTGGATACTCATAGAGGTAGGGAAGATCGACGCGACCTCGAAGAAGGAGAAGGAGCCATCCAGGGTGATCATAATGTACTCCGGGTAGCGTGATCCCATGACGGTCCAGACAAGCTCGGTTTCTTTGCAGAGGGAAAAGCAATAATAGCGATTCTTCCTGTTCATCTCGTACACGATCATCCGGAGGGCCGTGTCGAAGATGAGGACGGGCTGCGATACCAACGACTGTGCTGCGCTGACGGGGATGGCGGGGATTGGAACCTCCCTTTCGGATGCTTGTTGCCTGGCTATCTCGCGCGCGATCTTCTCTCCTATGTGCTCGAAGGCGGTGTCGAGGGCGTCGTTTTTCTTCTGCATGGGTGGGAAGGAGAAGAGGATGATGTGGAAAAGGAGTTATTTTATTATTGAACCAAAAAAAAAGGATTTCAGCTGGTTTTAAATTTAAAATGTTTGCTTGGGTTTGTGGTGAGTTTTAAATCTTATTTTTAAGCCTCAGCGGAACACGACGAACAAGCAGCGCCGACGATCATGATGCACACCGCCCCAGCCCCTGAGACACCACCCAAGCACCCTGCTGTGGTGTTTTCGCGGCTTGCCAAGACTCCACCCGGGGCACCTATCAAGAAGAAGAAGAAGCAGACCACCGCACGCCGCCACCGACTCACGCCCCGACGCTTCTGGCCGACGCCTCTGGATGACACGATGATGAGCGATTTGGAGATCTGAGCATTCATACAATGCACCCGCGCTGGGTACAAAAGCGTAATAAACCCTGCGTCCTGGTGATGGACAGCGCTGTATTATTACCTCAAAATGGCGGCTCTTTTTACACGAGCGCGTCGAGCGTCTTGATTGACCCCTTTGTCTCGCCCCCCGCCATGCAAAATCAGCTTGCGTCTGAGCTCGCGCGATGCGAGGATCTGGTGCGCAGAGATTACCGCTACGCGCATCTGGTCGCGGGGGCGTCGAAAATGCCGATGAGTATGATCTGGGTCGCGCGCAACCAGGGCGGGGATGTGAACGACAGCGATCTGGCGTCGCTCAGGGATGTGGCGTGGAACGAGTTTGTGAAGAAGCGCTTCCTGCCGTCGGTGGCGGAGGGGACGCCAGTGGCCGATGCGGCGGCGTCGATGCTCGAGATAGTGCGCAGCATGAACCTGCAGCGGAAGCGGTTCCAGATCATGGGGCTGCACGAGCAGGTGGAGGCCTCTGAGCTACAGTTGGTGCTCCACCTGTGCCAGGCAGGGCTGCTCCACGGCACGAGTGAATACCGCATCACGGCTAACCGTTTTCGGCGGCACGATAAGTTCTTCGAGGCCTTCGCCCTGGCCGTGGGCGCCTTTGTCTGCGCGAGCGCGCCGTTCACCCTGGGCGTGGCGACGACACAGCTCAACCGCTCGCTGCAGTACGACTACAAGAAGCACACCGTTGCGCTCTTTGTCTTTGTGTTGCAGCAGAACCGCGCACTGATCACGCAGTCCGCCACGGGCCTCGACGAGGACTACGTCGCCAGGATCGCGCGGCTCATCATCGTGTCGCAGGATTCGGGAGTTGCCGGGCACCGCGAAGAGGAATGCGACAAGAAAAAGGACTGCTGCTGTAACGACGGGTGTTGGCGCAGCGTGGCGGATAGCGTCCAGCGGCTGGCCGACCGGGTGGATCGGGTGACGGAGAAGGTGGATGAGTTGAGGGAGCGAAGGAATCATGATGGTGGCGGGCGGGCTGCGGTAGAGCCTGCGAGGGCGGCGCATCTGGAGAGAATGGTGCAGGAGATGGTGGAGCGCCGGATGAACGGGATTCGTGAGAGCAATACGCACACTGTTGAGACTCTCAAGAGGGAGAATGCTGAAATGCGCTCGTTGATTGAAAGGCGGAATGCGGCAATGGAGACCAAAATGCAAAACTTGACACAGGAGTTCAGGGATTTGGGTGTGTCTGGAGTGCATACAAATCAGGAGTTTATGCAGCGGTTGCAGGAGTCATTTAATATGCATTCAAAGAACCTAGGGGACGACGTAGCATCAGGTAAATCTGAACTTGCTGATATGAAACTGGAATTGAGAAGGATAATTCTCGAAGACAGGGAGAAGCTCAATGAGAATTTCAGACATTTGGAGCAGAGGGTTATGGAGGAAGGCAGAGCGTTCAGATCACAGACACATTCATCGTTGCCAGCGGCATCAGCAGCACAGAGTCAGGACTTATCTCAGATAACCCGTGACGCTTTGAATGAGAACTGGGAAAGAGTTAAGAGTGTATTCAGGCAAGAAATTGAGAATCAGATCAGGTCAGAGATTCAGGGTGCACTGGAAACAGGGGTAACAAAGCAACTAAACGAGAGAATAATTCCCGAATTTACTCAATTGAGAACAATCATCACAGAAAAAATCTCAGAGTTGCAGGCTAACATTGCTAGCATAACAAACATGCACGGTGCATTTTCAGCGCAGCAGTCCCATTTCGAAACAGCTTTGCAAGGAATTCTACCTGTAATATCACAGTTGTCACAGTATGTAACATACGATAACTGGAACGACCTCAGCCGACGACTTTTGTCCACTGACCTGCAGGTTTCACAGTTTGGCGATCGTCTTGCTAGGGCTGAGGATAGGCTGTTAATGTGTGAGGGTGATGTTTCAACTTTGGAAGGATTAATTAACGAGCCAAATCGCCAAGTAGCAGGACGGGCGCCTCCTCCACCTCCTCCCCCGGTGGTGAAGAGAGAGGCAATGCAACCAGAAGAAGTCAGGCGTGTGGTCGAAGAAGTATTCAATCAACATATCAGACAACCAGAAACCATATCTTTTGTGGCAGACGCAGTGGGCAATAGCCGGGTGCTGAATTCACGGATAGATCTGCGGATTAATGCAATCGAAGCGCGGTTGATCGTAGTGGAGAATCTCAAGTCGACCGTGGACAGCAGCCAGCTTTTCACCGTCTTTGGGAACGAGCAAACAGGAGCTAGGGGGGCGCGGTATACTACACAGCAGACCCAGCCGCAGATACAACAAACCCAGCAGCAGACACAACAGCCTGCATTTGTTGCTGGGGGAGAGGGTGGAGATCAGGATATGGGAGCAGGAGAAAGGGCAGCAGGTGCCGCTGGACCCTAACAATGACAACACCATGATGCAATAAACTGACTGCCCCAACTGTGTACAAAAACGCTGCATTTCCTCCCCTCCCATCCATGCTGCCCCTGGACTCCAATTCCCGAGGGCCGCGGTTCTACAATGTTTCAGCGCACGTCGACGGCGCGACGGGACAGATCCACCTCAGCGGGGCGTACGATGCGGCGGACCTTGTGCCCGTGCTGCTGTTCTCGGTGGGGGCGCCGTGGGTGGAGCCATGCCTGCGCCACGTGTGCTGCCTGTGGGACGTGCTCGAGCGGTACAGGGACCACGCGCTGATGGATGCGCTGGGCTCGCCGTGCGATGAGCGGGTGAATCTGACGAGCAAGGATCTGATGAAGGGGAACGTCGGGGGAGGGCGCCGCTGGGAGGTGAGCACCATGATCCACCCGAGCTTCGTGGCGATGCTGTTCCTGTGCCTGAGCCCGGTGTTTTACATGTATTATGAGATTGTTCCCATAGAGTGGGAGGCCGGGTCGGCGCACTGGAGCTCGGCGTGGTACGGGCAGCCCTGCCACCAGGTGACGTACACCGACGGGCGGAAGCTGTGCATCTACTGCGCGAACGAGAAGCCCGAGAATGCGCGGTTCGTCTTCACGCCCAACTGGTTTCAGACGTTCCAGTGCAAGTGGGAGTGTCTTCCTGGCTTCATGGGCCCAGGCTGCGAGCTGAGCACGGGGTTGGCTGTGAGTATCGGGGCGGGTATCGTGGGCGTGCTCTGCGTGAGCTGTGTCGTGGGGGTGATTGTCAGTCTGTGGAGGACGGGGGGTGTGCTTGGCAGTGTTTTGGGGAATCAGTTCACTGGAAAGAAGGTGGAGCTTCCTGTTACTGCCACTGCTGCTGCTTCTTCCGTCGCACAGGTCAAGGAAGCGCTACCATCCAAGTCTTTTGCCTCGAGGATGATCAACCACGACGTGATTTCATTCAAAGAGGACGGGCCGCAGGAGATCCGAATCAAGCTCCTTTGATCCTTGTGTATATTAGGAGAATATATTTGAATTCATGAAATGGTCATATGTGCTTTGGACTGCAATTGCAGATGGTGTAGGCTGAGCGATATGTCATATCACCCACTTTTCAAAGAGCGTGTTGACGCATTGATAACAGAATATGAGCAAATAGTCCCGCCAAAACCCAGGGAGAAAACACCTCCAGAAGACATGTTTTAATCATCCCCGCCACACCGGGTGAAAAAGCGCGACGACCCGCACTCAGGCTTGTGCATCATTTGGAAGCAGTGGAACTCCACCGTGTCCTTCTCGGTGAAACACACGACGGCGGCGTCCGTGATGTTCATCCCCATGAGTTTCCGCGCGCGGACGTATTTCGCGAGTTGTTGGATGTGCTTGGAGGTGATGGCCGGTGCTACCTTGAGCTCCAGGATGACAGAGTGGTCGACTTCCAGGTCCAGACGCCCCACGTATATGGGAACAGAGCCCGACATACAGAAGACGTCGACCTCAGCCAGACACGGGATGCCCTTATGGTAGAGATCGACCTGGAGCATGCGTTGGTAGAAGGCCTCGGTCGATCCGGATTTGTACTGCTGGATGATGTTGGTGCAGGACTTTTGGATGACGCTCATGAGTGCTGGACGAGATTGATGGAGCAGGCTGGCTTGAAGGGTTTGGGTCCAGGCCATTGCAAGCAGAACCGATGCGGATTTCATCGCCACGTGTCAGGCGTTTGGTCAATTTATGACTCAATTACGCTGACGGTTACGTTCAATGATGGTAGTACTATACTACGTTGGACAACAGGACTCTCGCCCCTTTCGCTGAACTGAAACATTCAGCCTTTATTCTGCCTGATTACTCCCATCCATTCGAACCCAACGAGCTTATGATACGCAAGACAACCCAGGGAATGAATGAAAGGCTAAGTTTGCGGCACAGCACGGCAGAGATCGTTAGCATGATCAAGTGCACCAGACTGCTTACAATTGTATTTACATAATGTGAAACAATGTTAACTTGAATGCTGATTCACCGGGACGGGGAAACTATACGATCAAAGGTGATCCATGGTTGTTATTATTGTTATTATTGTTATTATTATTATTATTATTATTATTATTATTATTATTATTACTCTGATTGTACTGCTGACACCATCTGTTTTTCAGACTCGCTCTTTGTAGCATATAATCTTGTAATGATTGAAGTGTGTGGGTTTTGAATGAGCCTGAAGAAATGAAAAAAATATGCGGTTCCCAGCGTCCGATCCAACTCAGCGTTCTCCAGATTCAGTTCCTGCCAGCTGAACCGTGTCTTGAGACACACGATGCCGACAGGTGCCGCCAGGACGTCAAAAACATCGGCCGCCAGCTTGCGGACCATCTCCGCCGCAGACAGATACCGTGACCCTTCCATCCAAGGCGGGTCCAGATAAAGGAGATCGCATCGCGACTTTTGGCGCCGGATAAACGCCGTCGACGAGCATCTGTGTACCACGCACCTCCTGCCTGCAAAGGGGGTGACATTCTGCAGCAGCCGCTCGACCCGACCTGGCGCCGCTTTGGTCTGGATGGCGTGTACGACGGCCTGTGCCGACACGGATAACAGCTGCACGGTGTCACCGCCCACGCCGGCGTATGCGTCCCATATCACAGGTTTCTTGACCGAACGCAGCACATCGAAAATGTACTGGTTCCGCGTGTGCGCGTCCCACGGCCAGGTGATGTAGTGAGACTCCTCTGCCGTGTACAGCATTGTCGCGATCCCGTACATGGAGAATGCACCGGGGTGTCCTTCGCGCTTCTTGGTTGGGGTACAAAGAGGCTCCGTGGGCTTGAGGATCGGTATGCGCAGCTCTGGGTCGAATCGGAGAGCTGGTCTTGGAGCCGACACGCACGGGCGGATAACTACGGACAGACGCTCATACTCGCAGCCGTATGGGACGCTGTGCGACCAGCACGCCCGCGCCTCGGAGTCAAGCACGACCATCTCCCCGGGGTACGTTCGCTGCCGTATGGGTGATGATGACGCTGTGCACCGAGAAGGAAACAGGTCCAAACACCGGCTGGTGGAGCCGAATCCGATACTGCACACGGGTCCGAGGTGCCCTCGCGTACGGGTCACGTTGTCTATATGCTGCTCCAACCCAGCGGCGTGAACGGCCTGATAGAAAATTACCTCCACCGACGAGTCCATCACAGACTCCAGCGTCAGATTCAATACGCGCATTATGAGGGGGGTGTAATCCAGCTCGAGGGTGTTTGCTAAATCCGGCGCCCCCACTGCACGCAGACGCGCGAGGCCGTCCTTCAGCGAAGTTGCGGCATCCCGGGATGACGGCGGCCAGAAAAGAGCAATCAGCCCCTCCTTGCCCTCATACGACTCGAGCAATCGATAGCGCTCGGGGGAGCGGAACAGCGCTTTGAGTTCAGCGTGTACGGCGATCAGCGTCCGGCCATCTGCCGAGCCCTGGAACAGCCCAAACCCCTGCGGCGGGTCGACGAATTCACCCTCGGCTGTGTGTTCGAAGGTCTTGACAGCTGTGCATTGGTTCACGTGCCTGATTTTCTTGCTGAGTGAGCTCCGTGCACCATCCATCTTTCCCTGAAACACATACCCGTCCTCCTCCTGCACATCCAGCCGGCGGGGGCACGCCACGTTGTGCAAGCCATGATTCCGTTGTACGACATCAAAGAAGACAGATCTCAGATGCGGGTTTGACGCTATACACTTCCTTGCTGCCGCCCACCACGCCCGGGTGAACCTGTTCTCGGGACACTCCCACGGCTTAATCCTGCTCATGTAATGATACAGAAACGGGGGGATCTCCTTGTCCACGTACTTCCACGGCACGGTTTGGTAGGACAGTCCGATGAATTTCCAGTCCATGTTCAGCTCGTGACAATAAAAGTACGTTATCATCTGCTCATTGCCGTGGGCATTCCAGCCCTTAAATCCATACTTGTGCCCATGCTCCGTGTAAAACCGCGAGAGGAAATCAGTGAAGCGCTTGTAAATCGCATCACCCGGCGTGAGAAGCAGGCAGTTTGCAATGCACAGGTATTTGCTTTGCCTGAGACAGTCCAGTATGTACTGCGCTGGCACCGTCTCTCCGTGGATGCGATTGGTGTGTTTCTCCCTTTTGACGGGGATCGTCTCGTAAAAGGTCCCTGCTGGCGTTTCAAGGTCGAACACGCTGTCCATGTTGCGCAATACGACCACATCCGAATCCAGAAAGCACACCTTGCTGTACTCTGATAGGCTCAGGCAGCGATGCTGTGTCAACACGACATTCTCCCATGCAGCATACTTGTGCAGCGTCGCCTCGTTGGGGAATGGGTGGTGCTCGCCGCGGATGTAATCAACCCGGATCACTCGGTCAAACACCGCTGCCAGCGCTTGCACATTGGCGACGTCGTCTGTCACCATGCACACGATGGCGTTGCGTGTCCTGGTTTGTTTGAGACTGTGTGCGAGTGTGAGCGCCCCTGGGATGTAGAAATCGCCCTTCATCACCAGGGTTACATACGCGTTCATCGATTCGATCTCTGCGCGCCATTTGTATATCGCACGGTTGCGGTTTGCTACAGGGCACCACTCAGGACATGCGATTGATGACCGCCTTGATGTGCTCGAGCCTGAGCCCCGGCCACTCGGCGAGAAACCTTGCAACCTGCCCGCGCGTGAGCCTGACGCGTTCGGGTGGCGTCATGATGCCCCGGAGGTGCTGCTTCAGGTACAGCCTCACTCTCACCGCCCCGGCATACCGCACGATGAAGGCGGTGCTCGGGGGTGGGGACTGCACGCCGTGGCGCCACGCGAGCTCGAAGTCCGAGACCAGCAGTCGGTGGCAGCACTTGCGGCAGAACCGCGCCTGGAACGCCATGAAGACCCGCGGCGCGTGGCTGTGGCATGAGATGCACTTGCCAAGCATCAGTTTGATCCCGGTGATCACGCGGCGTCGGAGGCCTAGGTGCTCGGGGAGCGACCATTTGGGCAGGGTGGCTTCCAGCTGCAGCCACAGTGCTCGGTCGTGCTTGTACTTCAGCCACGTGGGGCGGTGCGTGGCCTGCAGGCGGATGAAGGCGAGGAGGGAGGTAATGTCGTGGGGTTGGGCCAGGAGGTGCTGTGTGACAATGATGTGGAGGACGTCGTCCATGGATTGTTTGTGGAGTTTACCTTTCACCACGTGGCGTATCCTCTATTATTATTATGTTGTTGTTTTCTTGATTTCCGACAGCAGCAAAAATGTCAGTAACCTCTGAGGGCATGCATAGTAGTATATACTCTACTCCTGTGCTTGTCATGGTGGCAATGATTTCTTTCTTTCTTATTTCATTGCTTTGCTCTACGGCCTGATTCAGATTTCATTAGAAACAAATCACTACTTTTCTTTGTCCTGCTACTTCGAAGACTACCAAACCCAACCATGAGGCCATGCCATAGCATGACACACATAGTGGGCAGCCATTCGTTCTATCCATGTGGATATGGAGGTATAGCATAACCCCCAGGCCGAATATAGACGGGTGCTAAGCCGTAATACACTGAAACGTGTAGAAGGAGCACAAAGCCGTCATTCGGTGCAGACAGCATTGAGCTGTCCCAAATTCGCTGCAATCATGAAGCGCAGATGATGTTGTAGTTTGTTCCGTGATTGGGTTGATTAAGACCTAACACAAGATAAATATTATTCAACACTCCTACTAACCCCACTCGTTTGAATATGGAAGAGGAAAAATAAACATACCTTCTTCCTTTTCCTGCGTGTCATTCGATCAAATTTCGATATGTTCATGCGGGTTATTGTGTTTTATATATCTGTCTCCACGTGTCCAGTTTTTTTTCTTCTATTTTCGTATGGATTTGCTGACTGACCCAACCGTTAAGAGTCAAATTCCTATAATTGTATGCAGCAGTGTGATGGTAGGGTTTGGTTGGGTTTGAGTTAACCGTTAACTGCCTCCTTCAGACATAATGGACTGAGCAACTCAATCCCGCACTCCCGTCCAGTTTTGAGGAGCTGGGCTTTCTCCATGTGCTTGGGATCGAAGATGTCCCCGCTCTCCATCGCTTCGTTCATGATTCCTAGGCAGCCTGCTGTGATGCCAAGCAGAAGGAGATGATCCTTCTCCTCTTGGGTGAGTAAACGGGTTTCTGGTCTAGCGGCTGAAAAGCGCATACCCATGCTATTTTAAAAAAATACGGATGTGGAAAACTTAAAACTCTTTGGACTTCACCCAAACGGACAGCACAGCCCGAACAGCGTGTGCCGGTTGTACGTGCTCGCGATCTCCGCCCGATGACACCCCCTGCAGCAGCAGCAGCACGTGGACGCGAGCAGGGCCAGCGCGCCGCAGAAGCCCAGCGTGCCTATGAACCTATCGCCAAGCAGACCCTCCTTTTCGGCGACAAAGTGGTCGTCGGGGAAGGCGTTGAGGACGATGGTCATGTCGGGGGGCGGCGGCGAGTACTGCTGCAATATCCTGAGATCCTCATCGTCCCGGAGCGGGGTGGGGGAGTAGTCCACGTCGTCGTCAGTGTCCTCGATGCAAAAAGTGGCCATGCTGGAAATGACGCGCCCTCCCAGGACTTTTGTACACCCGTCAGTTCTCGCACATGTAGGCCTCTAAGCTGGCCTTGACGTGCGCGTGGCCCTGCTGGAACCGCTCGAACATCTTGTCGAAGAGCGCGTCCTGCTCCCTGAACTTGGCCGTGAGCTCGTTCATGTCCGCGTCGGGCGGCTGGCCGTCGAGCCACAGCTTGGTGTAGGTCCGAATCACGTGCTCGATCCGGTGGGTGTAGAAGAGCATCAGCGCAAAGTACTGAAACTTGCTGTGCACCGGGATCGTCTGGTTCTGCTTCGTCGCGCGCGAGACATCGATGCAGTTTTGGGCCTGGCACTCGGTGATGATGCCTGGGGAGCGCCGGGCGGCGGGGAGCTGTGAATAAAAACAGTAAAATAATTGGGTGATTGTTTTGTTTATTAATAATATTTTTATCATCACTACTATCATAGCACTATATGCTTATTCAACTTTTGCAACAAACGCATTCCCACTCACATGTCGACCACCCCGGAATCACCCTGACCGGGCTGTGCATCGACGACACGATCTCCCCGCACACCCTGCCGAGCTTCGAGTTGGGCAGCCGCCGCACCCGGTCCACCAGCGCATGCAGGTCCTTGATCACCGCCCCGACCGCCGCCACGTTGGCCGACACCTTGAGCGCCCAGTCCTCCCCGTTCTCGCAGCACTGGTGCAGGTACTTGCGGTACGCCCCGTTGCCGGAGATGACGTCCAGCGCTTTGCACACGATGAAGTCCTTGAACGCGGGGGGGTTCATTTAGGTCTTCTTGGGGGGGTTCTTCTTGGCTGGCTGAACCTTGGTTGGTTTAGAGCCTGTTTTTGCTCCTGATTTTCGCGCTGCCTTCTTGGCTATGGCTTTGCTGGGATTTCCTTTTTTGCTTTGACCATTTCCACCCACAGGAACTTCCAATTTTGCCGGTGCCGACTTGGGCCGTCTGGGATTCTGTGGAGTGGTTGTTGGTTTATTTGCTTCATAGTCAGATCTTAGTTCCATGTGTTTCAAAACATCCACAAGTGATACTTTGAGGCCATCAATGTTTTTCTTGCCAGGATTCAGGAAGCGATAACGTCTGGTTCCATTATCTTTATCCGTATTTGTATCCTTTACAAAGTTGTTCCAACCCTTTATAGGATACGTTACGTTGAGAATTTTCTCCACTGTTCCCATTCTTACATCCTTTTTACTTGGGTCGATAGATTCAGTATCAAATCCCAAAAACAGAGGATTCGCACTTAATTGGCTGGATTTGATCAGAGTGTCTTTGTCAAAATCCTTGTAATGAAAGAATCCAAATGCCTGCAGGTTGTAATAGATCTTGTAGTATGCAATGGTCTTTGCCACAACCCGAGCTTCCACTTCATTTCCTATTTTGGTCTTCAGCAGCTTAAAAATTTTTGACCTCAAATTTAGCCCAGCCTCATCACGAACAACTTTCAAATCACCAATGCTTTGTTTGACATCATTGCCTACAATATCACTTAAACTTTGACAGGTACACCCCTTGAAAATTTCTTTGAATGATTTGTCCACCTTCATCAACAAACACAGA
>CAYQOJ010000012.1:0-4620 GCA_964419105.1 uncultured Methylococcus sp.
ATGTAAATGCCGAAATTGGCGTAAATATAGATACGTCTGGTGCATTAGCACAGCTAAAAGCTCTTCAAAGAGAGATTTCAAGATTTCATTCCTCAGTAGCAAAAAGCAGCGATGCTGCTGCGTTAGCTCAACGTGATCTGCAGAAGAACTTTATTAATGGTGTTAATGCCATTAGAGGGTTCTCTGCAGAATTACGAACTGTCAAGACAACAGCAGAAAACTTTACAGACTCGCTAGAGCGTAATAAGTTTTCAATGCGTGAGTATTTTAGATACTCAATGGCATCTACCAAGTCATTTGGTAGAATGTTTTCTTCTGAGTTAGATACTGTAAACAAAGTAGCAGTTGAAAATGTAAAGAGACTGCAAACTCAGTATATAAAGATGGGCCGTGACGCAACTGGCGCTATGAGAGCTATTGCAGTTATGCCAACAAAGCTTGATCTATCAAGTGTTGCAACACAAACGCAACTGGCTGCACAAAAGCAAGCCATCTTTAATCAGTTAGTAAAACAGGGATCTACAAACCTTTTAAATTTTGGTAAAAATACACAGTGGGCTGGACGTCAGCTCATGGTTGGTTTCACAATTCCATTAATGGGTCTTGGTTCGGTAGCAACAAAGACATTTATGGATATGGAAACTGCAGCAATTAAGTTTAGAAAAGTATATGGAGATTTATTTACTCCAACAGAAGAAACACAGTTTGCTCTTGAGTCAATTCAGATGCTTGGAAAAGAATTCACTAAGTATGGAATTGCAGTATCGGATACAGTAAGTTTGGCTGCAGAAGCAGCTGCTGCAGGTTTTGCTGGAGCAGATTTGCAAGCACAAGTAACACAGGCAACCAGACTTCAGGTTCTTGGTCAAATTGAGCAACAAAAAGCTCTTGAAACAACAATATCTTTACAAAATGCATTTAGGATCTCTGCTCAAGAATTAGGAGATTCAATTAATTTCTTGAACGCAGTAGAAAACCAAACTGTTGTATCTCTTGATGACATTACAACTGCTATTCCAAAAGCAGCACCAATTGTTAGAGAGCTAGGCGGAGATGTTAAAGACCTAGCATTCTTTATGGCTGCCATGAAAGAAGGCGGTATAAATGCATCAGAAGGTGCTAACGCACTAAAGTCTGGTCTAGCATCTCTTATTAATCCTACAAATAAGGCTAAGGGAATGCTCATGGATATGGGCATTAATATTGATAAGATTGTAGAAAGTAATGTTGGAAATCTTAAAGCTACAGTTATTGAATTTGCTAAAGCATTAGATGGACTTTCAAATCTTCAAAGACAAAGAGCGATTGAGCAATTATTTGGTAAGTTCCAGCAAGCACGTTTGTCTGCATTGTTTGACAACGTTATTAGAGATGGAAATCAGGCATCTCGTGTTCTAGACTTAGCCTCTGCATCAATGGAAGATTTAGCATCCCTTGCTGAAAAAGAATTAGGAATTACAGCTAATTCTGCAATGAACCAATTTAGAGCATCTATAGAAAAGTTAAAATTGGCATTGGCTCCTGTCGGAGAAGTATTTATACAAATTCTTACACCTCTTCTAGAAAAGCTTAATAAGCTTTTAGAGTGGTTTAATAGCTTGCCAGAATCTACAAGAAAAGCAATTGCAAAGGCAGTTCTATATCTTGGTGGATTAGCTCCAGTTATATTGATGACAATAGGTTTAATGGCAAACTTTGTTGCAAATGGCATCAAAGGATTAATGCTTTTAAGAAACGGATTCTTGAGACTAACTGGACAGTCTAAAGTGCTTGGAGAGCAAACACAATATTTAACAGTAGAACAACAAAATGCTCTTGCTGCTGCAGTATCTCTTGAGCAGTCTCACATTAAATTACAACAGAGAATGATTGGTGTTCAAAACACTGCTGCTACAAGATTCCCAGGAATGATGCAGCCAGGCTTCAGAGCTAAGGGATATGCAAATGGAGTAGTTTCTGTTCCTGGACCAAAGGGTGCTGGAGATGTTGTTCCAGCTATGCTTTCACCAGGAGAAGCTGTAATTCCAGCAAAACAAAGTAAAAAGTATGGTGCGCTTATACAAGGAATTGTTGCTGATAATATTCCAGGGTATGCAAAGAGTAATGTTGAAAGAGCTATAGGATCAAAAGCATTAGGACAGATTCCAATCTATGGCGAATACGCTATGAGACTTCAAGATCCTACAGAAAATATGAAACAGCAGGCTGGAGCTACATCTCTTGGAAATGTTCTTGCTCCATTGGTTGCAAGATTAAGCGAAGCTAGAGGAGTTACACCAAGTCTACAAAGAGTAGAGGCTGGAGAGCTTGATGCAATATCTCAAGAATATACTGGCATTGTTCAAAACTTCGTTGATAAAGTAAATAAAAATTTCACTGATACATATGCAAAAATACAAAACTCTAATGAAAGATTTGCTTCATCTTGGACACAGGCTGGAAAAGATATGGAGCAGGAAGTAAATGCTATATCATCTGACATAGACCGTGGTGTTGTAAGAAAAACATTTGGACTAGACCCAGATATTTATTCTACTATTCCTACTGCACCAAGAAATGAAGGTGGTACAGTACCAGAAAGAGCTAGACAAGGAGCATTCAAACGAGGTAAGTTTGGAATTAGTTCTTATACTGGATTAAGACCATCAATAAAAGCTTTATATAGAAGAATAACTGGAAGCTCTGGATCAGCAATGCAGATGGGCCATGTCTTTGGTCCTCAAATGGCAGATATTTCTTCATTACAACAAGATCCAATGAAGTCTAGCTCTGTATCAAAGGCTGCACAGGTAATGAATATGCAGTCTGCTGCAATTACAAATCAAGCAATACAGACAGCAGAAAAAACAGCGCAGACAAATTCCCCATCAAAGAGAACTATTAAAATTGGAGAAGATATTGCTCGTGGCCTACAAGTTGGTATGGCAAATCAAATGGATGAAACAAAAGCAGCATCACAAAAACTATCATCTGCAGCAACATCTTTAATTAATCCTAAAACTGGAAAACCATTTACTCAACAAGAACTAACAGATTTAACAAGAATCCCAGCATCACAGGTAGCAAATATGGCATCTAATGCTGGAAGATCTTCTGTATTTTTGGGTATGCCTTCAATGCCAGAAGGACCAGAGGAGAGACAGCAAAGATTTGGAAGAGTTAGAGGTGCAGTTGGAAAAGGAGTTAACAAGATAAGAGGTGCTGGTGGAGGATTTGGTCTGTCTGCTTTAATATTTTCACTCTCAATGCTTCCTGGAAAGTTTGGACAGCTTGCACAATCTATAATGCCAGCAGTGTTTGCACTTCAAGCAGTAGGAATGCTAAGAGGAATAATTGGAACTTTGCCAACGCTATTAATAGGAACTGCAGCAGCAGTGTATCAATTAAATAAATCTGCTACAAAAGCAGCAGAAGAAATTGCAGATGCAGCCAAAATGGAAGCAGAGGCAAGGTATGGTAGCGTTAAATCTATAGAAGATTTTGCAGAGTTTACAGGAAGAGCGTTACCAAGTGCAAGAGAGTTTAGCAGAAACAACAGACAGTTAATTTCTGCAAGTGGTGAGGCTGTTAAACGATTTGCAGAATTTTATGGACAAAAGGGAAATAGAGCAACTCAGGTAATTAATGCTGCAGCAGTTAAAGGTCCACAAGCTGGAATGCAGGCTGCTGCAATGGATGTTGCACAAAGAGCAGCAGTATTTGGTCTTGGGCCAGCAGATATTGCTGCTAATATAAAAGCAGCAGCAGATTTAATTGGTGCAGATCAAGTAAAATTAAAGATGGCTGTTCAGTCTATACTGGCTCCAGATGGAAAAGATATTACAAAAGAACCTTTGACTGTAAAAGCCAGAATGGAATTTTTGCAGGCAGATGCCAAGAGCAAGATTGCAACAATTGGAAAAGCAGTTACAGACATTGGGAATATATCAATACCAAAATTTGGTGCTTTAGGACTGGGAACAGATTACGCTGGACTAAAGCGTACTGCTGGATATCAGGCTGCTAGAAATAAGGCTTCTGAGCAAGGCGGGGTAGTTGGCAGCACAAAGGCATATGGAATAGATATACTTACTGGAACATTTGGTAAAAGATATCAAGATCAGCTGGACGTATACAATAGTATTCAGCAAAAGGTTCAGTCTGCAAGTACTCAGATTTCTATTGCATTCACACAAGAAAAAGAGTCTCTTGCTTTGCTTAATGCTCAATATGCTGATGGATTAATAACAAAACAAGAATATGATGCACAGTTTGCTTTGTCTTTATCTAATATTGATTCTCTTGAGTCTACTTCAAAGAAACTAGTAGAAGAATTAAATAAGCTTGATTCAAGCGGTGGATTGGCAGCAGCAGCACTCAAGGATCTTGGCAATGAAGCTTTATCAGCACTAAAGAAGTCAAACCCAGCCTTGTTTAAGAAAATAACAGAGGCTTTGTCAAAGTTAGACAGCGCTGCCCAAATTGATATTTATATGGCATATGCAAAGGGTAGCCTAACAATATTAGACTTAGCAAAAATTCCAGATATTTTAAGCAAGATTAATGGAAAAACTGCTACAGTTGCATTAAAAATAATTGCCGAATCTGGACTAAGCACTGGTGCTACTGGAATGTTAAGTG
>CAYQOJ010000012.1:4630-31729 GCA_964419105.1 uncultured Methylococcus sp.
GTTATTCAGGGTCAGATAGATGATGTAAACAAGTTGTTAAAGGCTGGATACAATTCTGATTTAATTAAACAAAGAGAGCAGTTATATAAAGATTTAGCAGCAGCTAAAAAAGCAGAAGCAGATGCGGCCAAAGTTAATAAAACACCAACCCTAAATACAGATGACAAGCCTACAAAAACAACATCTTCTGGTGGAACAGGGAAACTTCTTGATCTTTTTGATAAAGAGCTAGAGGCATTACGAAGAAAGCGAGATGCGCTAAAAGAAGTTAACGATGAGTTGGATCGTCAAAACCAGTATCAAAAAACTCAAATGAATTTAATGAATGAGGCTATTAAAGCAAAAATGACTGGTGATTATCTAAAGGCAGCATCTTTGCAACAAGAGTCTATGTTTGAAGGCGCAAAGTTTACTCGTGAAAGCCGTATTGTCCAGATGGATAAGCTAATAAGCTTAACGGAGGCAAGAAAAGCAAAATACGAAGACACTAAAAAGTTCACGGCATCAGATAAAGCATTTTTAGAAAAAATAAGATCTGGAAACTATAGTAGTTTAGTTCCTATGCCTACTACACCAAATGTTGGTTTTGGAGCAAAGCCTACAAATACTGCAACTAGCACAAATGTTGGTGGAGCAGTGTATAATGTAACTATGAATGTAACAGGGGCAAATGCAGAAGAAATATCAAGCAAAGTATTGGCAAAACTAAAACTTATGGAAAGCAAGAGTAATAAAAACAACAAGGTGGCGCTATAATGCCATACGCACTTCAATCAGGATTACAGGTATCTATTAACGGAACAACCTGGTATAAGCTCACAGACCACAATAGAAGTGAGATAGAGATTACTCCGACACTTATTGAAAAAGAAGCAAGAACTGCAAACGGAACATTGAGAAAGTTTGTTGTTGCCAAAAAGGATGTTATTTCTGTAGGTTGGAATTTCTTACCTTCAAAGCCAGCAAGCACTGGTAATGTATCAAACGATACAAAATTTTCTATTGTAGATTCTAATTACGCTGGATCCTGGATGCAATCATTTTATAATGCAAATGTTGGAATACCTATTTATTTAAAAATTATCTCTGCAAAGCACACAGACCCAGCAACTGGTGCTGCACCTTCAGATGCTACCTACGTCTCTTCATCAACTGGAGAAAAAATATACCAGGTCTTCATGACTGGATTTTCTAAGACAATAGTAAAAAGAAACCCCGTAACCGACTTCCTTGATATCACCCTAGAGTTTACGGAGATCTAATGCTTAGCAATGTTAGCTCTACAATTTTTTCTGACTCTAGATCAATTAAGTTAAGCCCGCTAGTGTCTGCTGAGTGGAATCAAAATATTTTTAACGCCCCATATGCAACAATAGCTGGAGATGGAAATCTTCAGAATAGTCTTGTTACTACAACTACACTAACAAATGTAACTGGTGCTAGTGCAAAGCCTGGATTTACAACCAAAAAATATGTAATGACGGCAGACCAAAACAAGATTACATATACAGTAACACCAACTTCTACTAGTAGCGCATTTAAAATTATTACTTTTATTAAAACAAACAAAAATTATCCTATTATTGCTAATATTTATGCACAGGGTAGCTCTAGCCAATTTGGCTCATCAAGTATAGAAATTAATTCTTTTGGGTGGACAAAGGTAGAGACATATATAGGTGGTTCTTCTAAGATAGACAATATATCAAGTTTTACATATAGTATTGTTCTTAATAGATTTAGCACAGCAGATCAATTCCCAGAGGTTATATTTACAGTTCCAGAAGTATATGCTGTTAGTTATTTTGATTATCAGTATAATACAATATGGAATGCTGACTCTGTTTTTACTAACTTCAGACCAGGTGAATCTTATGTAAATACTGGAAGCTCAAAGTTTTCATTTCCTTCAGAATTTAGAAAATTAACAAAAGATATTATCGATGGCTATACAGCAGATACATATATGCCAGTCAGCCCAATTATACAAAATCCTAAAATAATTAATATTGCTGCACCAGTTCCATTTTATAAAAATGGCTTAATAAGCGATATGAATCAATACAAGTATTTTGTATCGGACACAACAAATAGATCTGTCACTGGCCTTTATGACAAGGCTGGTATTGCAACAAATAAACTTGTTATAAAGTTTAATACTATTATGGCTGTTCCAATAGTCAATATTTATATTGATGGAACAATGATATCTGTAGATGGATCTACTTCTATAAGTCTTGCTAAAGACGTTGCAAAAGAAAATGGTGGAATCAGAGAGGATGCTGGAGTTCTTGTTCTGTACTGGACTGGCACCACTTGGAGCAGATCAAGATGGACATCTATGCCATCTTTTAATGCAAGCGGGGCAATTGATAAAATAACATCTTTAACTAAAATCACAGTAACGCAAGTGTCTAATACAGTTAGATCAGAGTTCAGTCAATATGATTCATCAACACTAGATTCAGACATTACAAGAATGCAGGTTATTGAAGTTTCTCCAAGAATTGAAATAGATTTAAGCCCATATGTTTTATCATTTTCAATAAATAAGTCATTAGATAGTAAAGAAACATACTTGCCAATATCATCTATTAATTCAGACGATGCAAGCGTTGTTTTGTCAGGTATTCCTCTTGGAACAGTATCATCTCCAGTTCCTATATTTTCAAGCCAGAGCAACAAGTCTTCCTCTACATTAAGCGGAATGCTTAGAAAAAATATTAAGCTTTATATTAACTATAATTTAGACAACTATTTTGATAACACCACAAAAACCTTTATGACCCCTAATACACTAATTCCTGGAGGAGTTTTTTATTCTGATACATGGGAAGAGTCTGACGTTAATGAGGTTTCTATTCAAGCGTTTGATATTGGGCGGTACTTGCAATCAGCCCAGGTATCAGATTATGTATCAAGTTTAAGATCAGTTATAGATGTTATATCAAATATGCTAGACCTATCTGGCTTTACTGATTATGATTACAACTCTTTATACGATGTTTGCCATAATAATAATACCCCATTAGATCTTGCATATTTTTATGTTAACTCTAAAGATTCTACAATTATTGATGCCTTAAATCAAATATTTTTGCCATATCAAATAGGTGCATATATAGATGAGTACGGTGTAATGAGATTTATAAGTCTATCTGATATTTTATCAAAATCTAATGCAGATATAGTAATGGATGAAACTACTATTCTAGACAACGGTTACGGTGTAAACAATAAAGCAAAGCCAGGTAAGATTTCTTTAAGATATCAGCTACCAAAAATTAAATACTCTCCATCAGTTAATAATCTTTCAATCGATGGAAACTCACCATCCTTTATCTATACTACTGGAAATGAAATTGTATGGGCTCAGCAAAACTCTGATTCTGTTGGAATGAATTATTTAAATCAGGATATGAATGACACTCAAACATTTTTTCTTATAGATAAAAATGATCCATTAGATATTTTCCATACCTTTAGCATTAATAATAATGGTTATGCGTTTATAGAAAATGAAATAGTATCGTTTTTATATAAAGAATATAATCTAAGTGACGATAACGGAAACGCAGAGACTATATCTGTAAAAAATCAAATAGACCTATCTGGAGAAATGAATAGGTTTAGCAAAAACTATGTTGTTGGTCTTAAAACAAGCAATGGAACACAAAAGTTTGACTACAATGTTAACGTTGGCTTTACTGGTAAAATAACAAATATTCAGCGTGGTATGTTTGGTACTAAGGTTGGTGCCCATACTGTTCTAACTAATGCAAACCAAGCAAGCAAAAATATTCTTTGCAAAAATTTATCTTCAACATATTCAATTTCTGGAGATGGGACATATACTGCAGCATCATACAATCAATTTACTCCAACTACTCCAACTTCTGGTAAAACGTTATTTTTCCCAGCAACAGAAAGAAGCTCGGTAGTAACAGATTCTGGTACTGAGCCATACAAAACATATTCTGCCAAATTTAATTTTAAAAATGGAACCGAGAGGTGCTCTGGAGGAGTATTTTTTAATTTAGATAGTTCTCAAACTAGTGCTAATCATACAACGTTTGTAGAGTTAATTAGATATAATACTTTAAAGTCTGACGGGGTAACATGGAACTCTCCAGCAATATATAGGTATGCATTAGCCGTATATGAAGTAACAGGGACAACTCCTACTATTTTGGCTTACGCAGATGTAACAAGTGTGGTAAATACTGTTATTGCTAATTTTGAAAAAGTCCTATACAAGTCTGGTTCTGGGGCAAATACTACATATGTACCAGTAACAGACTTTAGGTATGCATCTTTTAATCTAAGAGTTGCAACATATAAGTCTACGGGTAGTGATGGAGAATCATCGTCTATTAAAAATCTTATGTCTGTTTTTCTTAATAATTATGAAATTACAGGATGGAAAGTACAAAGTGGACAGGCTTGGCTTCCAATTGATCTAAATGAACAAACTGGTTTGCCAAAGAGGGTAAGCTTTTCTCAGAATATTTCTGCTGGTACTATATTTGGTGCTTTTATTTCTACAGACCCAATAGTTATATCAGAAATAACATACCCCGCACAAAGTGGAACAGATGCTGGAGGAGTAAGAGAAATACATGCAACACAAAAAGCTTTGATAGAGAGAAGTGTTAATTATTATTTCCAAGATAGAGATTTCTTAAATGGAATGATTCAAGGCCAAAATGTATTTTCAAAATCTAAATCATATTTGATGCAGACTAAACCAGAGGTAGTAGGAATTAATACATACGATGTTCAATATACAACCCCTGCAGCAATTAGCGTAGATGTATATCCAGTTCAATATCTATTAAAATATTTCCCAGGCACCGATGTTGTGGATCAACAATATATGCAGGAAAAGTTAGTAGACCAGTATGCACTTTCATATTCAACCATATTGAATACTGGATTTAGGGCAAAGTTTGCTATTGCAAACAACTCTTCTCATATGGTGTTTACGCAGCAAGATCCGTCAGAGCTACTACAGGTTAAGTCATTCTTAAACCTTTGGACCTTTGAAATTATCGCACCGTCTGATCCAGAGGTCCTTGAAAAAACAATAGATCCATCAAACATGTCTGAGGTGGTTCAGTTAGACTCAAACTGGATACAGTCCAGAGAATCTGCAAATAGTCTGCTTTCTGCTATCTCAAAAGGAATTGATATCTTTGATAAGGACATATCCTTACAAATATTCGGTAATCCTCTAATACAGGTTGGAGATGTTGTACAGATTAGCTATAATCTTGGAGGCCTAAACCAACAAAAATATGTGGTTCATTCAGTAAACCACTCTTTTGATGGAGGGCTTTCTACTAGCCTAGTGCTAAATATGATTGACCAAGGAGTAGCGTATTAGGCGCTGTCCTAATGATATAATTGTATACAAAGGAGAATAAATGGCTTACGTAAAAATATCAGACCCAGCAATCATAGATTTGGCGGGTATTCAACAAATTATCAGTGTTGTTAACCAACATAGTGATTATTTAAATGTTCTTATTAATAGACTTTCTGTTACTAATCCACCAGACTGGACATCAGATGATATAGATGCTCTAAATGATTTAGCAACAACAACAATTGCATACGGTAAAAGAAAAATTGCTGATAATTCGCAGCAAAGATTTTTAACAGCGGGCGGTAAAAGGTTTTATGCAAGACCAGTTACATTTGGTTCTGGAGTATCATTTTCACAGCCACCAAGAGTTGTGGCTACAGTAGATAACTCTGAACACTCATCTAATACACAGTTAGACTTCATCGTGTCTGTTCATAATGTAACTACTACTGGATTTACAATTAGATTGATGAGAGCTGGAGCACAGGGAACATTAGAGCTTGATGAGGACATTCTGGTAAACTGGGTAGCGGTAGGACCAAGGTAGTAGAATAAATGGCATCAGAATATAAGTCGCCGTTTTCTGTTAGCAAGCGACAAACAATATTTATTGATTCCAAAGATCCTAGAGTACGTGATTATCAAGCAGCATTAACAGCAGCAAGAGCTGGAGCAGAAATTGTTATAGTCAACGGAAATGGTGGCTCTTTGCTAGCATCTTCTTTTGCTGCAAATACAATTAACAGACAATCTTCAACAGCATCTGGAACCCCAGTAGCAATTGAAGGAAAAACTCCTAGCGTTATAACAAATCTTGCTGCTACTTGGCAAGAATTTAGTAGCGGACCAGCGCTTGTTTTTACTTTTGATATAGATCTTACATCTACAGATAATGACGGTGTTGATTCTTTTAGATTTACTCTATCAGATGGAATAGTCACAACGCCAACTCTACAGTCTGCAAAACTTAATAAAACTTCTGCTGCACAAGAAATTATTTTTTACTATGCAGATAATGCAAAATATTTTGGAATTTTCCAAACAACATTTACACAGTTTACAGTAAGCGCACACGATAAAGGTGGAAACATTGGTCCATTTGCAATATTAACTAATATTCCAGTTTATGTGGCAGATCTATGTACTCCAACAATAACAGTTTCAAGTATTCCTATGGGCTATAGCGTTGCACTAACAGATGTTTGTACAAAGCCATATGAGTTTATATCGGTAGAAGAAATTGTATCTAGTGCATCAACAGCTCCAACAACGGGGTATCAACAAGTATATTTAAGTAATATTAAGCCAGCAAACATTGTAACGCCTACTACTGAAACAAGATGGGTAAAAGCAAGATACACAAGTAAATCTGGAGTATACGGACCTTACTCTAATCCAGTTCAAGTTACTCCTACAAATCCAATCTCAGTAGACTTAATTCCACCAGCAGAAGTAACTGCAGTATCAGCAGCATGGTCTGGAGATAATCTTGTAATTAGTTACACCCTACCAACATCTGATGCTGGAGTTAGATTTAAAGTAGCACTTACCGCACCAAACTCTGCAGTTGGATATTTTTATGCTTTTCCAGTTCCAGGAACATTAAATCAAACATTAACAATTTCTAAAGACGATTTATTTTTTCAATTTCAGACGCACTATTCATCATATACTGGATTAATAAAAAGCATAGACTCAGCAGACAACCAAAGTGCTGGCGTTGCATTTACGGTTCCAGTGAGGTCATGTTCTCTTACTGGAATTGTTCCAACTTTTACAAGCACTGCTCTTGTTAATGGCTATAGCGTTTCTTTTTCATTGCCACTAAATGCAGTTTATGCTGAAATATATCAAAAATATACAAGTTGGTCTGGAGTTACCCCAGTAGATTCTTTTACTGGTTCCTATGCATCTGGCGGGGCAGCTGGAACAAATACAGTTACTCTATCTAGTGTAATATCCAATAAAGGTGTTACTGTTTCACCATTGGTTGGATATCGTGTTATTGGAGAAGGAATACCAAATAATACTTATATCACAGCAGTATCTGGAAATCAAATAACAGTAAATAATAATTTTACAAGTCAGGTCTCTGGATCAGTAACAGGATATGCAATAGTATATTCTGGATCTGGACCAGCAAACATAACATCTACGATATATGCCAATACATATTTGCTTATTAGATTCTACGATGACTTTGAATGTGCATCTAGCTACTCTGAAGAACAAATTGTTTTGCCACTTTCTCCAGTCACTGTAGATATATCTGGCCCTGGAGATGTTGCTACAGTAAATACTCCAACAAGCGGAATAGACACTTCTGGAACTTTAGGTTTTAACGGATATATTAATTTAACTTGGACTGCAGTATCAGATACCACACTAAGAGGATACAGAATAAGATTTACAACAGACACAGTTAGTGCAGATCCAGCATATGAATATGTAGACTATCCAGTAAGTCAGTCTAATCCACCAACAGGAACTCTTTCATATAAATTGTCTGGACTGGCAGTAGGAGCAACATACAAGCTTGGTATTGCAACATATGATCAATACAATAATACATCTTCATCTTATACAAATTTTTCTAATGCTACTATATCTGGAACTCCAGCAATAACAGATTATATAACTGCTGGAAGTTTTCAGTTTGGTCAAGGAGTAGACCCTTCTAACACAACTGGAATAACAGGAGTGAAGCGTGGCTTATTCTTTGATGATAGCAATTATTGGTTCTTAAATTCTTCAGATAGCGCAAGACTAAAAGTTGGAGGGTCAACTAGCAACTACTTACTCTGGAATGGAACTAAATTCACGGTAGATGGAGATATAACTGCAAGAGGTGGATCATTTTCAGGAAATATAGCATTAACTACAGCAGGCGCATCTATATATAGTGGAGACGTTACAACAAGTCCAGGTAATTTAACTGGCGATGGTTTTATTTTTAATAAAGATGGTATTTTAATTCGTAAGGGTACAAATCAGGTATCACTAGACACAACAACTGGAAGTGTTACAGCAAATGCTGGAAATATTGCAGGGTGGACAATAGATAGCTCTAAAATTGAAAGACAGGACCCATCTAGCACAAAATGGGCAGGCCTTTCATCAACAGGAACATATAAATTCTGGGCTGGAAGCACGGTATCTACTGGAGACACAACTCAGTTTGCTGTTGATAATACAGGCAAGGTTTATACAAGCAATATACAGATATCTGGAGGAAGCATAGATGTAGGTGCTGGGCCATCGGTAGCAACTCCTGGAACTGGTTCTAGCGGAGGAAATACAGTATCAGTTAGTAGCGCATCTGGAATATCATCTGGTATGTTGGTATTTGGAACTGGAATTGCTAGCGGTGCAGTAGTTTCTTCAGTATCTGGAACAACAATAACACTAAACAAGGCTAATACTGGTTCTGTTTCTGGATCAATTAGATTTGTACCAGCATCTGGTGCACACATAACATCATCTGGAGATTTTTATGTAGCAAACGGAAATCTTAATGGAAATATTACAGCTAAATCTGGAACCATTGAAGGTAATTTCCAAGTAGTATCGGGGTCATTCTATACAGGAACAAGTCCAACAGAAACAAGCGTTATCATAAATGATAAGGGTCTAGCTTCTATTGGAACAAGCAATGCTACATTAACAGCTATTCTAAATACCCCAATTACTTCAGGAAATATTCCTTTAGGAAATCAACCAAGTGTTGGTAATCTACCATCGCAAATTACATTCTTTACAAAAGCAGCCTTAATCGGAGGCTGGGTTGTAAATGATACAAGCATTAGAGATAGGTCCCAACAGTTTATTCTTGATTCAGACAATAAGAGAATATCAATTACTGGAGTTATTGATGTTTCAACAAACTATGCTGCAAGATTTGGAACTGACAATTATAACTCAACAACAGCTTCTTATAATATTATAGAGGCTGGTATTACAGGGCTTACTCCAAACTTTTACGTAACTAGGTCTGGAACTTTGTATGCAACTGGTGCAGTAATAAGTGGAAATGTTGTCATAACTTCAGGTACAACTTATAACCAAATTACACAGGCAGAAAATAATGCAACAGCAGCAAATAATAATGCAACTATTGCTGTTAACACTGCAGCTGGAAAAGCAAAAGTATTTAGACAGGATAACGAGCCTACTGCTTTAGCACAAGGCGATATTTGGATAGATACTAATGATAGTAATAAAATGTATGTTGCAAGCGGTGCTGGAACTGGAGTATGGGTCTTATCGCAAGACTCCGCAACAGCGCAAGCAGCAGCAATAGCAGCAGCTAGCTCAGCATCAATAGCAAATAGTAGATCACAAAAACTAGATTCAGTTACTGGTGATTTGATTCAAGGACTTACGCTAACAACTGCTGGAAGTATTTATGCTAATAAATCATCATATACAAATGATACAACAACTGGTTGGTATATTGGTTGGAGAAGCATTGGTGGTGGAAGTTTTACACCAGCTATTAATATCGGAGGATCTAACGCATGGGTAAAATGGGATGGTAATGCTCTAGATGTAAAAGGTGATATTACAGCTACTACAATGACTTCAACTGGAAGTTTTAGTTTTGCAAGTGGTATACTATCTGGTACCGCAAGCAGTGTAACTATTAATGGTGGAAACTTAGTTCTTACAGATTCAACTGGCGGTGATGATGGAACTGCTGGAGATCCTACGGTAACTAGAATTATAAATCCAGGAAATGTTGGTGGTGTACCAGATGGTAAAATAGTAACAGGTAGAGCAATTTGGTATGGTGGAAATAACACTCCAACAAACTCAATTACATCTAGATATGCATTTAATAATACATTCGGAGCAACGCAGGGGTACTATAATGGTCAGCCAAGATATACATCTTCAAATCCAGGAAACTTCAGTACTGGAGACCTTTATATGACTATAGTGTGATATTATGCCAATATATAGATATAGATCTGATAACTATTCAGATGGTAATAAGTGGAATGCCATATCAAATATTTATAGATTTAATGCTGCTGCTACAACTAAGTGGCAAAAGATTAAAAAGATATATAGATATAATGCATCTGCTTCAACAAAATGGCAGTTAATATTTTTATCAACAGATGCTCCACAGCCTACATCTCCAACTTCATCTCTATTTGTTCATTCAAGCACTTACGGTATTGTAGGATCTACTACAGAGTTTTATAGTGGAGACGTAGTTAGATTAAGCAGGGGTGCTTGGACAGGTAGCCCAACTTCATATCAACTTCTAATTCAAACATCTTTAGATGCTGGTTCTAACTATTCAACTGTATCTAGCGCTACATATAATTCTAGCTCTAGCCCAACAGCAGCAAATACAACTAACTCAACATATATTCCATATACAATTACATCATCAGATGCTTTATATCCTTCATATTATATAAAGGGAAGAGTAAATGCAACAAACGCAGATGGAACAACTCCATTAGAAACACCAGCAATATTATTAAGAGTAGGGTTTGGTTTATCTGGTTTTACAACATCTTCAATAACAGGAAATGGTGCAACATTTTCATGGAATATAACTGGCACTCCAGATGCATCTTCCTATATCTATAGCCAAGTTTTAACAATAAGAAGGGTTTCAGATAATGTTGTTGTAAAAACTGTCAATATAACCCCTGGAACTAGTACCGTTAGTGTTTATGATAGTATCAATATAGCTACTCAAACACAATATTATGCAAAGCTTGTGGTAACTGCAAACGATAGCTGGAGAACTAGCGCAAGTCCAACAACTAACACAGATGATTTTAATTTATTTACAACAGTCGGTGCAGCACCAGTAAATACCGTTTCACCTTCAATTATTCCAAGAAATAACAGAACGCCTCCTTTTGGTTATGCAGGGTATTTGCCAGTATCAACATCTCTTACCGCTAGCCAGGGTACATGGAATAATGTTAGCGGAACAACAACATATAGATATGATTGGTATAAAGAAGATTATATAACTGGAGCACTTCAATCTAATATAAATGTTGGTAGTGGATTTTCTTTTGCAACAGCGGATGTTGATGATTATGTATTTGTACAGGTAAAAGCTACAAATACAGATGGACAGACAGGTACGGGAACTTCTGGATCATATATTTTAGGTCAAAGAGTTGTTGTTGGAACAATATCGCCAACAAGCGTAACTCCAAATCAATCAACTAATTTTACATTTGCAATAAGTCATTATCCAACAAGTTATACTATAAACTGGGGAGATGGAACTAGTAATGAAACATACACAGTTTCAGACAATACATCTACGGTAAATGCTTCACATGCACACACATATACCTCTGCTGGAAACTATACAATGATTGTGACTGCACAACCAGGTGGTTTTGGAAATACCGCTTCAATAACTGTTGCTAATCCACTAACTCCTCCGACTTCTGTTTCTATTGCATCAGTTTCAAGAGCAACAGACTCTAGTGTAAATGTAAGCTTAAACTTTAGCGGTGGCACAGGACCTTACTATCAAATGTATTGGACTACAGCATCTACAGCTCCTGCAACCTCATCGTATGATGCTGCTTCCACTGGTTCACCAATACTAGAAACATTTAGTCCAAGTGCTGGATATCAATATTATTTCTATGTTAGATCATCTACTGATAATTTAGGTAATACTACATCAAATGGAAATTCTGCAGCTGGAACATATAGCGCTTATTCTTCGTTATCGCCAAACCCATCTTATACATTTACAAACCCAACTGGTGGTACCGCATCTATTAGTGGAAATACTTCAGTTGGTAGTACACTAACTCTTTCAACAGTAAGTCCAACCGCATCACCAGCAGCAACTGGAACAACTATTGTCTGGAGAAGAGCAGACGGCGGTACTGGCGGAAACTCATTTACTGGCGGTACTATTCTTCAAAATGGAGGAACAACTTATGTGATTGATTCTCCAGTAGTCGCATATTCGTCTGTAGGATATGCAATACGTGCAGAAGTAACATTTAATAATGGTGTAGGTGCTCAAACTGCAAATAGTAATTCTATTGTAGTTACTGCTGCATTAACTAAGCTTGCAACTCCTACAAATGTTAATGCTTCAGATAACAGAACAGATGGTGTAAATGTTACATGGACAGCCGTATCTGGAGCAGCATATTATGGAGTTTGGTATGGCGGAGCACCCTCATATGACTCTACTCCAGATTTCGGAGGTCCAAACAATCCAAC
Source organism: uncultured Methylococcus sp. (assembly GCA_964419105.1). Taxonomy (GTDB): domain Bacteria; phylum Pseudomonadota; class Gammaproteobacteria; order Methylococcales; family Methylococcaceae; genus UBA6136. The sequence goes on from CAYQOJ010000012.1 coordinate 17,232, forward strand.
TTTGATTACAGGAACCTCATATTTGGATACTGCTATAGGTGCTGGAGTAACAAGAGATTATTATGTACAAGCATTTAGAACTAATAATCCAACTGGCACAAAGAGTGAATGGGGTGGTCCAAACTCTGGAACAAGGCTTGCCGCTGTTAGTCCACCAACAAATGCTACTGTTCCTACATTAACTGGAAGCACCTCAGTAGGAAGCACAGTTACTTTTGGTGTTGGAACATGGAATAATAGTCCAACAAGCTATGATCTTAGACTATATAGGGGAACTCAGTTTGTTTCTAGTGGCGAAACTCTTGTAAAGTCTGCTGGAAATGTTACAAGTAGCACTTATACAATTACTGCAGCAGACTTTTCATCAGGACAGTTGTATTTAAGAGCTTTTGCTTCAGCATCAAATTCAGGAGGATCATCTGGACTTGTTGCTGGTCAAGAGATTGGTCCTATAACTTCTGGTGGAGGAGGTAGTGCGCCAGCTACACCTACAGGAGTTGGATTAACTGGTAGTGGAGTTGTAAGTTGGACAGCATCTTCTGGGGCAACAAGTTATGAAATAGAATTTTATACAGCACAGTCTGGTTCTGGTGCATCCGCTGCTGGTCCGTATTCTGTAACTGGTATATCTGGATCTCCATATCAACTTGTATCTCCGTATGCATCTCCAAATAACTGGGCCAGGGTTAGGGTTAGAGCAAGAAATGCCAATGGTGCTTCTGCTTACTCAGCGTGGGTACCATCAGAAACAACATATACATAGGATAAAAATATGATTACTAATGAAGATAAGCTAGAGATTGTTATTGAAAAACTAAATACATTAGAGTTTATTATTCAGTCTTATATAGATCATGCAGAAGATTTTTCTAATAAATATTCACTAGAAGATGTTCTGGCAGATTGTGATGCTAAAAAACAGGCATTGTTGCAAAGGCTACAAGAATTAGGCGGGGTATGGCAAGGTTAGCCATATCAGTCTATATGATATAATATAACATGGAGGAAAAATGACAATACTAACCAATGAAGAAAAGATAAATATTATTGACCAGCATAAGAGGAGTATAGAATACTCTAAGTATGGCTACGAAATATCTATCATTGAAGAAAATGCAGTCACTACTCCAAACCAGAATGTTATTGATTCTTTGAATCAACAGATATCTGATTTGAACAGTAAGCTTGCTGCTTTAGATGCTGAAATAGCAGCACTACAATAATATAATAGTGGGGGAAAAATGGAAAAAGCAGAATTAGTTATTGCTGCCTTACAGCAGCGTATTGGTGAATTAGTTTCTAATTATGAAACTCAGGTCGCTATATTGAGAGCAGAAATAACAAGCATGATTAATGAAAAGATTGACAAAGAAAAAGCAGCCAAAGATTTTTCTGAAGAAGTGGCAGCAAAAGTTGGGGTAGATCCAAATAATGGAGTGTAGAAGATGCAAAGGAAGAGTCTTCATAGATCGTCAATATAGCAATGTTGATCACATGGAGACCTTTTGCATTTTGTGTGGAGATAGAAAATTTTTTCATCCACCGTCAGAATCTCTGGAGGGAAGATGGCTACTGGAAAAGGAAAAATTGAGAGCCAAGAATACAATAACGAGCCTGTAATCAAGGCTAATAAAAAAATTTGGTTTTTAAATGGTGATTTAGTTAGACTTCACCATAGCTCTCGTTCTACGGGAATGGTAACTGTTTATAACATTACTAAAGATAGACTAGAAACATGTCTGCGATCTGATTTTAGAAGGCATAGACAAAGAGCGTACACTGTAGCAGATACTGCACGACTTGTCAATAGGCATCGCAAATATTTTCCAACTTTAATAAAGAATGGAATAATTCCTCCACCAACAGGAGCTAAAGTAAATGGTGAGCGTGGATGGCAAATAAGATCCTACTACTCTGAGTCGCAAGTAAAAGACATACGTGATATACTTGCATCTAGACATATTGGCAGACCAAGAAAAGATAATTTAATAACAAACAATATGACTCCTACGGCACAGGAGTTGACAAGAAAAACTGGCGATGGTATACTGGTTTATACGAAAACAGAAGACGGCAGGTTCATACCTGTTTGGGGAGAGAGCATTAATTAGCCTATGAAGGAGGCAGTGGTGGAAGAAAGAAAAGATACAAAGGTATCCGTTACGCTTGGATACACTCTTAATTTAGGAAATTTTCAATCCTTGCGTGTTGATCTTGGGGTTGTAGATTATACTCGTGATGGCGAAACTACTAACGATGCAATGGATCGTGTATATGCTTTTGTTGAAAGCAAGGTAGTTGAAAAAGTTCAAGAAGCTAAAGCAGAGATTACAGAGGAGTAATTGTGGCAGACCGCAAAGACCGAATGGCTTTGCTCAGTCGCTACAATAAGCTTCATTTGCAGAGATACGAGCAAAAGTCTAATCTCAATCTTAATGTTGAGCAATGGGCTGCAGATGCCCTAGTTGAATCCTATGGATTGGGTTCTTGCTATGATTTATTAGATTATTATTTCACAGTAGCACAGAATCCTAGTTGGAACTTTTTTGCTTATAATGCACAAGAAATTTTAAATGGTAGGTCTGCTACTGAACGAGATATAATGGAAAGACAAGAACGTAGAGAATTAGCAAGGAAGTGGTTAAGTGAATAACTCAGAAGCAAAACTAATATCGGCAGTTTTAGAAGATAAGCAGGTACATGTTCTTCTACAAGCAAATGTTGATTCAATGCTTAGAACACATGGAGATGTTTGGAATTTTGTAAAACGTTATACAGAAAGTAATGGCACCGTTCCGCCAGCATCTTTGGTTGTGGAAAAGTTTAGAGATTTTGCGCCAGTTCAGGGTGTCGGTTCTACAAAACATCATCTTGAAGAATTTCAGGCAGAGTATTTAAATGATAGCCTAAAAGATATTATCCGTAATGCTGCTACAGAAGTTCAAGGTGGCCAAGGTGTAAAAGCTCTAGAGCAATTAATTACAAAAACATCAGAGTTAAAAAAGAATACATCTGCTATTCGTGATATTGATGCAACAGATATTCAGTCTGCTATTACGTATTTTGAGAATGTTAAGAAGCAACAAGAGTTAGGTAAGATTGGAATTAAAACAGGCTTGCCAGGGTTTGACAACTACCTTCCTTCAGGAATTATGCCAGGCCAATTGGGGATTTTCTTGGCATATCCAGGTATTGGTAAATCCTGGCTTGCTCTTTACTTTGCCGTGCAGGCATGGAAACAGGGCAAAACACCAATGATCATCAGTCTTGAAATGTCTGAGACAGAAGTTCGTAATCGTGTATTTGCGATTATGGGTGAGGGACTATGGTCACATCGTAAAATATCTAATGGAGATATTGAAATAGATATGTTGAAAAAGTGGCATGAAAGTAAAATTTCAGGCAAGCCACCATTTCATATTATTTCTAATGATAGTGGTGGAGAAATTACTCCATCAGTTATTCGTGGAAAGATTGATCAATACCGTCCAGACTTCGTGATTGTAGATTACCTACAACTAATGTCTCCAAATCAAAAGTCTGATAATGAAACGGTACGAATGAAAAATCTTTCTCGTGAGCTAAAGCTTATGTCTATTAGTGAAGAAGTTCCCATTATTGCAATTTCTTCTGCTACGCCAGATGATGTTACAAACATGAGTACTGTCCCAACATTAGGACAAACTGCTTGGTCACGTCAGATTGCATACGATGCTGACTGGGTTTTGGCCCTTGGTCGTGCAGCCAATAGTGATATAATTGAATGTGCATTTAGAAAAAATCGTAACGGATTTATGGGAGACTTTTTAGTACAAGCAGATTTTGATAAAGGATATTACAGATACAAGGACTATGAAGACAAAAAATAACGAGATATATACATCACAACAAATACAAAGAGTACTAACAGGCGCAGGAATAGACATAGAGGCTGAGTACGGTACTGATTATATAATCTTCTGTCCTTATCATAACAACAATAGAACTCCCGCTGGAGAAGTATCAAAAGAATCTGGATTATTCTTTTGCTTTGGTTGCCAAACAACTAAAAATCTTATTGAATTAATTATGCATATGACTGGTAGATCTTATTTTGAATCTATCAGATATATTAAAAGCAAAGAGATTGAGACTAATCTAGAGGATGTAGTTAACAAAGCTCTTTATGCTGCCCCAGACTTTGTGCAATATGACGAGCTATTAATAAAAAGACTAGCAAAGCAGGCCATTGACAGTCCAAGAGCAACATCATATTTTGAAGGTCGTAGAATAACAAAAGAGTCAATGACTAAGTTTGATCTGGGCTATTCTGAAAAGCAAGACTCTGTAACTATTCCAATGCATTCTCCAGACGGTATGTGCATAGGATTTGTTGCAAGAACTGTACAGGGTAAAGAGTTTAAAAATACACCAGGACTACCTAAGAGTAAAATATTATTTAATTTACATAGAATAAAATCATCTAGTGTTGCATATGTAGTAGAATCATCCTTTGATGCAATCAGACTAGATCAAGTAGGTTTCCCCGCAGTTGCCACGCTAGGGGCTAATGTTTCATCAAGCCAGATGAAACTACTAGAAAAGTACTTCACAAATGTTGTGCTTGTGGCTGACAATGATGAAGCTGGATCAATTATGGCTGACCGCCTAATTGAGAAATTAGGGTCACTGGTTACTGTAGTAAAATTAGACAAACAATACAAAGATATAGGCGATATGAATGATGATGCTATTAAACAACTAGAATACTCATTTGACAACTCTATCATTGCTATGCTAAAATAGATAAAACTTATATAAGGAGAAAACATATGACTATTGTAAAGGGACTAAAAAATATTAACGCCCTAGTCGAAAAACCAAAATACGAAAGCACAGGAACAAAGGTTCGTTGGGTAAAGTTAGCTGACGGACAAGCAGCGAAAATTCGGTTCGTTAATGAACTAGATTCAGATTCTGCAAATTATAATGAAGACCGTGGTCTAGCGGTTGTTGTTTCAGAACACACAAATCCAAAAGACTATAAGCGCAAGGCAGCATGTACTCAGGAGTCTGAGGGTCGTTGCTTTGGTTGCGAGATGGCACGTAAAGAACCAAAGAGTGGCTGGAGAGCACGTCTTCGTTTCTATACCAATGTTCTAGTTGATGATGGTACAGAAGATCCATACATTGCAGTTTGGTCTCAGGGTATCAGCAAGCAATCAGCATTCAATACAATTCGTGAGTATGCACTTGAAACAGGTAGCATCTCAAACCTAACATGGAAGCTAAAGCGTAATGGGCAGGGAACTGAAACCAATTACACACTAATTCCATCAACTCCAGATTCTGAACCATTCAAGTGGGAAGGTAAAGAATTCTTTAACTTAGAAAAGGTAGTTCGTGAAGTTCCATATCCAGAGCAAGAAGCATTTTACTTTGGATTTGACACTCCCTCTGTTACTTCAACAAACATTGACTGGTAATAGATGAACTACGTTGGACTTCATGTCCACACCCATTATTCTCTAATGGATGGTGTGGCAACTCCGCAGGAATACGTCAATAGAGCAGTTGAGCTTGGTATGCAAGCAATTGCTATAACAGATCACGGAACTCTTTCTGGTCATCGTGAAATGTATCGTGCTGCGAAGGAAGCGGGTATTAAACCGATTCTTGGTATAGAAGGCTATATGACAACAAATATGGCTGACAAGAGGGCAAAGGCAGATCGTACTGACCCACTTGATCAAAACTATCATCATATAGTCCTTCTTGCCAAGAACCAACAAGGCTTAGAAAATCTTAATAAGATTAATGAAATTGCTTGGACTGAAGGATTTTTTAGTAAGCCAAGATTTGATTTTGAAACACTTGCAAAGTATAAAGAAGGTATTATTGTAACCTCTGCTTGCCTAAGTGGCTGGATTGCCAAAGCGGTAGAGCTAGATGAACTGGCTATTGCCAAGAAACATGTAGCATGGTTTAAAGAAACATTTGGTGATGATTACTATATAGAAGTAATGCCACATAACCCTGAGAAAGTAAATAGGGGATTAATTGATATAGCCAAATCTATGGGGGTTAAGATTGTAGTTACGCCAGACTGCCATCACTCAGATACAAGTCAAAAAGAAATTCAGGAACTTATGCTTATCTTAAATACTCATGCAAAATTACAAAAAGATGCTACATATGAAAAGTCTAAAAAGCATAAAGATATGATGGATAGACTAGACTATCTTTATGGCGCAGATCGTCAAATGTCTTTCCGCTCCTTTGATATTCATCTTTTATCCTATGATGAAATGAAAGCCTGCATGGCAAAACAGGGTATAGAAAATGAAGAGATGTTTAATAGCACTAATGAGATTATGAATAAGGTAGAAGACTATGATATTAAGTCTGGTCTTAACTTGCTACCAGTTCAATATAGAAATCCAGGAGATGAGCTAAAGAAACTTGCTCTAGAAGGTTTGAAAGAGCGTGGGTTAGATACAAATGAAGAATATTTGAATCGTCTTGATGAAGAGTTAAAAATTATCGGAGAAAAGAATTTTGAGCCATACTTCCTAGTTGTTCGTAACATGCTTAACTGGGCAAAGAAAGAAGGCATTATGGTTGGTCCAGGTCGTGGATCTTCTGCTGGTTCTTTGCTTTGCTATGCAATTGGAATTACGGATATCGATCCAATCAAGCATGGACTTTTGTTCTTCCGCTTTATTAATCCTGAGCGTAATGACTTCCCTGATATTGACTCTGACATTCAGGATTCTCGTCGTGATGAGGTAAAAGATTATCTTGTTAGACAGTATCGACATGTTGCTTCTATTGCAACATTTTTAGAATTTAAAGATAAGGGTGTTGTGCGAGATGTTGCTCGTGCACTAAACATTCCTCTTCCAGATGTAAACAAAGTTTTGAAGACTGTTGATACGTGGGATGACTTCTGCACATCAAGAAATGCAGAGTGGTTCCGTGATAAGTATCCAGAAGTTGTTGCGCTTGGAGACCAACTGCGTGGCCGTATTCGTGGTACAGGAATTCATGCTGCTGGAGTTGTAACAAGTAAAGAGCCAATATTTAAGTATGCTCCACTAGAAACTCGCAACGTAACTGGAGCCGATGATCGTATCCCAGTTGTGGCGGTAGACATGGAAGAAGCAGAAAGAATCGGTCTAATTAAGATTGATGCTCTTGGATTAAAAACACTGAGTGTTCTTAAAGATACGATTGATATTATTGAAGATAGACATGGTAAAAAGATAGATCTTCTTAAGATTGATATGGATGATAAAAATGTTTATCAAATGCTTTCAGAGGGATATACAAAAGGCGTATTTCAATGTGAAGCAACACCATATACAAACCTTTTGATTAAGATGGGCGTTAAAAGCTTAGCAGAGCTGGCTGCTTCAAATGCACTAGTTCGTCCAGGAGCAATGAATACTATTGGTAAAGATTATATTGCTCGTAAGCATGGTCGTCAAAATATTGACTATATGCATCAGATCTTAAAGCCTTTTACTGAAGAAACATATGGGTGTATCCTATATCAGGAACAGGTTATGCAGGCTTGCGTTGAGCTTGGTGGAATGACAATGGCTGAAGCTGACAAGGTTCGTAAGATTATCGGTAAGAAAAAGGATGCAAGAGAGTTTGATGTTTTTAAAGATCAATTCATTAAAGGTGCTTCTAAGTATATCGCTCCTAATGATGCTCTTGATTTGTGGCATGATTTTGAAGCACATGCGGGATATTCGTTTAACAAATCACATGCCGTTGCTTACAGTACTCTCTCGTATTGGACGGCGTGGCTCAAGTACCACTATCCACTAGAGTTTATGTTTGCTCTTCTCAAAAATGAGAAGGATAAAGATACAAGAACGGAGTATCTAATTGAAGCGAAAAGAATGGGCATTCCAGTTAAGCTGCCTCATATTAATGATTCGGATAAAGATTTTAAAATTGAGGGTAAGGGTATTAGATTTGGACTCTCCGCAATTAAGTTTATTTCTGATACCATTGCTGATCGTTATATTGCTGCTAGACCATTTACTTCTTTCAAGCAGGTAGAAGAGTTTACTTTTACAAAAGGCAATGGGGTAAATTCTCGTGCCTTACAGGCAATGAATGCTATTGGAGCTCTTACATTTCCAGACAACCCAGCCGATGCAGAGAAGGTTAAGGAAAACTTATACGAGTATCTTAACCTTCCTGAATTTAATATGCCAGTTCCACAACATTATTATGCATATATAAATGATATTGAGGAATATGAGGAAAAAGGCGCTTTTATTTTGATGGGTATGGTAAAATCAATTAAGAGGTCAAAAGGATGGTCAAGGGTAGAGTTGTTAGATAAAACGGGAAGTGTGGGGATATTTGATGAAGAGAATACCGCCATCGAAGCTGGTCGCACGTATATTATTTTGGCTAATGATAATCGTATTGTTAGTGCCGTACCTGCCGATGAAATAAAAGAATCTAAAGATCCACTTATCAAGTTCTTAAACTATAAAATGTTGCCATATAAAGAAGATGAAATGTTTGTTGTTTCATTTAAGCCTAGAGTAACAAAGGCTGGCAAAAAGATGGCTTCGCTTACTCTTGCAGACTCTGGAAGAGAGTTACATGCTGTTACTGTATTTCCAACGGCATTTGCAAAAGCATATATGAATGTAGAACCTGGTAATGTATACAAATTTGAATTTGGAAAAACAAAAGATGGAACAGTGATAATGGAGGACGTAGTAAATGTTTGATGAGTTAGCTGAACAAATACATAAAAATGCAGTAGACAAAGGATTTTGGGATAGAACGGTAGATCCTATATTTGTAGCAAAACAAATGATGATGATTGTTTCTGAAGTGGTAGAGGCAATGGAGGCTCTTCGTAAGGAGATGGATCCAGATCAAATGTCAGATGAATTTGCAGATATTATTATCCGTACCCTTGATCTCTATGCTGGTATGGTAGATGCAGGATATATGAAGAAATCTCTTGACTATGCTATTAAAGAAAAGATGGAAAAGAATAGCAATAGGCCACAGAAGCATGGGGTAAGATTCTAATGACATTAACAGTAGAGGAAGTTTTGGCTCAACTAAATCCCAAACTAAGAAAAAGCATCTTGGTTGGAGACGAGGTTCCAAAGACAGAATATGCAGAAACACCAAGCTTTGGATTAAACCGTGCATTAAACGGCGGTTTGCCATATGGTAGACAAGTTCTTATCTGGGGTAGCAAGTCTAGCGCTAAGTCTTCTTTATGTTTACAGATGATTGCTCTTGCACAAAAAGAAGGAAAGGTTTGTGCTTGGATTGATGCAGAAATGTCATATGATAAAGAGTGGGCAGATAAACTTGGTGTTGATACATCAAAGCTTATTGTTTCTCAGGCCAGAACTATAAATGAAATGGTTGATGTTGGAGTTAATCTAATGGAGGCTGGGGTAGACTTAATCGTTGTAGACTCAATAACATCCTTGCTACCAGCAATTTACTTTGAAAAAGATTCTACTGAGTTAAAGCAGTTAGAAAACACAAAGCAAATAGGTGCAGAATCTAGAGACTTCAGTAACGCATGGAAGATGCTTAACTATGCTAATAATAAGGTAAAGCCTACATTGCTTGTATTGATATCACAGTCTAGAAATAATATTAATGCAATGTATACAAGCCAACAGCCTACTGGTGGACAAGCAACTAAGTTTTATTCGTCTACCGTCATTAAATTATTCTCGTCTGAATCTGATAATCAGGCAATTAAAGGAAAGATACATGTTGGGGATAAACTCATTGAAGAAAAAATTGGTAGAAAAGTTCGTTGGGAGTTGCAATTTTCTAAAACTTCTCCAGCCTTCCAATCTGGTGAATATGATTTTTATTTTAGAGGCAGCGACGTGGGTATTGATACTGTTGGTGATCTTGTTGATACCGCAGAATTAGCAGGATTAGTTACACGAACTGGCGCATGGTATCAGTTAGAAGACGGAACTAAAGTGCAAGGTCGTGAAGGTCTCATTAGTCGGGTAAGAGAGGATTTGGACTTGCAACAATCATTAAAGACCAAGTTATCAAATGTCTAATAACTTTAGTACATATCCTGGCAGGTTTCCATGCAAGACATGTAAGGAAGAAGTTAAAACTATCAGGATATACAAAAACACTGGAATGGGTACTTGGATGTGTTCTAAAAAACATTTATCTGAAGTTCATGTTTTTCAGGTAGGATATAAAAAGAAAAAGGATTATGAGCGAGAAGAACGAGAGTAAAAGGATAGGTGCTAAACAGCACAAGAATTCTGGTAGAAATACTAAGAAGGGTGATGCTACTTGGAGAAATTTTGTTGTTGACTTTAAAGAAACAGCAAAGTCTTTTACTATAAATCAAGATGTTTGGGCTAAAGCCGTTACAGACTCAATTAGGGCTGGTACAGATAAGTCTCCAGCAATAGTAGTAATACTGGGTGAAGGTAATAAAAAGACTCGTCTTGCTATAATAGAGTTTGACTTACTAGATCAGCTTACGTGGGAGGCAAAAAATGACACAAGCAGTTCAATCTGATGGAAAAACAACAATAGAAATGGTTAATGGGCTATCCGAAATAGCCGATTTTATGAACGATGAAGAGCTAACAACTGCTCTCACAATGATTGCAAAACTAATAGTAAAGCCAGACATTCCGCCACAGGTAGCAAGCCTAGAGATAGTTAGATTGCAGGCCATTGCAGCAAAAATGTCATTTAAAGCAACATGGTTAACCAATGTTGATAAATCAGATAGATCTAAAAAAAATATTTACTATACAGCAGCAGAAGCAATTAATGACTTAGTATCTGCATTGAAATACATAATGCGGTAACTGATATAATAGAATAAAGGATTATATGACTAAAAACTTGATAAAGCAGATGATGAGAAAAGCTGAGGATGGACCTCAGTTTTTAGACTCTGCTGCTTTAATAGAAAAAATCAACAATGGCTATATTGCAAAGCGAGAAGCCAAGCATACTAAGAAGAAGACTTTTGCTCCATCAACCCTAGTCTTCGGTCATGGAGAATGTCCTAGATATTGGTATCTAGCATTTGAAGGAAATATATTTGAAGAGACTAGCGATGCTTATTCTGTTGCTAACATGACTAGCGGTACTAAGTCACATGAGCGAATTCAGCAGGCGATGCTGGATGGCGGGGTAGCTATTGAATACCTTGATGATGATAACAATCCAACTACAGAGTTTAAAGTAACACACAGCGATCCTCCAATTTTTGGATGGGGAGATGCAATGATTAAGTGGGAAGAAGACGAAATCATTGGTGAAATAAAAACAATGAAGGCTGAATCATTTGAAAATTATAAAATCAAAGGTGAGCCAGCAAAATATCACGTAATGCAATTGATTATTTATATGCGAGTATTAGGCAAGGCAAAGGGAGTTCTTATTTATGAAAATAAAAACAACCATGACTTGTTGGTTTTTCCAATCGAAGTAACAGAAGAATATAAGTTATGGATCAATAATACCTTTGATTGGATGAGAGAGGTCTATAAATCCTGGAAAGATAAAAATCTTCCACAAAAAAATTATAGATCAAACGCTAAGGTCTGTAAGAGTTGCCCAGTTAAAGCAGCCTGTGCCACCGCAGAACCTGGAGTAGTTAAGATAAGATCCCTGGAGAAGCTGAGTGAAGCAATGTGATAGATGCGACAACAAGTTTACTCCCAAAGTAAGCTATCAAATATATTGCAGTGAGCAATGTAGAGAAGAAGCTACTAGGGATAAAATTGCTGAGCGTTATAAAATTACTAGGCGACAAAAACGAAAAGGCAAAATAAGAAAATGCCTTGGAGGATGTGACCAAGTACTATCTATATACAATGATGATGGATTTTGTTCAAACTGCAATATCAGTAAAAAAGCTGTGGATAAAATGTTAAAACAAATCAAGGGGTATTTTGATTATGAGCAAGATTAATCAGCCATCTCATATTTGTGCTATTGATGCCAGCACTAATAGCCTTGCTTTTGCATTTTATACTTATAAAAAATTAACTGGGTATGGAAAAATAAATTTTGAAGGTAGCAATGTATATGAAAAAGTTATAGATGCTACAACAAAGACTAGAGCTTTGTTTAATCATTATAATATGATTAATGCTATTGTTATTGAGCATACCGTTTTTATGAACTCTCCTAAGACTGCAGCAGATCTTGCTATGGTTCAGGGCGCAATCATAGGTGGTGCAGGGCTATGTAATATTTCTGTAATTGGCAGGGTATCGCCAATAACATGGCAAAACTATCTAGGTAATAAGAAGTTATCTAAGGAAGAGCAGTTACAGATAAGAACAGTAAATCCTGGAAAATCATTATCTTGGTATAAGTCATATGAGCGTGATTTCAGAAAGAAAAGAACGATTAAATTGTTAGAAATAGCATATGATAAAAAAATAGATGATTATGATGTGGCAGATGCAGCAGGTATTGGGCATTGGGCTATAAATAACTGGGAAAAAGCAGTTAAATTTGATAAATAATATGGTATCATTTTCTTATGAGAACAAGAGGAAAGTTTAAGGTTGGATATAGGCAAGGCTTATGGACAATCGTAGACTATCCATATAAAAGTAAAAAAGCTTTATTGAGATGTGATTGTGGATATGAAGGTTGGAAGTTTTTATCTAATCTGTCATCTAGAAACTCACAGGGATGTAGAGACTGTATGCTGCAGACTCCAGAGCACAAGACATATCTAATGGTACTAAGAACTGCAAGTCGTAGATCAATAAAGTGGGAAATATCTGAAGAGGATTGGATAAAAATATCAAGCCAAGACTGTTTTTATTGTGGATCTAAGCCATCAAACATAATTAAAGACTATGGATATATTTACAATGGGATAGACAGAATTGATTCAAGCAAACATTATTATTTGACAAATGTTGTTCCTTGCTGTAAGATATGTAATACAGCAAAAAGTGATTTGTCAAAAGAAGATTTCTATATTTGGATAAAGAGAGTATATGACAAAGTTATATCAAAATGAAGTGTGGTTAAAAAAAAGATTTGTGGTAGATAAAAAGTCTCCACAAGACATTGCTAAAGAGTGCGGGGCAAGCGTAGAAACAATCTATGTTTATCTTGCTAAATTTGGATTAAGGAAGTCAAAGAGATGAGCGAAAAAGAAAAATTTATTATCAAGGTTGATCAGGTAAACCATCCGTACCACTACACCACTGATCCAAGCGGGGTAGAGGCAATTGAAATTACCAGACACAGAAACTTTAATATTGGCAATGCCATAAAGTATCTCTGGAGAGCTGGTATTAAAGATGAATCTAAGCATATTGAAGATTTGAAGAAGGCTATCTTTTATATACAAGATGAAATCAATAGACTAGAAGGCAAATATGACAGACGCAGAAATAGAAATCGTAAGACACCTTGATGAGGTAAATAAGGTTGTTGAGGAATATCTTAAGGGAAATGATCCCACTAAGATTTCTAAAACACTTAGCCTCCCAAGAACTCGTGTTGTTGCCCACCTAAATGAGTGGAAGGCGCTTGCATCTGCTAATGATGCTATTCGTGCTCGTGCTAAAGACGCACTAGTTTCTGCTGATGCACACTACACAAAACTAATTCAGCAGGCATATGAGGTTATAGATGATGCCACAACAACAGCAAACCTTAATGCAAAAACAACGGCTATTAAGCTTGTTATGGACATAGAGTCAAAGCGAATAGATATGCTTCAAAAGGCTGGACTGCTTGAAAACAAAGAATTAGCAGAAGAGATGGTAGAGATTGAAAAACGACAGGAAGTCCTTGTTGGAATTCTTCGTGATATAGCATCAGAACATCCAGAGGTTCGTGATTTAATTATGCATAGACTTTCTGCAATTGCTAAAGATGGAGAAGTGATTACGGTTGTCCACAATGTTCAATGAATTTCTTGAGGCATTACAGGATAATCATTTTGAAGAAACTCCTGTAGATGTAAAAACATTTGTAGAGTCTCCAGATTATTTGGGGCAGCCTCCACTGTCCTCAATTCAATATGACATTGTTGAAGCAATGAGCCAGATCTATCGTAAAGAAGATTTACAGGCTTTGATGGGCACAGAGCAAGGAGAAAGACACTATGCTAAATATACAAAAAATGAAATTATTCTTCAGCTCGGAAAAGGCTCTGGGAAAGATTTTGTTTCTACTGTTGCTTGTGCTTACGTTGTGTATAAGCTTTTATGCCTTAAGGACCCAGCAAGATATTACGGTAAACCTAGTGGCGATGCCATAGATATTATTAACGTTGCTATCAACGCAGAACAAGCAAAGAATGTTTTCTTTAAGGGATTTAAAACTAAGATTGAAAAGTCTCCATGGTTTGCTGGAAAAAATGAACCAAAAGTAAACTCTATTGGTTTTGATAAATCTATAACAGTTTATTCTGGTCACTCTGAGCGTGAATCTCATGAGGGTCTTAACCTTTTTATGGCGGTACTTGATGA
>CAYQOJ010000013.1:0-13360 GCA_964419105.1 uncultured Methylococcus sp.
CCGGACATCGTCCAGCTTGAAGGGTTTGAGAATGGCAGTGATGAGTTTCATCGAGATTGTTCTCCTACTCTCAGAGAGTTTGTTTGTGGGACAAACCCTTAAAAGCAGAAGTCATGCCAAGAAGGAAAAGAAGGGCCAACACGGCTAAACTGGCGCTGAATCGACCGCATTTGCAGCCATTCAAACGAAGAAACGAGAAAATCCCCCTTTTTGCACCATAAAATCGCCCCACTTTGGGGCGATCATGCTGATCCCGCCCAGATTTGAGCGGTTCGCAAAAAATCAGGCTTCCCAATCAAACCGGGGCAGCCCATCAAACGCAGACCTCAGTCCTTGCGACCAGGCACTCTGAATTTGACAATAGTAAGGCGACTGAAAATCGAGACGAAGCTCCCGGTCGGGGGCGAAACGGTCTCGTCGATACAGCATGAGATCGATGGGGGGGCCCACGGTCAGATTACTTCGCATCGTTGAATCCAGCGAGACCAAGGCGCAGCGAGCGGCGTCCTCAAGCGAAATCCCGGGATGAACGACCCGACTCAAGATGGGCTTTCCGTACTTGGATTCACCAATCTGGAGAAACGGGGTATCCGGTGGTGGCTTAATGCAATTTCCCTGCGGGTAAATGAGGAACATTTCTGGGTTTTGCCCCATGATCTGCCCCGCAAGAATAAATGTCGCTTCCGGTGAAAAACCAGAGCGCTGCAAGGCATCCCAGTGCTGACTCTGGATTTCGACGCTGATTTGCCCGATCACCTGCGCCGCGTCAAATACAGGCATCGAACGCGCAAGACTGCGTCCCAGCTCATGGTGCGCCATGGCCTGTTCGACGCGGTGAATCAGGGCCTGAGTCGTTGCGAGACTCCCAGCGGCCAAAAGCACCAGTATCCGGTCAGAGCCTGCATGAAATCGATGCATTTTGCCGTAGACACTGGCTTGATCAATTCCGGCATGCGTCCTCGAATCGGATGCCAGAACAAAACCGTCCTTGGACTGTACAGCGAGACAATAGGTCATAAGGGGCCTCCATTCCGGGCCCCTACTCTACAGCGCCATCACACAATCGTCGATTCGAAACATTAGCCCCAAAAATGAGAAAACCCGCCGAAGCGGGTTTTCGTTTAAGGCTCAGAACTGAAGTGTGACTACTTCTTTTCCTTGACCTCGACATCCTTGAGGGCCTTTTTGACTTCGTCAGCTGCATCCCCGGCCAGCTTACCCTTGGCATCCTTCTTGGCGTGCTCCAGCTCCTTGAGCGCATCGGCTTCTGCCTTCGCCTTGGTGTCATTTCCCTGTGAACTTCTGAAGCTCTGTGGGACAGGCGCCTTCTTATCTTCCTGAATCAGGGCCTTTTCAGCGGAATCAATTTCCTTGATGGCCTTCTCTTCATTGCCAGAGCGGGCATCCTTTTCAGCCTGTTCCAGAGTCTTCTGGATCGGCGTGGGTTCCGGCGCCTTCTTGGGTGCACAGGCAACGGCCAAGGCACTGCAAAGAATCAGAAGAAGCTTGGTCAAATTTGATGAGATCTTCATATCATTTCTCTCTATGTTCAGTTCATATCACGGATTGGTTGTTCTAGGCAGCAGCTTAGAAGACAACGACCATGTCAGTTGAGAAGGTGAACTGGTAGTCCAGCATCTGTCCCTGAGAGTTCATGAACACATTGGAAGTTGCGAAATCGTAACGGGCGTTAGGTCGAACCGTAACCCACTTGAGTGGCTTATAGTTCACGCCTGCAGTCAGACCATAGTAGCTTGCACCACCCAGCTCATAGGATGCCCAGTTAGCGCCATTACAAGCATAGGAATATCCTGAGGCGGCGTCTCCTGGTGTGCGAAGGTTGTATGACGCACCGCATCTAGCCGGACCAGCAATTCTGAAGCCATCCTGATCGCGGAACCACTCGGCTCGAATACCAACGCCCAAGTTATCCTGGATGTCGTAGGTCAAATATTGATTGATGCCGTACCACTGGGTGTTCTGATACCCGGTTGGCGTCAAGACATCGTTGGCAAATCCATGGTCATGCTGGATGACGTAGTGAAGGGTGTTATCGAGCCAGTTGCCCTTGCCCACAATACTGTAAAGGGCCCAGGTGCTGTTATCGTTCCCGCCCGTTGGACCGGCCGTTGAAGTGATATTCAAGGAGTAATCCTTTTCATCACTGGTCCACGTACCACCTCCAATGAAGTCCCATGCGGTCAGGTTGGTATTGAAGTTACCGTCCCAGCCACCGGTCGCACTCCCGGTCACCGTACCCAGAATCGCTGACCAGTTGTCATCGAAAGCATAGCTTCCGAGAAGACCGGTATGCGTGAAGGGCTCGCCGTATTGCATGGTGTAGGCGTGGGTGTAGAAGAAGTTGTCCGGAGCGGTGACCACTTCATAGCCGACTGGCGTGTAGAAGTGACCGGCCTTGACGGAAAGACCATTACCGACCGGAAGATTCATTTCAACATAGGCCTGCGGCAGCGCCAACCCATAGAAACGCTGGCTCCAGCTGGTCAGATGAAGATCGTAATTGCCTCGATTTTCCGGGATACCTCTTGGGCTCAGAGCGGTTGCGCCGTATGCCTGAGTGAAAATGGCATCCGTACCGTACATCACGTCAACGCGACCGCCGATATCGAAATCATCGCTACCGACCGTGATTGCACGCTGGAGGTAACCATAGAACTGGTTCATCTGGAGTTCGCCAGAGCGGTCACCGAAGGTCACCGGGCCGTTGAATTTGTCGGCCGGGGAATTGGCGTTGGCCGTGACACCAAAGTCGGTCCAACCACCCCAAGTCACGCCATAGTCCGAGAGTGGCTGGTGGTTCTTGCTGCCCAACGCGTAGTCCACGAGACCCGTCGTGTCTTCGATATTTTCGGCCTGAGCGCCAAGCGGATTCAGAGCAAGAATCAGGGCCGAGCTCAGTGCGGCAGTCCTGAAAAGGGAACGAGTGCGAAGTCGCATGGGATACCTCCAGTATGTGTGACCCTTTTATTACAGCAGGAGTTGTGCCAAAGCCTAAAGCATTGAAAATAAAGCAACACAAGATGTTGTTTTGCAACAATTCGCACCTGAATTGTGCGATTTTGGAAAAAATTGCACCAAGATGTGAATTCATCACCCCCCCCCGGCTCCGATAGAATGACGAGATGAACGCACCCCGACACATCCTGCGCACCATTTTTGGATTTGAGGATTTTCGGGGCCTCCAACGGGACGCCGTCGAGCATGTCATCCGGGGGGGTGATGCACTGGTCCTCATGCCTACAGGGGGGGGTAAGTCACTCTGTTATCAAGTGCCCGCCCTATGCCGTCCTGGCACAGCTGTTGTCATTTCACCACTCATTGCTCTGATGCAGGATCAGGTCGAGGCCCTCAGGCAACTCGGGGTTCAGGCCGCCTATCTGAACTCCATGCTGGACTTCGAAACACAGCGCGATGTCGAGAGTGCATTGCGAAACGGTCAACTCCGACTCCTCTACATCGCGCCGGAACGTCTCAACACGGATCGGTTTCTGGCGCTTCTTGATGAAGTCACCGTCAGTCTCTTCGCGATTGACGAAGCGCATTGCGTATCTCAATGGGGACACGATTTCAGAACCGACTACCTCGCACTCTCTCTGTTGCATCAACGCTATCCCAAAGTCCCCCGCATCGCCCTGACGGCTACAGCCGACGAGAGAACCCGCCAAGAAATCACCCTGAGATTGGGCCTTGAAGAGGCTCAGGTTTTTTCCCAGAGCTTTGATCGACCCAATATTCGCTATGCAATCGCTCCGCGCCAGTCGGCAAGACCGCAACTCCTGAAATTCCTGAGGACCCATCATCAGGGGGATTGCGGCATCCTTTATTGCTTATCCCGACGCAAAGTCGAAGAGACTGCCGAATGGCTCAAGAAGGAAGGATTCCGCGCCTTGCCCTACCATGCCGGATTGAGCGCCGAAGTCAGACAGGATCATCAACGCCGCTTTGCCGTCGAAGAAGGCCTGATCATGGTCGCCACGGTGGCGTTCGGGATGGGAATCGACAAGCCGAATGTGCGCTTTGTTGCCCATCTTGATCTTCCGCGAAGCATTGAAGCCTATTATCAGGAAACGGGCCGAGCCGGGCGGGACGGCGCTCCGGCAAATGCCTTCATGCTTTTTGGTATCCAGGACATCGTGGCACTCCGGCAGATGCTGGATGAATCTGAGGCTGACGAGCAGCGAAAGGCGCTGGAACGGCAACGCCTTGAAGCCATGCTGGGCCTCTGCGAAACCACCCTCTGCCGCCGCCAGGTGCTCTTACGCTATTTTGGAGAAGCGCTGGATCAAGCTTGTGGAAACTGCGACAACTGCCTCTCCCCACCTGATAGCTGGGACGGTACCGAAGCCGCACGCAAGGCGCTTTCCTGCGTCTACCGTACAGGTCAACGCTTTGGCGTTCAGCACCTTGTGGATGTCCTTCTCGGCCGCAGTAACGAACGGATTCAGCGCTTGGGCCAAGAGCAGCTTTCGACCTTTGGCATCGGCAAAGGAATCCCTGAGAAAGGCTGGTTTTCCATCTACCGACAGCTCATAACCCTTGGCTTTCTGGCTGTCGACCCGCAAGGTCACGGTGGACTCAAACTGGACCCAAGAGCACGCCCCCTACTCAAGGGGGAGATGGAACTCATGCTGCGAAAGGATGCCGAATCGAGCTTCGGTGCCGTGAGCGCGAGAGGGCGCCCGGAGAGGACGACTGAACAGACACGGCTTTTTGAGGATTTGAGGATTCTTCGTCGTGAATTGGCAGAGGCTCAGGGAGTTCCTCCCTACATCATCTTTCAGGACGCAGTTCTGGACGAAATGATCCGGATGAAGCCGGGAAATCTGAGAGATTTTGCAGCGCTTTCAGGCGTTGGGCAGAAGAAACTCGAACGATATGGTGAAGCGTTTTTGAGCGTATTGAAAAAAAATGCGATCAGCTAACGCCGTATTCCGCCTCAAGACAATGATCCAACCATCTTGAGAGGAAATAGTTCAAGGTCCACTTGTAATCGAGAACACGCGCCGGAGCCGGCGCTTTGCCGAGGGCGTCATGAAGGTCAGGGCGCTCCCGATCACTTAACATTTCGACTGTTTTGGCATCCAGACTCACCCGGAGCCGAACCTGGGGCTCCTCCAGCACCTGAAACGGTCCTTTGAAATCATGCGTCACCTCAAGCACCAAGGTGAAAGGCGAGCGCTCTAGAAGCCGAAACCTCAGGGCCGGCTTCCCGGGGACTTGAGGAACTGCAGTCACCATCGTGGCCATCGCTTCAAGCCCGGGTAGCAGTCGATTGAGTCGTTGATAATTGGCTTCACACACACGATGCAGCCAAAACGATTTTTCGACCGGCGTAAACGAAGACATCAGGGCTTCCTCAACGATCCTCGACATAAGTCGCTGATGCACTTGTCGTCTCCCACAAGGTCACCCGAGTCACGTTAAGCCCTTCTTTCTGAATTGCCTCATAGATCATCCGCGCCAAGAACTCAGCGGTTGGATGTTCATCCACGAGAAGAAACCGCTCCTTCGCTGCTGTCAGGGCGGGAACCAGTGGGTCCTGCCGATGGATCAGAAAATTATGGTCCAGCGTTTCGTCGATGAATTTTTGCGCGGCCTTGGTGATCTCTGAAAAGTCACACACCATGCCCTGATCATCTAGCGCTTCCGCAACAATGGTGATGGCTGCCTTTACGCTGTGACCGTGCAGATGCTTGCATTTACCGGGGTGCCCCATCAGGCGGTGGCCATAGCAGAAATAAATATCCTTGGTGATGGAGTACATGGTTCGTTTCCGTGCGTTCCTCAGAGGGTGAGGATTCCCTTGATATGTCCCGTGATTTCGTAGCGCCCCCCCATGATGGACTGACAAGCGCTCACCTCAGCAAGCACCATCAAGGGCGGAAACAGGCCTTTGACCGCCTCAAGGCGAACCTCAGCAGCTTCACCGGCTAAAAGGCTATCCGAGCCTTGAAAGCGAATCGTTCGGGCACTCCAGCCAATCCCATCCCCGATGACAAAGGTCTCCTCCGCAGCGCGGCGATAGGTCAGAGCACAGCAGAGTGGGTTCTCCTGTGGATCCGTTTTTTCCTTTGGAAGCATGAGCGATTCCTCTTGGCCAAACCCCATTGTAAAACAGTCGACCCTTGGACTCGCCAAGGCAGGCTCACGTTCCTGTGCTATCTTTCCCCGCGTCGCGCCGACTCCCTGGAATTTGGCCTCTGGATCGGCTCCTCCTCTTGAGAAACCCGAAGAAATGATGAGCGCAAAACAACATGTCCTTACCGGGATTACCACAACCGGTACACCGCATCTTGGCAACTATGTCGGCGCCATTCGGCCCGCTATCGAGGCAAGTCACAGGGCCGATGTCCTGCCGTTTTACTTTCTGGCCGACTATCACGCCCTGATCAAGTGCCATGAGCCGGAGCGAGTCCGCCAATCGACGCTCGAAATTGCCGCAACATGGCTTGCTCTGGGGCTTGATACCGACAACGCGGTTTTCTATCGACAGTCCGATGTGCCTGAAATCGCAGAACTGGCCTGGATGCTCAATTGTGTCACCGCCAAAGGGCTGATGAACCGGGCGCATGCCTACAAGGCATCCGTTCAGGCCAACCAGGATGCGGGTGAAGCCGATCCAGACAAAGGCGTCACGATGGGTCTATTCAATTACCCCATCCTGATGGCCGCCGACATACTGATCTTTAACGCCAACAAGGTGCCGGTCGGCAAGGATCAGATCCAGCACATTGAGATGGCTCGGGATATTGCGGGACGCTTTAATCATATCTACGGGGAACATTTCAGCATTCCCGAGGCGGTCGTGAGCGAGGATACGGCCACCTTGCTGGGCCTGGATGGTCGCAAGATGAGCAAGAGTTATGACAATACGATTCCGCTCTTCATGGCCGAAAAACCCTTCCGCAAACTCATCAACAAAATCAAGACGAACTCCCTCGAGCCTGGCGTTCCAAAGGATCATGAGACCTGCACGCTCTTTAGCATCTACAAGGCGTTTGCAACGCCCGAAGAAGCTCAGGCCATCAAAGCCCGCTATGCCGAAGGCATCGGTTGGGGAGAAATGAAGGGCGTCCTTTTCGACTATCTGAATGATCACCTTAAAGAGGCCCGGGAGCGTTACGACGCTCTGATGGAGTCTCCCGGCCAAATCGAAGAAACGCTCCAAAAAGGCGCTGAAAAGGCGCGAACGCTATCGCGGCCCCTGATGGAAAAAATCCGCCATAGCGTTGGCATCCGCCCCTTGGGTTAAACATGGAGACCGTGATCATTGGTTCAGGCCTTGGCGGCATCACGCTGGCCGAAGAACTGCATAAATTAATGCCCGAATGGACCATTCGAGTTCTGACTCAGGAAACCCATGGCTATTACGCTCGCCCCATGCTCTCCCATGGGTTTACCCGGGACGATATCGAAGACAAAATCATCCTGAAATCGTTTGATACCCTGCGGGCTCTGGGCATTGAGGTCGATGCCGGATGCACCGTGACCGCAATTGACTCCGAGTTGCGCCGGGTTCAACTGCTGGATCAAGGTCAGGAGAAATCGCTCCCATACGATCACTTGATACTCGCTCCAGGGTCCGAGGCTTTCGTTCCCCCCGCCTTCCAATCGTTTGCTCCGAAGCTTCGGTTCGTCAACAGCCTTGATGATCTCATCGGGCTTCGCCGTTTGAGAGAACAGGTATTGGCGGCAGATCTCACCCCCTCCTGGGCCATTATTGGCGGAGGCCTGATTGGCTGTGAAGTCGCATCCGATATGGCACGGGCGGGAGATGCTGTCACCCTGATTCATGCCTTGCCCAAGCTCATGGAGCGCCAGCTCGAGGATGATGATGCCAGCCTCCTCGAAAAAGTTTTAACCGAACAAGGCATTCAATTGCACCTCAATGAGACTGTCGAGCGCATTGAGGGCGCTGATGGGACTTTTGAAGTCGGACTTCAAAACCAGGTCTTGGGTCCTTTTACCGCTATCGTCCTCGCCACAGGATTCAAGCCACGTGTTCAGTTGGCCAAGTCGGCAGGGCTTAGGACCGACCGGGGTATCTGTGTCGATGAATGGCTTCGAACCTCAAACCCTCATATTTTCGCCATCGGCGATGCCGTCGAGTGTGCCAACGGCCAAATTTACGCCTATGTCCTTCCGGTCAGGCAGCAGGCCAGCTGGCTTGCTCGTTTTATTGCAGGTCAAGAATCCAGGCCCTGGGCTCCACCCGACTTTAAACCCCGAGCCAAAGTCCACGGCTTTACGGCAGCACTTCCCTACAAAAACTGATCGGTCACATCAACAAAGGCCCCCTATGAATCATCGAGCCCTCTATCTGGCCGCATCACTCATCCTCACAGGCTGCGCAGGGGTCAAGCATGAAATCGCTGAATCCTCGGCTCGTAATATGGAGTTTCAACTCCATGAGGCCGGATTCAAAATCCTGCTCGCCGATACTCAGGAACGCCAGGATCTCCTGACCAAACTGCCATCCGGCAAGGTCAGCCGTCTCCCCCTAGGCGGGACGACGTACTACATGTATCCCGATCCTGTGGTCTGCAGCTGCCTTTATGTGGGACGCGAGCAGGAAATGATGAAGCTCCAGAAGCTGGCCGTCGACATGCAGCGGTCCAACCAGGCCCTTTTAATACACGAGATTGGCGAAAACGAGCAGGCCCAATGGGGGCCCTCCGGCCCCTGGGGGAACAACGGGTTCTGGCCCTTAACGAATCCGAACAGCATGGGACGACCGGCTTACGATCCACAGTAGCCGATTTAAGACGCCTAGGCAGACATTCGCGCTAACGTATGTATGCCTTCTGGCGTATGATTTCGTCCTGATCGAAAGCAGGGAACGGCGGCCGGACTTGTCTGTCCCAGTTGATGTAGAGACCCATGGAATGCAAGTCAGCAAATGAAATCTTTCTTTCGCGTTTTTCTCCTCCTCTTGTCCCTCGGCGTGCCGAGCCTGTGCCTTGCTGAGGCCATTCAACCCAAGCTCGATTTGACACGAAGCTGGATTGGATACGGCTCCTTGGCCATCTTTTTTCTGGCTTACATCCTCGCGATGCTGGAAGAAAGCACCCAGTTAAGAAAGTCCAAACCCATGGTCTTCGCTGCAAGCCTGATCTGGGTCCTGATCGCGACGGTCTATACCCGGATGGGTCTTGGAACTGACTCAGGGCAAGCGTTCCGGGCAAGCCTTGAAGGATACGCCGAGCTTTTCCTGTTCATTCTGGTCTCCATGACCTATCTGAATGCCATGGAGCAGCGTGGTGTCTTTGAAAACCTGAGGGTTTGGCTTCTGGGGCGACGGTTTGGCTATCGCAAACTCTTTTGGGTCACAGGAACGCTGGCTTTCTTCATGTCGTCCGTGTTGAACAACCTCACCACTTCACTCCTGATGGGCGCCGTTCTTCTGGCCATGGGAAGAAATAACAACAAATTTATCAGCGTGGCCTCCGTCAACGTCGTGGTCGCCACCAACGCCGGGGGATCTTTCAGCCCGTTTGGAGATATTACGACCCTTTTGGTTTGGCAAAAGGAGGTTGTTCCTTTCGCGAGTTTCTTTGCTCTCTTCGTTCCGGCCGTCGTTAACTTCGTTTTGCCGGCGAGCATCATGCATTTCTGGGTGCCGAAAGGGGCTCCCAGCGCACCCGAAGCGGCCAAGCCGATGCGGCGCGGCGCCATGGGGATCGTGTTCCTCTTTTTGCTGACCATCCTGACTGCAGTGTGCTTTGAGAATTTCTTGGATCTGCCCCCTGCGGCGGGAATGCTGGCCGGTCTGTCCTATCTCAGCTTCTATTTTTATTACCTCTACAGCTCCCGACACAAGGAACAGGTCAAAGAGACCGACATCGCAGAGACCGCTATCAGCAGCGAACTTGAATCCGAATCCACCCTACCCAAGAAAAACGAGGATGGCCTCTTTTTCGACGTCTTCCACAACGTCTCTCGACTGGAATGGGATACCTTGCTCTTTTTCTACGGCGTCATGGTGAGCGTCGGGGGACTCAGTTATTTGGGTTACCTCAACTTGGCCTCTCATGCCCTCTACCAAGACCTTGGCGCGACTTGGGCAAACATCTTGGTCGGCATCGTTTCGGCTTTCATCGACAATGGGACCATCATGTATGCGGTCCTGACGATGGCGCCGGACATCAGCCATGGACAGTGGCTTCTGGTCACTCTGACAGCGGGTGTCGGGGGCAGTCTCTTGGCCATTGGATCGGCAGCGGGGGTTGGCCTTCTGGGGCAAATGGAAGGTAAGTACTCCTTTGTTTCACACCTGAAATGGAGCCCAGTCATTGCCTTGGGGTATGCGGGCAGCATCGTCGCGCATTTCCTCCTGAATGGTCGGTATTTCAACGCCATCTGAATATCGGTGCGAGATTTATGAGATGTGGGACGAGGCGCCTGCGCGCGCTGATTTTTCTATTGGCGGGTGTGGCTGCCTGGCCCTTCTTCACCGTCCAAGCGGCCGGTAACACCTTCATCACGCTCAATTACCACGACATCATCCCCGAGGAAGAGCGCGTACCCCCCTTTGATCGCGTTGCGGTCTGTCAGGAGCATCTGGAAAACCATTTTGCATGGCTCAAGAAGTCGGGCTACCACGTCGTCAGCTATCAGGAGATTGTGAATGCGTCCAAGGGTGGAAAGGCCCTTCCGGATAAAGCGGTGCTCCTGACCTTTGATGACGGATACGAGAGCTTCCACAGCCGGGTTTTTCCCCTTCTCAAGAAATACCACTACCCCGCGGTGGTCGCGTTGGTTGGCACCTGGATGGAGTCTGAAACCGCGGCCGAGCGACCCAAGGGCAAGACGCTTCTCAGCTGGGCTCAAGTTCGCGAACTCGTAAATTCAGGACTGGTCGAAGTGGCCTCACACAGCTATGACCTTCACCACGGCATCCTTTCCAATCCCCAGGCCAATGAGCAGGCCGCAGCAACCACCCATGCCTTCGATGCCGATCTTCGCCAGTACGAAGATGATGACGAATATCGTCAGCGCATCAACGCGGCTGTGGCTCAAAGCGCCAACTTTATCTGGCAACATGCCGGCGTCCGACCACGGGTCATTGTCTGGCCATTTGGGGAATACAACGAATGGTTGATTGAGGCGGCCCGCGATGCCGGGATGCCACACACCATGGCGCTCTGGGATGGCCTCAATACGCTGGCAGACCTTAGGGCCATGCACCGACTATTGATCGCCGACGATCCGAATGAAAAGCAGTTTGCGGCCATCGTTGAGGGACTGCGGGCGGATCGTCCGCTCCGGGTCGTCCACTTGGACATGGACTATATCCACGATCGAGATCCCGAGCAGACGGAACGCAATCTGGGAGCTGTCATCGAGCGGGTCCGGGCCAGTGGCGCCAATACGGTTTACCTCCAGGCCTACTCCGACCCGGATGGCGACGGGAATGCCGACGCCCTTTATTTCCCAAACCGTCATTTGCCGGTCAAGGCCGATCTGTTCAATCGGGTCGCCTGGCAGCTTAAGACGCGGGCAGGTGTCAAGGTCTATGCCTGGATGCCGATGATGGCCTACAAGGCCGATGTCCCCGAGAGTTGGCGGGTGATGGAGTGGCGCGATGGTCGCGCACAAGTCCCTTCGCACATCTACAGCCGGATTTCGCCCTTCAGCCCCGAGGGCCGCCGCTGGGTGGGGGATCTTTTCGAGGATATTGCCAAATTCGCCTCCTTCGACGGGATTCTCTTTCACGACGACGGCATCCTCTCGGACTATGAGGATGTCTCGCCAAAGGCACTGCGCTATACCCAAGAAGTCTGGGGATTGCCTTCAGACTTTAAGACACTCCATGCCACACCAAAAATGCGACTGGATTGGGCCCGACACAAGACCGAACTCATGACCCAGTACACCGACTATCTGACGGAGCGGGCCAAACTTTTCAGACCCTACCTCAAGACTGCGCGCAACCTCTATGCACTCCCGGTCATGCAACCGGAAAGCGAGGAATGGTATGGTCAATCCCTACCCGCTTTCCTGGCGCACTACGACTATGTAGCGATTGAGGCCATGCCTTTCATGGAAAAAGCCGAAAAACCCGTAGCTTGGCTCCAGGAGCTGGCCCAAAAAGTCGGGCAACACCCCCAAGGGCTCGAAAAAATGGTCTTCGAACTCCAGACCGTCGACTGGAATACTCAAAAGCCCATTCCCATGGAGACGTTCAAGGCGCAAATCAGTCTCCTGAGAAAAGCAGGCGCACGCCATCTCGGTTACTATCCCGATAACGTCTTTGCGGATCAGCCCACGCTGAGCACCTTAAACCAAGTCTTTGCGGTTGAAGTCAAACCCTGAAAGTCCCGAATGAAGCTTGCCCCCGCCATAGAGGACTGGATCGTCCACCTTCAAGCCATACTCGGTGATTTGACTGGTCTTTTCTCACTGGACACCTGGATTGCTCGCCCCGAATGGTCCTTGATCGATGATGCCTTGGCGCGCTTCATGTTCTATTACCCTTTGTTCATGGCCTATGTCTGGATGATTGGGGCTGCCGTCTATTTCTGGCGTCATGAGTACCGCAAGGCGGGTGATGTTCTGGAACCGCCTGTCCTGAGTGAAGCGCCGAAGGTCTCAATCCTGGTCCCCTGCTACAACGAGGCGGACAATGTGAGGGAAACCATCGCGTTCTGTGCCGCCCAGAACTATCCCAACTTCGATATTCTGGCCATCAATGACGGAAGCCGGGACAACACCCTCGCGATTCTCCAGGAACTCTGCCACACCTACCCGAACCTCAGGATCATCAACCTGGCCAGCAACCAGGGGAAGGCCGTGGGCCTTCGTACCGCGGCGCTTCTGACCGACAGTGATTATCTCGTCTGTATCGATGGTGACGCCCTTTTGGCGCCCGATGCCATCCTCTGGCTGGTCCGGCACTTCATCAAGCATCCCGATGTAGGCGCCGTCACCGGCAACCCGAGAATCCGTAACCGATCCACGCTACTGGGACGGGTTCAGGTGGGTGAGTTCTCGGCCATCGTCGGCATGATCAAAAGGGCCCAAAGGCTCTATGGCCGCATTTTTACGATTTCAGGGGTCATTGGCGCGTTCAGGAAATCGGCACTGGCCGATGTCGGCTACTGGAGCCCCGACATGGTCACCGAGGACATCGACATCAGCTGGAAATTACAGCTCGCCGGCTGGACGATCCGTTTCGAACCGCGGGCACTGTGCTGGGTTCTCATGCCAGAAACCCTTCAGGGACTCTGGAAACAAAGAACTCGATGGGCCCAAGGCGGCGTTGAGGTCCTTATCCGTTATTTTGGGGAAATGTGGCGCTGGCGCTCCAGATCCATGTGGCTGCTTTACCTTGAATCGG
>CAYQOJ010000013.1:13370-21219 GCA_964419105.1 uncultured Methylococcus sp.
CCTGATTTTTTTGCCGATGGAGCTCTTTCATGAGACACATCGGGAACGTCTTGAGGATCTTTCGCCGAGCTGGACTAGCATGTTGCTGAGCATCACCTGCCTGATTCAGTTTGGTGTCAGTCTTTTCATCGATGCACGCTACGAGAGAAAAACCGGTGGGCTGGCTCGTTACTATTACTGGATGATCTGGTATCCCATCGTTTACTGGTTAATCAACGTCGGCACGACGGTCAATGGCTTCTTCCGGGCTATTCGCAAGAAACGAGGGCAGCGCGCCGTTTGGGTCACGCTTGATCGGGGGCTGCGTCAGCGATGAAACAGGACGACCTGATCATCGAACTTCCCCACCTGCAGAGCCTGACGCAGCGACTCGGGTCATGGTTCGTCTCGCTCGCCTGCTGGACGCTCTGGATTTATTTTTTGGTGCCCTTAATCTCCCTGAGCGGTTGGCTTCTGGGCGTTCGCAAGTTCTCGGCTGAAGTGCGCTGGTTTGGAGGCTACAAGAGCCTGATCGACTTATTGCAGCTCTATGGCCTCACGATTTTGGGAATCCTCCTCATCTGGACTGCCTGGACCTTCATTCGAAATCTGACCCGACCCCAAGCCCCATTCATCGGGGGAAAACGCCATCAAAAAGACATTCCCGAAGCTTTGGCCCTGGCTCCCCAGGATGTCCGCGATGCTCGCGCTACCAGAAATCTCACCGTACATTTTGATGAGCAGGGCGTGATTACCCAGGCCTCGGATTTGGACAGCCCCCCACTAGCGCGATGAAACGACTCCTGACGCATATTCGGATTTTCGGTCTGATGCTGGTTGTCTATAGCCTGACCTATCTCCTGCCGATTCTGACCTCCCTCATCTATGAGGATGGGACCCTCGAAATTTTCCTTTTCGACATGGTGTTGACCCTTGGATCCGGCCTTTTTCTCTGGGCACTCACTCGCCAATTTCAGGTCGAACTGAAGGCTCGAGATGGATTCATTCTGGTTTTTGTGACGTGGGTGGGCATGGCCTCTTTCTCGACACTCCCTCTCCTGAGCTTCATCGAGGGACTGGGGTTTACGGATGCCTACTTTGAGTCGATGTCTGGCCTTTCCACCACAGGCGCGACAATTCTCAGCAACCTCGACTACCTCCCTCCCGCCATTAACCTCTGGCGCCATGAGCTCAACTGGCTTGGCGGCATGGGCATCATTGTGCTTGCCGTCGCCATCCTCCCGATTCTCGGCGTCGGCGGGCGTCAGCTTTACGTGGCAGAAATCCCAGGCCCCATGAAGGACAGTCGGCTGACGCCCCGGATCACCGAAACGGCAAAGAATCTCTGGCTGACTTACGCTTTGATTACCCTCGCTTGTACTGTGGCTCTCAAATCCGCGGGAATGGACTGGTTCGATGCCATCTGTCATGCCTTTGCCACCATGAGCCTCGGAGGGTTCTCGACCCACGATGCAAGTGTGGGGTATTTCCATTCTGCGGAAATTGAAACCGTTCTGATGGTCTTTATGCTGCTGGCCGGCATGAATTTCGCGACTCATTTCACTGCTTTTCGGGAAAAAAGCCTGGAAGCCTACGGTCGGGATATGGAGGCCCTGCCTTACTTGGCCCTGGTTCTCGGAAGCGTCCTCGGGGTGACTCTGGTCCTCTGGCATGCGGGTACTTATCCGACCTTAGGGACCAGTTTGCGTCATGCGGCATTCAATGTGATCTCCATTGCCACTGACTGTGGGTTCTCAAGTGAAAACTATAATGAATGGCCTCTTTTTGCGCCGCTTTGGATGCTTCTGCTGAGCTGTATTGCCGCATGCACGGGCTCAACAGGTGGCGGAATCAAGATGATGCGGACCTTGATCCTCTGGAAGCAGAGCCTCCTTCAGATGTTTCTCCTCACTCACCCGACCGCTGTCAATCCGCTCAAGCTAGGGGGGCAGGTGATCAGTTCCAGGATCACCCTCTCGGTACTGGGTTTTATTTTTGCCTACTTTGCCACCATCGTCATTCTGACCTTGGTGCTGGTCCTAACGGGGCTCGATCCATTTTCTGCTTTTTCAGCGATCCTGGCCTGCCTCAACAATGCAGGACCAGGCCTGGGCGATGTTGGTCCAACCAGTAATTACGCGATCCTCACCGACGGACAGACGTGGGTGTGTACATTGGCCATGTTCCTCGGCCGGATGGAAATCTTTACTGCACTGATTCTTTTGACCCCGGCATTCTGGCGGCGCTGACGTCAGCCCCACTCCGTTAAACCCGATCGATTTCTCGTGGAACTCCTTCGAACCTACTTTCGAGCCCTGCGCCTTCTGGGTCCGGAAAAGGGGTTAGCCACGCTTTTAGTCTTGGCCAATATGACGCTTGGGTTGATTCAGCTCGCTGAACCTGTCCTCTTCGGGCGGGTGGTTGAGGCGCTTTCCAAAGGCCAGGCCGCCCGTGACCTCATTTTCCTTTGGGCCGGCCTTGGGCTTTTTGGGATTTTGGCTGGGGTGCTGGTGGCGATGGCGGCTGATCGACTCTCACATCGACTGAGGCTCTCGGTCCTTGCCGATGCCTTCGAGAGCGTCATCTCACTTCCCTCCCATGAGCAGAGTGAGAGTGGCAGCACTGTCAGGATTCTTCTGGCCGGCAGTGACGCCTTGTTTTGGATGTGGCTTACCTTTCTCAGGGAGCATCTCGCCGCGCTGGTCAGCATTGCATTCCTGATTCCGACAGCAATCCAGATGCAGGCCCAACTAGCCGGTATTCTGGGGGTTCTCGCGATGGTCTACACCCTTGCCAACATCATTGTCGTCCGCAAAAGCCAATCCGGACAGGAGGCGGTTGAAAACCATAATTCCGGGGTATTTGGCCAAGTCGGCGATGTCATCGGGAATATGACCGTGGTTCAGGGATTTGAGCGAGTACATCTCGAAATGGCTTCCATCAAGAGCCTCATGCGCGATCTTCTGGAGGTCCAGTATCCCGTGTTGACCTGGTGGGCCATTTTGACGGTTTTGACTCGAGCATCGGCCACGCTGGCCATGGTCGCGATCTTTGGGACCGGGGCCTATCTTTCAGCTCAGGGTAAGATCAGCCTCGGTGAGATTGTCAGCTTCGTGGGCTTTGCCACCCTCTTGATCGGAAAGCTGGATCAATTATCCAGCTTCACCGTCCGCATCTTCAGCCAGATGCCCACCATCAGGAGCTTTCTGGATCTTTTCGATCGATCCTTCCCCTCTCAAGAGGAGGAGTCAAAACCTGAACTCAAGGTCACCGAGGGGCGCGTTCGCTTCGAAAAGGTATCCTTTCAATATCCAGGATCGAATCAGGGCGTCTTTGATCTCGACTTTGAAGTTCCCCCAGGACAAACGGTCGCCTTGGTTGGAAAAACCGGATCCGGTAAAACAACCACCCTTCTGCTTCTGGAGCGTCTGCTTGAAATCGATAGCGGCCGAATCCTGATCGATGATCAAAACATTCAAGACGTCCAACGGCCCTCCCTCCGTCACGCCATCTCCGTGGTTTTTCAGGATGCGGGACTATTTAACCGGAGCATTCTTGAGAATATCCGTGTTGGCCACCCGCTAGCCAGCGAAGCAGAAATCCATGAGGCGGCTCAGAAAGCCGAAGCAGAAGAATTTATTCTGAGAAAACCTGAGGGCTATGACTTTGTCATCGGGGAGCAAGGAGGAAACCTTTCGGGTGGGGAACGTCAACGCCTTGCCATCGCAAGAGCGCTTCTCAAAAAGGCCCCGCTGCTCATTCTGGATGAGGCGACCAGTGCCCTGGATACCTGGACTGAAGCCAGAATCCAGCGCGCACTGGATGTGCTCAAAAAGGGTCGGACCACATTTGTCATCGCACATCGGTTATCGACCGTTTCACATGCCGACCAGATCATTGTTCTGGATCAGGGCCGCATCATTGAACAAGGCAGTTTCAGTCAGCTGATTGCGACTCAGGGCGCCTTTGCGGACATGCTTTCTGAGGGCGGGTTCTCAAAGGCCGGTCTCGAAAAAAACTAAATCCAGATCTGGATTCAGTACTTCGTCACCAACCATGTCTTGAAATCCCTCGACTCAGCCCCCACTAAGGAATCCAACGGCTTGCGCCGGATGGTTTTGCTCATACTCAGGAGGTTACCCACACCATGACAGTCGCGGAAAACAAGGTCACGATGGGCTTTGAGGCCGAGGTCAAGCAATTGCTTCACCTCATGATCCACTCGCTCTACAGCAACAAGGAAATCTTTCTCCGAGAATTAATTTCCAACGCTTCCGATGCCGCGGACAAGCTCCGCTTCAATGCACTGAGCGATGATGCCCTCTACGAAGGTGACCCCAATCTCCGCATCCGGATCGAGTTTGACAAGGATGCGCGGACCCTGACACTGACCGATAACGGCATTGGCATGACGCGGGATGAAGTCAAGGAGAACATCGGGACGATTGCCCGCTCTGGGACCCGAAAGTTCTTTGAATCCCTCACGGGCGATCAGGCCAAGGATAGCCAGCTCATTGGCCAGTTTGGTGTGGGATTCTATTCCTCCTTTATCGTTGCAGACCGGGTTGTGCTTGAGACCCGCAAGGCCGGGGATAAGGCGGAACACGGTGTGCGCTGGGAATCCAAGGGTGAGGGAGACTACACCCTCGAAAGCATTGAAAAACCCGAGCATGGCACACGCATCACCCTCCATCTTCGGGAAGGGGAGAATGATTTTCTCGACAGCTGGAAGATCCGCAGCACCATCCGAAAATTTTCCGATCACATCTCATTACCGATCGAAATGCTCAAGGAGCACTACGGAGAACCCGAAGAAGGCGCTGAGCCTCCGGCTCCGGAATGGGAAACCGTCAACAGCGCATCAGCCCTTTGGGCGAAAAGCCGCGATGAGATTACGGACGAGCAGTACGATGAGTTCTACCGCCATGTCTCTCATGACTTTCAGCCCCCGCTGGCGCGGGTTCATAGCCGAGTTGAAGGGAACAACGAGTACACCCTCCTCCTCTATCTCCCGTCCGCTGCACCTTTTGATCTCTGGGACCGAGAATCCAAGCACGGCGTCAGGCTCTATGTCCGCAAAGTCTTCATCATGGAAGAGTCCGAAAAGCTCATGCCGCGCTACCTGCGCTTTGTCCGAGGCGTGATTGACTCTGACACCCTGCCGCTGAATGTCTCCCGCGAAATCCTTCAGGAAAATGCGCTACTGGAAAAAATTCGTTCCGGCGCGGTCAAGAAGGTTTTGGGGTTGCTTGAAGACCTTGCGAAAAACGATCCTGAGAAATACAGCACGTTCTGGCAACAGTTTGGTCAGGCCTTCAAGGAAGGTCCGATTGAAGACACCAAGAACAAGGACAAGATCGCCAAGCTGCTGCGATTCTCCTCTACGCACAATGAAGGTGAAGAGCAGACGGTTTCCCTCGAGGACTATGTCAACCGGATGAAGGAGGGTCAGGAAAAGATCTACTACATCACGGCAGAAAGTTATCAGGCCGCAAAGAACAGCCCACATCTTGAAATCTTCAAGAAAAAGGGGCTTGAGGTTCTTTTGATGCACGAGCGCATCGATGACTGGCTTGTAGGCTACCTCACCGAATTCGAAGGAAAGTCGCTGCAGTCGATTGCCAAAGGCGATCTCGACTTAGGTTCCTTGGAAGATGAGGCCGACAAGCAACATAAAGAAGAAGCCACCAAGGAGCTTCAGCCTCTCATCGACCGCATCAAGACAGCGCTCGGTGACAAGGTCAGCGAAGTCAAGGTGAGTGTGCGCTTGACGGACAGCCCTGCGTGTATCGTCAGCGACTCCTATGGCATGACCCGGACCATGGAAAGAATCATGAAGTCGGCGGGTCAAAGTGTCCCCACCAGCAAGGCCGTCTTTGAAATCAATCCTGACCATCCCCTCGTCGTGCGACTCAACGGCGAAAGCGATGAGACCCGATTCAAGGATCTTGCCGAAATCCTCTTTGATCAGGCCGTCTTGAGCGAAGGCGCCCAACTTGAGGACCCGGCAGCGTTTGTTAAACGCCTCAATAGCCTCCTGGCGGCTTCGCTCGGTTAATACGCCGAACAGGTCGTTCAGCTTGAGGGGTTCCGGAACGGCTCAGGTTCCGGAACCCTTTTCTTTTTAAAGAGGAATCGGTATGCGGACCACTTCGAACTCTCCCCTAAATGGTGGCTTTTTCTTGGCCTTGGCGGGCCTTTTTGGCTTTCTAGCCGTGGCGATCGGGGCGATCGGGGCGCATGCGCTCAAATCTCAGCTCACGCCCGATGCGATGGCCCTTTTCCGAACCGGTTGGGAGTATCACATGATCCATGCACTTGCCCTTGGACTGGCTGGAACACTCGGCATCAGTCAGCCTAAAAGCCGGGGCTTTCGATTCGCCGGACTTTTTTGGATTTTGGGCATCTTGCTCTTTTCGGGAAGCCTCTATGCCGTGAGTCTTGGTGCTCCCCATATCCTTGTCCATGTCACGCCATTGGGTGGTTTCAGCTTGATGGGCGGCTGGATTGCCTTATCTGTGGGCGCCATGACACTCCGTAAAGACTGAAGCCTTCGGTATCATGTGAACCATTTCTGTCCCCCGAGTGACCATCATGCGAGTGATCTCCTTCCTGATCCATGAGGCCAAAAAGGCCATTCCACCCACACTCTTCTTTTTGATTGTTTTTCACCTGACCGCAATCATTCGCCATCTGGATGAGAGCAGTCTTGGCATCACCGCCGAACGATCGGGATCGGCGACCGTGGCCGCCCTGATTCTGGGCAAGATTTATCTCTTGATGGATGAGCGATCTTTTGCCAATCGGTTCAAGAATCGGCCGCTCATTCTAGGGACTTTGTGGAAGACCCTGATTTACTGGTGTATTGCGACAGTGGCGACCGCCCTTGAAGAACTGCTGCCGGCCTGGTTTCATGCCGGTAACTTCAGTGCGGCCCAAACGGAAATCCTAGCGCACGTCACGGTCCCCATTTTTATCGCCAATCATTTGATCCTTCTGGTCTCGATCTTCATCTTTTCGGCCTTGAGCGAATTGGCCCGCGCCATCGGTCCCCGCAAAGTCTGGGAACTCTTCTTTGGCAAGCGTTTCCTTAAAGAGTCCGCTTGAATCCAGATCCAGGACCCGATCAGCCAATTGTTCTCCCGCTTGGGTGAGCGGGTGATAAACCTCATCGGCACCCAAGCGGAAAAGTTGAGGATCCTCACTGTTGCGGAAGGAGACCGTTCCGATCACCCCCTTGAATCCCCGCCCCCGAATCGACTCTAGCGCCTTAATTCGAGAATGGAGGGTGGGTAATGCGATGATGACACCCTTGAGCGAGGAAAGAGGGGCTCTTGCCCAGAGCTCTGCATCCTCGACATCGCCGTAAACCACCCTAAAGCCCTCTTCCCTGAGTTGGGCAACTCGAATAGGGTCGGCATCAATCCCCATCGTTTTGACATGCCTCCGGTCCATGGCTTGATAAGCCCCGCGACCCGTTCGGCCTACCCCAATGATCAACCAATCCGCGTGGGAAAAATCAGGGGGCAGCTGATCGGGATGCGGTACCTCTCGCTCCAACCGTTTAAGCCAAGGCTCGAAGGGTGCGTAAAGCGCTTGCGGCCAACGGTTTAGCACGGCCCCAATCGCGAGAGATCCAGCCACGGCAAGACCCAGGGCCTCTTCCCAGTCCTGATCCAGAAGACCCAGCTTGATCAGAGGCTCTGACACAATCAAGGCAAATTCACTGTAGGTCGTCAACGCAAGGGACGCGACGAAACTGGTGCGGGCACGAAGCCCGCTCCCAATCATCAGCACAAAGAAAAGAATCCCTTGAAGCGGCAAGGCCGCTAAAAGGAGCAACGCACGATTGCCCTGGATCGCATCCGGT
>CAYQOJ010000013.1:21229-29398 GCA_964419105.1 uncultured Methylococcus sp.
ACGAGGAAAACCTCCTTAAGACCCCAGAGCTTTTGAGACAAATCCTTGGAGTCCGGGTGTCTACCAATCAGAACGCCCATCCAGACGGCTCCGAGATCCTTGGAAATTCCTAAGCGTTCCGCCAGTTCGCCGCCTGCCAGCGCCATGAGCAGCCCCAAAAGCAAACGGAGCTCATCGTTCTCGGTCCACTCAAAAAAGCGCTGCGCCAGAGGAGCAAAGAATGGAAAGGCCAAGAGAAGAAGAGCCCAGGGCGAAGGCATTTCGCCACCGGCGAGCGCCAGAAGGCCGAGTGCCACCAAATCCTGAAGGATCAGGATTCCCATGACGGTCCGCCCCTGGAAGGTCTGAATTTCTCTATTGTCTTCCAGAACCTTGACGGCCAGAACCGTACTCGAGAACGCAAGCGCCACCCCTAAAAGTAGGCCGCCGGTGAGCTTCTGAGATTCAAGGACGAAAAAAAGACCGGATAGGATCGCCACAATCAAAATATGAAACCCGCCAACACCCAAAACTTCACCCTTGACGAGGGTCTGGACACGTAGCTTGAGCCCCACGGTAAACAGGAGGAGAAGAATTCCGATATCAGAGATCGCATAGAGCGTGGGGCTTGCGGTATACCCCAGCGCCGAAAGGCCATAGCCGGCCACCAGATACCCCACCAAAGGGGGCATTCTGAGTTGGCTGGCTAAAAAACCAGCGACAAAAGCTGCAAAAATCCACAAGAGAACCGGATCCATCCGGGATGCTCCTTTAGGGGTGGTGAGACGTCAGCGCGGCGCCCTGCGTCTCGCTGACAAGAACCCAAGGCGCCACAACAATGGCCTCCAAAATTTGTGAGGATGCCTGCCAGTTGCGTGCATGGCTGTCTTGGGCCTGAAGGACGAGCCCCTGGCTCATCCAGCTGGAAAAGGATTCGCGGTCATCCCGCGCCATGGCCTCAGCGACATCCAGAAGATCCAGCAGGGGATCCACGACAACGACGACCCCGCGGGCGAAATGTCGCTCCAATTCTGGCCACGTCAAGCTTCCACGTTCCTGGGCCAACTCATCGCGATCAATCACACCAATACTCCGGATGACTCATTCAGACTCCCATTTTCTCACGTTGCATGCCCTGCGCCTCAACGACCTGACCAAAACTTAACCCGGCATCGTTGAGAGGAATCCGCTCTGGAATCAAAACCTCCAAACCGCTGCTAGAGATTCGTTGCTGAACCTCGGTCGTCAAAAGATTATTCTGGAAAACGCCGCCCGAGAGGCCTATCGCTCGAATCCCATGGCTTTTTTGGTAGCACTTCGCAAGATCGACAATTCCTTGCGCGATCGATGCGTGGAAGATCGATCCTCTCTCTTGAGGGGATCTTTTTGAATCCAGCAATACCGGTGTCAAGGGTCTAACGTCCCATCGCAATAACCCCTCGTCCTCCACCAGCGGAAGAGATAAAGCCTCTGCGCCTCCCCTTGAAACGGCTTCCAGCATCATCGCAGCCTGACCCTCGTAGGACTGCCAACTGGCGATTCCCGTCAAAGCAGCAGCGGCATCAAAAAGGCGGCCCATGGAGGATGTTCTCGGCATCTTGACGCCCGCCTCAAGGAGCCGAGTGACCGCATGCGCCTCCTCCGGCGCATCGCGCCAGGACAGCCCACTTTCAAAAGCCAGCGAGATCCCCATGCGCCAAGGCTCTCGACTGGCGCGATCGCCCCCGGGGAGATTCAAGCAACGAAGCCCCGCAACGCGTTGCCATGCTCCCGGCTGCCCCCAAAGCGCCTCCCCCCCCCACAGGGTGCCATCGGGACCATATCCCAAGCCATCGAAGGTAAAGGCCAGCATTGGCTGGCATTGACCTGCTTCCTCATAGAGGGCGGATGCATGCGCGTAATGATGGGGGACTTTGATCAGGGGCAAGCCCCATTCCTCGGCCAAGAATGCTGAGCGATAGTCCGGGTGTGCATCACAGATGACGGTATCGGGGACAACTCCTAAAAGATCGATGAGATCCTTCACCACATGGCTCAGGACCTCAAGACCACGCGATGAGGACAAATCACCGAGATGCGGAGAGATGACGACCTGATCTCCATGGGCCAGGGCGACGGTATTTTTAAGGTCACCCCCAAAAGCCAGAAGACACCCGGACACCGATTGCCGAAGTGGCATGATTCGGGGTGCTATTCCCCGCCCCAGTCGCAGGGGACGAAAGCACCCTCCGATGGATCGGAATACGGCATCATCCGCAGGGCGATCAATGGGTCGATCATGATGGAGAAAACCATCGGCCACTTCGTGCAAGACCTCTTCCGCCTCCGCATTCGCGGTCAGGATGGGTTCACCGCTGAGATTCGCAGAAGTCACAACCAAAGGCCGCTGAAAGCCCTCGGACAATAAATGATGCAAGGGTGAATCGGGAAGCATCAGGCCCACTTCCGAAAGCCCGGGAGCGACCTCTCCAGAAAGATTCTTTACCAACGCTCGCGGAACCAGCACGATGGGTCGCGAGGTTGCCGCCAATTGAGAAGACCAGGGCATCGGCAACCTATCAAAAGCCCGCTGATGGAGCATGACCGCGAGGGGGCGGGCCGGGCGATGCTTTTTCTCTCTGAGCGCCCTGAGAGCCGTGTCTGACTCTGCATCACAGATGAGGTGGTAGCCCCCCATTCCTTTCACGGCCATGATCCCTCCCCGACGGAGAACCTCCAGAGACGCCAGGAGGGGATCCACGGGATCGTTTCCGCCCTGATCTCTCAAGCCAAAACGAAGCTGAGGACCGCAATCGGGACAACAGATATTCTGAGCGTGATAGCGACGATTGGAGGGATCCTCGTACTCCCCAAGACATCTTGGGCAGGGAGGAAAAACCTGCATCGCCGTCTGTTCCCGATCAAGAGGAAAGCCGCGGATCAGGCTATATCGGGGACCGCATTGCGTGCAGTGTGTAAATGGGTATCGGTAACGAAGATTTCGGGGATCGGAAACTTCGTCGAGACAGTCTTGGCAGACCGCTTGGTCGGGGGGCAAAACCCTCGCATCTTTTTCGGCATCACGGCTTTGAAGAATCGTGAATCCCTGATAGCCGAGGGGCCTCGCGTCTGAAACGTCCATCCTCCGGATCAAGGCAGAAGCGGGATGTTCCTCACGAAGACTGGCCTGAAAGGCTTCCAGGGCCAGAGGCGCTCCTTCCACATGGACTTCGACAACACCTCCTTGATTGAAGACCCAACCCGCAAGGCCATGGCGGTGGGCCAAGCGAAAAACAAAGGGGCGAAATCCCACGCCCTGCACCTGCCCCTCTACTCGAATCTGCCGGGCCATTCTTTCTGCCGGCTTCAAGGGGGACGACCTAATGGGAAGCCCTTGGCGTTGAAGCGGGCTTGCCTTGGGACTCCTGAGAAAGCGAAAGCCGTTCGAGACTCCAGACTTTGGCGCCATCCCAACCCACCGAGACCAATCGACCACCCGCACCACAAGCCAAGTCCTCAACAGGACCTTCATGGGCAGCAACCCGGGCAATCGGCAAAGGGGAGCCTTCCGGGTCCCAAAGGTAGATGAATCCCGTGTCGGTTCCAATCAGGAGCTGCCCGTTTTCGCTGTTGCGACAGAACTTGACGATGGTGCCATCAAGGTCGCGAAGCTCACCCAAAAGTTGACGGGATTCGGTATCCCAGGCCTCAAGCACCCGACCATTGGTGTGCGCGACAATACGACCGTCCTGACTCAAGCCCAACAAGGGACGTTCGCTATCCACGCCGCCTTGACGCTGAAGCCCTAGCCCTTCGGTATCCCATACCCAAAGCTCTTTATCCCCTGCGGTCAGGAAGTAAACGCCGCCATCGCGACTTTCCAAGAACGCGATCGATTTAACCCCATCGTGATTACCTCGGAAAAACTTCTGGGTGGCCGGGTTCCAGAGGCCTACCGGACCATCACCACGCCAACCTAGCCAATTGTTATCGGGCGAAAAGAGAACGGTTTTGACATCGTAGCCATCGACTGCCTGCTCTGAAATCTTGGTTTCACTGCTGAGCTCCCACATGTAAAGGCGCCCCCCCTCTTCACCCCCAGTTCCCGCGGCAAATCGGCGCCCATCCGGAGCGAGCGAGAGGGTATCCACACGAATGCGCCCCTGGGGTGTTGAGAAGGTATTTTCACCAAAGGAAGCCCGATGGCCCGTTTCCGACTCCCAGAACTCAGGTCCCTTGCCGGTGGTGGCAAGAATCAAGTGGCCATCACTGGAAAAGGACGGCAAGGTTATGGAGGCTCGTTCTGAAAGATGATCCTTGGATAATCGCGAGATCAATCCCTGCCCATGTTGAAGATCATCCAACGCTTTGCGGGCATCATCTTCCTTAGGGCATCCCTGGCATTGCCGGAGAAAGGCCGCATACGCCTCAACCGTATTGGCTTTTTGAGCCAGAAGCCAGGGGTCTTTGGATTTTTCGCGGTGATGACTGTAACGCACACCCGCGTAGATCAAGATCGCCGCGAACGCGATGGTAAAGAACCAGGTCAAGAACCGTTCAAGGGCATCAAGAAACGCCTTCATAGATCTCCTTCCCTCGCACAGAACCCGTTACAGCCCAATGGGAAATAGCGGTTTTGTCTTCTTACCTGTTGGTCACCAGTTTTCGTCCCTTGAGGGGCTGGATTTGCCGGTTATTTCCGTTATAGAACTTCACCAACTGGTCCAACTGCCCCGGTGAGATCGCCAAGGGCGTCTCATAGATATACCAATTGACGCCTGCACTGCAGGGCGGCGTCGTCAGCGACCCGCTATACGTAAAGAATCGGCCATTCCCCGGAGGGAGCAGCTTTTTCGGGTTGAAGATCACGGAGGACTTGTTATGCGTCGCGATCGTCGGCGTGTTCGGCATGTTGTCGAGGACCTTCTGGAACTCGGCATTGCTGGCGTTGGCCAGCGTCACAAATACACCGAGAACAGCGACACGCCCATCATCCCGAACGTGAACGAAATGAATCTCTGCACTATAAAGCGCCCCATTGACCGAATGCTCGCCTGGGGTATGGACATGCATCTGGATCAGCGGATACACATCCTTGCCGATCTTGAGCGTGCCCGCATTAAGATCGCCCGCATAGGGCTGAACCTGAATCGCGTAACCGGTGTTATAGAAATCTGCGGGGAAGGTTTGCCAGTTCACCGTGAGTCCATTGAGGATTCGCTCGGTCTTGGTGGCCGCGATATCAACCGGTGCCTGGGTCGAGCCGATGGCGCATTCAGCATAGGGGTAATTCAGAGGAGCTGGCGTCGCAGAACTCGTCAGTGCACCCCATCCGCCGGGTTGATTCTGATCCCCATAGGTCCATCGGGGATCTGCAGCATTCGCATGGCCGGTGAGAATGGCCGTGAGCAGAATAAGGCTGGAGTAAAAAGGGTGTCGCATGATGTTCTTCCTGGATCTTTGGGCTGACTAGCAGGTGTGTTCTCGGCAATAGTCTCTCAGCGAGGGTGTGGCAGGCACTTTTGAGCTGTCACCCGATACCGCGGCCTTAGGCTGCTGGGATGTCGATGGGGATCCAGGCTGCTGTCCCACGGAAGGCGCTGAAGCGGACAAAAAAAGAAGGGTCAGGCCAATAATCGTGATACGGCGTTTCATTTCGTTCCTTCTTCTCTTCATTCATGATTCAAAACGGCTAGGCGGGCTTTGTCCATTCCTGTCGTTCGGAAAACCCGCTCGCTCAGCCGTTCTCTCGTTCGGCGATCGCCTTTCGCCACTCGGCAAAAAAAACGGGATCGGGTGCAGCAACAACGGAACGCCCCAGGACCCCCGGGGCGAATAGCGGCTCACCTTCCAGGGTTTCGGCAACTCCACCCGCTTCAGCAAAAATCAGGGCCCCGGCGGCAAAGTCCCAAAGTTTCTGGCGACCATGAAGATAAGCGTGAAAGCGACCGGCAGCAAACCAACACCACTCCAAGGCACCAGCGCCAGTGTAGCGCCAGGAACCCACAGGCGCGCGCTCAGCCATCCCCCGAGCGAGGGGCTTCGGCAAGCGCTTGAAATCGATCATGGCAACACAGCGGTTGAGAGGGACCCGAACGGGTTCGACCCTGAGCCTCCGCCCATTCAACCATGCCCCCTCGCCACGGAGCGCTGAGAAGCACTCATCCCGATTGGGATCGTAGACGAGGCCAGCTATCGGCTCGCACCCTTTGAGCAGGGCGAGTGAAATACAAAAGTAGGGGAACCCGACTGCAAAATTGTTGGTCCCATCCAAAGGATCAAGGCACCAAAGATACTCGTCCTCCCGACTCGCGAGCTCCCGCTGCGTGTCTTCATCCATCTCCTCCCCAAGAAGTGTCGCTGCGGGATAAAGACGCTCCAACTCCTTGACGAAACGCCGCTGGACTTCAATATCAGCCTCGCTCACAACACTACCATCGGGCTTGTATTGCCAGTGCGTATTGTTGAAGCGCGGCATCAGCTCCTCACGAGCCACCTGCCGGACCAATGCTTCAAGCATATTGAGATCAGGACGCATGGAAAGACCCAAGGGCCTCAGGTACCAAAAAGCTCGGCGAGCTTCTCGCCGGGGTTTTCCGCCCGCATGAAGCTTTCACCGACGAGGAAGGCGTGAACATCATGGCTTCGCATCAAGGCCACGTCTTCAGGCGCCAAGATGCCGCTCTCGGTGACAACCGTCCGGTCGCTCGGAATCAGATCCAGAAGCTCAAGGGTGTTGTTCAGACTCACTTCAAAGGTCCGAAGATTTCGATTGTTGATACCCACCAAAGATAAATCCATGGCAAGTGCTCTTTCCAACTCCGGACGATCATGAACCTCCACCAGGACATCCATTCCCAAGTCTGCGGCCAGCGTCGACAGTCGCTTCAACTCCTGATCGCTCAGGGCCGCAACGATCAGGAGAATGCAATCGGCACCAATTGCCCGGGCCTCTGCCACCTGATAAGGATCGACAATAAAGTCCTTTCGGATCACGGGTAGCCGCGTTGCTGCCCGGGCCTCTTCAAGATAACGCTCGCATCCTTGAAAAAAATCGCAGTCGGTCAGGACCGAAAGACAAGCGGCCCCATGGGCTTCATAGCTCCGAGCAATGGCCGCAGGGTGAAAGTCAGGGCGGATTACCCCCTTGCTGGGCGAGGCCTTTTTGATTTCAGCAATGATCGCAGGCTTTCCTAGGGCCAATTGCTGTTTCATGCTGGCTATAAATCCCCGGGGCGCATCTTGAGTTTCCGCACGGCGCAATTGTTCATCCAGCGGCACCCGCATAGAGCGCTCTTTGACCTCTTCAGCCTTCCGCTTCAGGATCTTGTTCAGGATATCGGGTGTCGGTTCTGACATGAATGGCCTCTGGAACTAGGACGCAGTGTGACCCTTGGAGCGGGATTGGGTAAAACGGATCAAGGCATCCAGCTTCATCGCTGCAGCCCCAGAATCCAGTGCGGATCTGGCCTTGTCGACGCCGCCTTGGAGCGTTTCGGAAAGACCCGCCACATAGATGGCAGCCCCGGCATTGACGGCGACGATATCACGCGCAGGCCCTGGCTTCCCGGCGAATACTTCGCGTATCACCGCAAGGCTCTCATCGGCGCTCTCCACGGAAAGACTTTCCAGCGATTGACGCATGACCCCCAGGGACTCAGGCGTAATGACGGATGTCGTGATGGATCCATTCTTGAGTTCAGCCATACGGGTGGGCGCTGCGATGCTGATTTCATCGAGCCCATCCTCGGCATGGACGACAAGAGCATGCTCGCTACCCAAACGGGCCAAGACTTCGGCAAGAGGTTCAACCCACGTAGCGCTGAAAACCCCTAGCACCTGACACCGCGCCCCTGCGGGATTGGTGAGTGGCCCCAAGAGATTGAACAAGGTACGAATGCCGATCTCGCGCCTCGGGCCTGCTGCATGCTGCATGGCCGAGTGGTGGCGCTGTGCAAAAAGAAAACCAAGACCCACCGTTTCAACCGCCGCTTGGACCTCATGCGCATCAAGGTCCAGTCGAACGCCTGCGGCCTCCAGAAGGTCAGCGCTCCCTGAACGGCTAGAGACCGATCGACTCCCGTGCTTGGCAATCCGAACGCCTGCAGCGGCAGCAACAAAGGCAGCGGCCGTACTGATGTTGAAGGTATGAGCTCCATCGCCGCCGGTGCCGCAGGTATCCACCAAACGGTGAATCGGAATCTCGACGCG
>CAYQOJ010000013.1:29408-30433 GCA_964419105.1 uncultured Methylococcus sp.
AAGGGAATCCACGAATCCCGCGATTTCAGCAGCGGTCTCGCCCTTCATCCTCAGGGCCACCAAAAAGCCGCCGATTTGCGCAGGCGTGGCCTCACCGCCCATGATGGCATGCATGACATCATGCATTTCGGCATGAGTCAGATTCGTCCCTTCAACGACAAGACGGATGGCGTGACGAATATCCATGAGATCAGTGAGTCACCGGTTCAGGTCGATTTTGGCCCTAACGGTTCAGAAAATTAGCGAGGAGATCGTGACCCTGCTCGGTCAGAATCGACTCTGGATGAAACTGGACACCCTCGATGTCCAGGGTCTTGTGGCGAACGCCCATGATTTCGTCGA
Source organism: uncultured Methylococcus sp. (assembly GCA_964419105.1). GTDB lineage: Bacteria > Pseudomonadota > Gammaproteobacteria > Methylococcales > Methylococcaceae > UBA6136. Next base: position 29,751 of record CAYQOJ010000013.1, read on the forward strand.
TGGCGCCCGCTTCAGTTTGGGTCCAGGCCGTGACTTCAAGACAATCTGGGAGCGTCGCTTGTTCGATGACCAGAGAATGGTAGCGAGTCGCCTGAAAGGGGTTATTGAGTCCCTTGAAAACCCCCATGTTGTGATGATGCACCATGGAGGTCTTGCCGTGCATGATCGACTTGGCATGAATCACATGGCCGCCAAAGGCATAACCAATGCTCTGATGGCCAAGGCAGACCCCAAGGATCGGGTAGCGGCCTGCATAGCGCTGAATCGTCTCCACTGAAATACCGGCCTCCTTCGGGGTACAAGGCCCAGGAGAAATGACGATCTTCCTCGGATTCAGGCGTTCAACATCCTCAACGGTGATCTGATCATTGCGCACCACTTCCACCTCGGCGCCTAATTCAGCAAAGTACTGGACTAAGTTGTAGGTGAATGAATCATAGTTGTCGATCATCAACAGCATAGAGCATCAATCCTGTGCAATCTCGGGGAGTATCTTGCTGAATCTTGCAGCGGGTAACCCACCGTATCCCCGTCGGCATGCGTTGGCTTGCGCCATCAAAGCGCGAGTCGTTAAATAACCATTTTCCCCCATTACGCGCCCTCTTGAAACCCTACCATGAACAAATTCCAGCGCATCGGCCTTCTTCTTGTGGCACTTACCCTCCTCTCCAGCTGCAGCACCT
>CAYQOJ010000014.1:0-15766 GCA_964419105.1 uncultured Methylococcus sp.
GATCCATGCAGGTCACAAGGACAACGGAAATTTGGGTAGGTGCCTTCGTGGCTTTGGGCCTGGTCGCACTTTTCTTCGTATCGATGCAGGTCAGTAATCTAGGTGACTTCAAGTCAAGTCGCGGAAGTTATGTCCTCAAGGCTCACTTTGGGAACGTTGGCGGATTGAAGGTGCGTGCTCCAGTCTCAATGGCAGGCGTAACCTTGGGTCGTGTAGAGAAGATTACGTTTGATGCCTCACGCTATGAGGCGCTGGTCGAGATGCGAATCGATCCTTCCTACAAACAGCTTCCTGAAGACACCAGCGCCAGTATTCTCACCGCAGGTCTTTTGGGAGAGCAGTACATTGGTCTCTCTGCAGGTGGTTCGGACGATTTCCTCAAGGATGGGGATGAAATTGAGCTTACCCAATCTGCGGTGATTCTCGAGCAGTTGATCAGCAAACTGATGTTCAACAAGGCGGAGGAAGGGAAGACCGAATCTAAGAAGACGGCTCGTGACACTCCGGTAGCTTCCGCTCAGGTGACTGCGTCCCCGGCGAAGCCGATGCAATCGGTTGATGTTGTACCGCCAGTTCCTGTGCCTCAGGAGTCATCAGTCACACAGGTTCCTCCGGTGACACCCAAGGCTGAGGCCGATATCCAGCAAAAAGCCAAATCGAGGGCAGGGAAAACGGCTCACAAGGCTGCTACTGCGAAACACGCTCCGGCTTCGACCGCTGAACATCACGCAAGCTCCCGCGCTGCTCATGCTGCAAAAAAGAAAGCGCACTGAGCAGGGGAGAGTCGTGGAAAGTCCGTTGCGATTTGATCCGCATGGCCGGACCGGCAGCTTCCTTTTGACTGGAGAGATGACCTTCAGGACATCTTTACCGGCGATTCGGGAGGCAGCGAGTATCATCGATGCTGCGTATACACCTCTTCAATTCGATCTTTCGGGCGTAAGCCGCGCAGATAGCGCGGGAGTAGGGCTTTTGATTGAATGGCAGCGCTTGGCGGCTCGAGCGCGCTGTGAACTTCGCTATACCAATATGCCGAAAACCCTGGAGTCCATCATGCGAGTGACTGGGGTTCTCGGAATGCTACCTGCGGACTGATACGGTCCCTGAATCTGAACTAAGAGAGTTTCTGATGGACAAGTTGATGATTACCGGTGGCAATACGCTGAACGGGGAGCTTCGCATTTCTGGTGCGAAAAATGCCGCTCTGCCCATTCTTGCTGCAACCTTGTTGTCCGATAGCCCGGTGACGGTCGGGAATGTACCCCATCTTCTCGATATCACGACCACTCTGGAACTTCTGGGGCGGATGGGGGTGAGCCTGACCGTTGACGAAAAGATGAATGTCGAGGTGGATCCAACGCCCATCAAAAGCTTTCTGGCGCCTTATGACCTCGTCAAAACCATGCGCGCCTCAATCTTGGTCCTCGGTCCTTTGCTCTCGCGCTATGGTCGCGCCGAAGTGTCCTTGCCCGGGGGCTGCGCTATTGGTGGGCGCCCGGTTAATCTGCACCTTCAGGGATTGGCGCAGATGGGGGCTGAGATCAATGTAAAAAATGGCTACATTCATGCAAGTGCCAAACGGCTTAAGGGATGTCGACTGGTTCTCGATCTGGTGACCGTGACTGGAACCGAGAATCTGATGATGGCGGCAGCGCTTGCTGAAGGAACTACGATCATTGAGAACGCAGCTCGCGAACCTGAGGTTGTCGACTTGGCTAAGTTCCTCAACATGATGGGCGCTAAGGTCTACGGAGCGGGTACCGACATTCTTGAGATTGAAGGTGTTGATAATCTCTCTGCGCAAGGCCAGACCTATCGGGTGATGCCGGACCGAATTGAGGCGGGAACCTATCTGGTGGCTGCAGCCATGACCCGTGGCAAAGTGAAGCTCAAGGACGTGCGTCCAGATATCATGGATGCTGTCCTTCAAAAGCTTCGCGAGGCCGGTGCCCAGATCACGACGACTGAAGATACGATTGACCTTGATATGACCGGGATTCGGCCGCGTGCAGTGTCTCTGCGGACGGCTCCCTATCCTGCATTCCCGACTGATATGCAGGCGCAATTTATGGCGCTGAATTCTATCGCTGATGGGGTCGGTGTCATAACCGAAACCATCTTCGAAAATCGCTTCATGCACGTGCAGGAAATGCAGCGTATGGGGGCTGATATCACCGTTGAGTCAAATACGGCCATTATCAGGGGCAAGGCAGCACTGAATGGGGCGCCTGTCATGGCGACTGATCTTCGAGCGTCTGCAAGTCTGGTCCTGGCGGCGCTGGTTGCCGAAGGTCAGACCGTAGTGGATCGTATCTATCACATAGATCGTGGTTACGAATGTATTGAAGAAAAGCTGGCTCAGCTTGGCGCTGAAATACGTCGAGTGCCGCAATAAGTTAGGAAGCCGGAGGATAGCGTGCTGACACTTGCCCTTTCGAAAGGCCGAATTTACGACGAAGCGATAGAGCTTCTGTCGAGGATTGGCATTGAGCCAACGGTTGATCCTGGGAAGAGCCGAAAACTAATCCTCCCCTCCAACCGGGAAGGTCTTCAGTTTCTGATCATCCGAGCGAGTGACGTGCCGACCTATGTTGAATATGGTGCGGCCGATCTTGGAATCGCAGGCAAAGATGTTTTGGCTGAATATGAGACCGAGGGTTTATACGAACCTCTGGATCTTGGAATTGCCAGTTGTCGTCTGATGACGGCGGGCAGAAAGGGGCTCACATTCCGGGCGGGTGAGCGTCCGCGAGTGGCGACCAAATATGTCAAAACGGCGCATCGTTTTTTTGCCAATCGAGGCATTCAGGCGGAAATCATTAAGCTCTATGGCTCTATGGAGTTGGCACCTTTGGTCGGCCTTGCTGATTGCATCGTCGATGTTGTCGATACTGGAAAAACGCTTCAGGCCAATGGTTTGGAGCCTCTCGAGCTGATCATGGAAGTCAGCAGTCGTCTGATTGTTAATAAGGCGGCGATGAAGATGAAGCACGCGGAAGTCACCGGCTTCATTGATGAAATCCGAACTGCACTGGCTAAGTCGTCATGACCGAGACACTTTTCATCAAGAGGCTCGATAGTCGTCAGGAGGAATTTGAGGCGCAGCTTCAGAGTGTCCTCTCCTTTGACTCCTCAACCGACGCCGAAATCCACCAGCGGGTGTTGTCCATTCTCGATCGTGTGAGAAAAGAGGGGGATGCTGCGCTTCTCGACTATACCCGCCAGTTTGATCGTTTTGTAGCTGAGCGTGCCGAAGAGTTGGAGATCGGACCGGCAGCGCTGGCTGCGGCTTGGGAATCTCTTCCGAAGGACACCGCAAAGGCTCTTGAAAAGGCAGCGGCGCGTATTCGTGCTTATGCAGAACACCAGAAGCTGGAGTCATGGAGCTTTAAGGAGACTGACGAGACAGTGCTCGGTCAGAAAGTCACTCCTCTGGACCGGGTCGGCATTTACGTTCCAGGCGGTAAAGCGGCGTATCCGTCGTCTGTCCTGATGAATGCAATTCCGGCACATGTCGCGGGAGTCCCTGAAATTATCATGGTGTCACCGACGCCGAATGGTGAAACCAATCCCTTGGTTCTTGCTGCGGCACACCTTGCTGGGGTCAATCGTTGCATTCGAATTGGCGGCGCACAGGCGGTGGCGGCTCTCGCTTACGGCACTGGGTCGATCCCTCGAGTCGATAAGATTGTTGGGCCTGGCAATATTTATGTCGCAACGGCAAAGAAGTTGGTTTTTGGCGAAGTCGGGATCGATATGGTTGCAGGACCATCGGAAATCCTTGTGATTTCTGACGGTAAGACCAATCCGGACTGGATTGCGATGGACTTGTTCTCTCAGGCTGAGCATGACGAGGATGCCCAGGCGATCCTGATCTCGACGGATGAGAGTCATCTGGATGCGGTCAACGCCAGCATGGAGAGACTGCTCCCGACCATGGATCGGCAGGAGGTCATTCGAGCCTCACTGCGTGCAAGGGGAGCGATGATTCTGGTTCCAGATCTCTCGGTGGCAGCAGAGGTTGCCAACCGCATTGCACCGGAACATCTGGAGCTATCTGTTGCCGAGCCTGAAGGGATGTTGAACCAAATCAGGAATGCTGGGGCCATTTTTATGGGGCGCTACACCGCAGAAGCTTTGGGCGATTACTGTGCAGGACCCAACCACGTCCTTCCAACATCGGGAACAGCCCGTTTTTCATCCCCCTTGGGCGTATACGACTTCCAGAAGCGATCGAGCATCATCTACTGTTCCGCTCCTGGGGCAAGCACATTAGCCGGGATTGCATCTGTTCTGGCGCGGGGTGAGGGCTTGGATGCCCATGCGCGATCAGCCGAATATCGGCTCCTTGATACGAGCAATTGATCCCATGGACAGTATTACTCGCCTTGTGCGGCCCGAGGTAAGGGCTCTTAAGGCCTATCACGTCCCTGATTCCAAGGGCTACGTCAAACTGGATGCCATGGAAAACCCTTACGACTGGCCAGATTCCATGGTGAGCGAGTGGCTCGAAGTTTTACGGGGCGCATCTCCCAACCGCTACCCGGATCCCGCGTGTGATGAGTTGAAAGCTGCCTTGAAGCTGGCGAATGATGTTCCTTCAGGATGTGATCTGCTTTTGGGGAATGGCTCTGACGAGATCATTCAGATTCTCTTGATGGCGTTGAATCCTGGGGCCACGGTCATGGCGCCCGAGCCGACCTTCGTCATGTATCGGCAGATCGCGAATAGTCTCGGCCTGAACTTCGTTGGTGTACCGCTTAATCCCGTCGACTTTTCAATTGAACTTGCTGCGTTCACAGAAGCTGTTGTTGAGCATGATCCGGCCCTGATCTTTCTGGCCTATCCGAATAATCCCACGGCTAATCTTTTTGAACGCCAGGCCATAGAGGTCATTCTCAAGACATCGCGAGGCCTCGTGGTGGTCGACGAGGCCTATGCGCCCTACGCATCTTCCAGCTACATGGGTTCGCTGCCAGATTTTTCCCGTCTATTGGTCATGCGCACCCTCTCAAAATTGGGTCTAGCGGGTCTGAGGCTCGGTTTTTTGGCGGGCGCTCCGTCCTGGATCAATGAGCTGGAAAAGTTGAGGCTACCCTACAACATTAATGTGTTGACCCAAAAATCAGCCTTATTCGCTTTATCGCGCCAGGAAATTCTTGATCAGCAAGTGGCAGCGATCCTTTCAGAACGGACGCGTCTGATGAATCTTCTGCGAGAGATCGAAGGGATTCATGTCTTTGAGTCCAGCACGAATTTTGTGCTTTTGCGGCTCAAGGATGCGGCTCCAGGCATGGTGTTTGAGCAGCTCAAATCTCATGGCGTACTGATTAAGAATCTGGATCCCCAGGGCGGGGCATTGACGGGTTGTTTGCGTATCACGATTGGTACCCCGGACGAAAATAACCGCTTTCTGGAAGCGTTTCGCTCCATTCTTGCCTGAGCTGAGTCCTCTTTGGGCTAGGCTTTTTAGATAGTTTGGTCGGATGCCCCCTCAAATCCAGAGGGTTTTTCTTGACCCATCGGCCTGAATCACACAAAATTCCCGGCTGAAGATTCACGGAAACACAGTGTTTCAATTCAGGATCAATCGGGTCGCATCCACACATGGAACGCCACCCAGCCGGTTGGTCGGTTCCTGCAACGGAGTATCTGCATGATGAGTGGCGTGGACAACGAAAAACGCCGATTTCTGACTCAGGCCGCTGGCGCGGTCGGTGCCGTTGGTACAGGCTTTCTGGCCGTACCTTTTCTGTCTTCGATGAAGCCTAGCGCCAAAGCCGAAGCCCTAGGGGCCCCCGTTGAGGTAGATATCGAAAAACTTGAGCCAGGCCAGCGCATTGTGGTGCTTTGGCGTGGCAAGCCCGTATGGGTCCTGAAGCGAACTCCCGAGGCTCTGCAGTCCATTCCTGAGTTGGATGGGGAAGTTCTTGATCCGCGCTCCGACCAGTCGGAACAACCGCTCTCAAGCAAGAATGAGGCTCGTTCGATTCGGCCTGAGATCTTTGTTGCAGTGGGCGTTTGCACTCATCTTGGGTGCTCACCCGTATTTCGTCCAGAAGTCGCGCCTGCTGACCTTGGCGCAGACTGGAAAGGCGGATTCTTTTGCCCATGTCATGGCTCAAAGTTTGACCTCGCCGGTCGCGTTTACAAAGGAGTTCCTGCTCCCGTAAATCTTGAAATCCCGCCTTATTACTTTGCCAGTGAAAATCGGATCGTAGTCGGCCTTGAAGGGGAGAAAGCGTAATGATTCGTCGAGGTGATGCGTTCCGGGAGTGGCTGGACGAACGTCTTCCAGTCGGGCAGTTTCTTGAGGATCAACTCCTCAAGTATTACGCGCCGAAAAACTTCAATTTCCTCTATTTCTTTGGTTCTCTGGCCCTTTTGGTGTTGGTGAATCAGATTGCAACCGGAATCATTCTGGCGATGCACTACAAGCCGGATGCAAAACTGGCATTCGATTCTGTTGAGTACATCATGCGTGATGTCGACTGGGGATGGCTGATTCGCTACCTGCATTCGACCGGTGCTTCTTTGTTTTTCGTAGTCATCTACATGCACATGTTCAGGGGCCTTTTCTATGGTTCCTTTAAAAAGCCCCGCGAACTGCTATGGCTTTTTGGCATGGTGATCTTTGTGCTTCTGATGGGCGAAGCCTTTATGGGGTATCTGTTGCCTTGGGGGCAGATGTCCTATTGGGGAGCGCAGGTCATCATCTCACTCTTCGGCGCGATTCCCGTGATCGGTGAGGATCTGGCAACCTGGATACGTGGCGATTATGTGATCGCGGATGCGACTCTCAATCGTTTCTTCTCTCTGCATGTCATTGCAATTCCATTGGCCATCCTTGGTCTTGTGGTTTTGCATCTGGCTGCGCTGAGAACGGTCGGATCCAACAATCCGGACGGAATCGAAATTAAGAAGAACCGGGACCTCGTTGGTATCCCTAAGGATGGAATTCCTTTCCATCCGTACTATACGGTCAAGGATCTTTACGTGGCTGGCCTTTTCATGACCATCTTTGCGTGGATTGTGTTCTATAGCCCTGAAATGGGGGGGCTCTTCCTTGAGCACCCCAACTTTGATCCTGCAGATCCCATGAAGACGCCGGAACATATTCAGCCGGTATGGTACTTCACGCCGTTCTATTCCATCTTGCGCGCTATTCCCAGCAAGTTGGGTGGCGTGGTTGCGATGGGGGCCTCCATTGTTGTGCTGTTCCTTTTGCCTTGGCTGGATCGGTGCCCTGTGAAATCGGTGCGCTATCGGAGTCCTTTGTTCAAGATAGCCTTAACGGCGTTTGTGATCAGTTTCCTCGGGCTAGGCGTTCTGGGAACAAAGCCAGTAACCGAGCTTTATACGATGATGGCACGCGGATTTTCCGTGGTTTACTTCGCGTTTTTCCTGCTGATGCCGATCTTTTCATCCGTTGAAATCACGCAGCCTGTCCCTGCGCGAGTGACGGAGTCAGTCGTGCCTCTGTCTCAAAGGAAGGGGTTCCAGTGGCGATTAATCGAAGAGGGCATTCGCGCGCTGCAACATGCTCCTTTGCGATATCAGCTGAACAACCTCTTGGCCCGTCTGCGCGGAAAATACTAGGGATGCTGTCTAGAATGAAAAAGGTCTTCTCCATTCTTGTTTTTTCCGCTGTCGCCTTCGTGGCTCACGCTCAGTCGGGCATGGATCTCGAGAGCGCTGACCATGATGCGTTTGATCAGCTCTCCGTCATCCGCGGTGCAGAGTATTTTGGCGAGTACTGCCTTGGCTGTCACAGCCTCAAGCAGATGCGCTACTCAAGGATTTCCAAGGATCTTCATGTGAATGAAGCACGCATGCGCGAGATGCTTCTGTTCGGTGACAACAAAATTCACGACGTGATTGAAACCTCAATGGACCCGAGTGTTGCGACCAGCATTTTTGGTGCAGCTCCTCCTGACCTTTCCCTTGTGGTGCGTTCTCGCGGTGCAGATTGGGTATACACCTACCTGAAGTCCTTCTATGAGGATCCCAAACGTCCATATGGAGTCAACAATGTGCTCCTACCCAATGCGGCAATGCCGAATGTTCTCTGGGAGCTTCAGGGTCAACAGCTTCCTGTGATTGAGGAACATGGAGGTAAGGCAGAGGTTGCAGGGGTGAAACTGGCTCATGCGGGGAGTCTCACGCCTCGTCAGTTCAATGTGGCTGCCAACGACATCGTCAACTTCCTCACCTACGTCTCTGAACCCTCACTGCTGCAACGGGTTCCCTTGGGTAAGTATGTCATTTTCTTCTTGCTCTTCCTGACTTGGATCTTCCATCGCCTGAAGAAGGAATACTGGAAGGACATCGATTGACTGTGATGCCGGATCCGATGGGATCCGGCATTCTCAATACTGGTAGTGAGCGCAGGATGCGCTAGTTTCTGACGTTAAGCGATTATGACGCCCCTCAAGCCCTATCTGATTCGTGCGGTCTACGACTGGATTGTCGACAATCGGTTTACGCCTTACCTATTGGTCAATGCCACAGTACCGGGGACCATTGTTCCTAGCCATTTTGTTGAAGATGGGCGAATTGTCCTCAATCTCAGGCCGGAGGCCATTCAAGGGCTGGATATGAGCAGCGAGGGCATCTCTTTCAATGCGCGATTTGGTGGTCAGCCCATGCGGGTAGACATTCCAACGGTTGCCGTTTTGGCCCTCTACGCGCAGGAGAACGGAAGGGGAATGGTCTTTGATGATGAGGAGGAAGAGGAGAATCCGACACCAGAGCCTCCACAACCAGAGCCAAAGGGACGGCCGGCGCTAAGAGTCGTAAAGTGACCTCATCGAGCCTGGGGAACTTCGGCCGCTTTCCTGAGCACCAAAGAGTGCGAAGCCCTGAAAGCCATCAGGGAAATCTCACCAAAATTCAGGATGCGTTATGACATGGGATTGTTCCTCTTTTAAAAAGCCCACGGCGGAAGAGCTCCGCCAACTTCTGACTGATGAGCAGTTTCAGGTGACCCAGAGCGAGGGGACTGAGCGGCCCTTCGGTAATCCCTACTGGAATCATCATGAAGCAGGCATCTATGTCGATGTTGTTTCCGGCGAACCCCTTTTTTGCTCCAGAGATAAGTTTGATTCGGGAACTGGTTGGCCCAGTTTCACCCGGCCCATTTCAGAAGATAGTGTAGTGACCAAGGCCGATCATTCCTTGTTCAGAGTCCGTACCGAAGTCAGAAGCCGTCATGCCGACTCTCATCTGGGGCATGTTTTCGATGATGGCCCTCAGCCGACGGGCCAACGGTTTTGCATAAATTCAGCCGCAATTCGTTTCATTCATCGAGACAGATTAAAGGATGAAGGTTATGCTGACTTTGAGTCCTACTTTGCAGATGACGTTTCCTCGGCATGATTAGAGTCACTCACTTGCCCGAGCCCCACCCGAAACTTCTGGTCCTACATTGAGCAGCCGCAAGAAAACCAAATCGACAGGTAAAACCACACGCTCCATTCTGGCTGAACGTGGCATCTTCTCCGTGGAAGAGTTGGCCAATGCAGACGTGGACCAACTTATGAAAATCCCCGGTCTTGGGAAATCCAAGGCGAGCCGCATGGTCAGGGCAGCTAAGCATATGGCTGGCGTTGAGCGGCGTGGAGGTGTCTCTGAGGAGTCTCAAACGCGTGCCTCCAATGAGAAGGGGCACATCAATCTGGCCGATGCCTCCCTCTACCTTAATCAAGAACTCAGTCTGATCGAATTCAACCGAAGAGTTCTCGAGCAGGCCAAGGATACTCGGACGCCTCTTTTGGAGCGGCTTAATTTCCTATGTATTTCCTGTTCAAACCTGGATGAATTCTTTGAGGTCAGGACGGCAGGTCTTCTGCAACGAGCTGAATTAGGCGCTACCGCTACGGAGCCAGACAACCTGACACCTCAGGAAGCTTTGCTGGCCATCAGTCGGAGTTGTCATGCGCTGGTTAAGGAACAGTATCGGGTCCTAAATGATGTCTTGATTCCGGCGCTTGCGGATGAGGGGGTTCATTTTCTGCGCCGGAGTGAGTGGACGCGAGCTCAAAAGGAATGGTTGCAGACATACTTCAATGAAGATCTCTTGCCTATCCTGAGCCCGATTGGTCTCGACCCAGCGCATCCCTTTCCTCGCATCCTTAACAAGAGCCTTAACTTCATTATCTCTCTTGCGGGCAAGGATGCGTTCGGTCGCGAGATCGATCTTGCCATTCTCCAGGCGCCCCGGTCATTGCCCAGAATCATTCCCCTTCCAGAGGGTATTGCTTCGGGAAAACATGATTTTGTTTTCCTTTCTTCCGTCATCCACGAGTTTGTCGGTGAACTCTTTCATGGTGTGAAGGTGAAAAACCTCTACCAGTTCCGGGTCACTCGCAACAGTGAGATGTATTTGGACGAAGAGGAAATCGACGATTTGCTCAGAGCGCTCGAGGGTGAACTGAGCAGCCGAAACTATGGTGATGAGGTCAGGCTCGAAGTTGCAGATAATTGTCCACAAGTGATAACGGACTATCTTCTTGAGCAGGTGGGTCTGACCGAGGATCGGTTATACAGGGTGCATGGTCCTGTAAATTTAAGCCGCCTCCGTGCTGTTTATGATCTACTGGATCGTCCGGAGCTTAAGTACCCTGCATTTGTTCCCGGGGGGCCACAGGAAATTGCAGGTGGGCACGACCTGTTTGAAGCCATTCGCAAGCGAGATATCCTCCTTCATCATCCTTACGAAAGCTTTGCTCCAGTAGTCGAACTGATTCGTCAGGCGGGGGATGATGCACACGTTGTAGCTATCAAGCAGACCCTTTACCGGACTGGCGCGGAATCGCCGATTGTTGACGCACTCATTCGTGCAGCTAAAGCCGGCAAGGAAGTGACTGTCGTTGTCGAACTGCGGGCACGGTTTGATGAACGGGCCAATATCTCTCTGGCGAATCGACTCCAGGAGGCCGGTGTTCAAGTCGTTTATGGGATCGTGGGGTACAAGACTCACGGGAAGATGCTCCTGATTCTCCGGCGCGAAGGAAATCGGCTTCGCTACTACACTCACCTTGGAACAGGTAACTATCATCAAAGTACGGCTCGTCACTACACGGATTATGGGCTTCTATCTGCAGACCAAGAGCTCGGTGAGGATGTCAGGAAGGTTCTGGTTCAATTAACCAGTCTTGGAAAAGTCGGGCGATTCCACAAGCTGTTGCACGCACCTTTCACGTTGCATCAGTCCTTGATCAAGAAAATTCAACGTGAAACTGACCATGCGCTTGCGGGCAAACGGGCCAGGATCATTATCAAGGTCAATGCAGTTGCGGAGCCACTCTTGATCCAGGCGCTCTATAAAGCCTCCATGGCAGGCGTCGAAATCAAGCTGATTGTTCGGGGAATTTGTTCTTTGCGCCCCGGAATCCCGGGAGTTTCAGAAACCATTGAGGTGCGCTCGATTATCGGCCGCTTTTTGGAGCATAGTCGGGTCTATTTCTTTGAAAACGATGGCAACCCAGAGGTATTTGCTTCCAGTGCGGATTTCCTTCCGAGAAACATGTTTCGCCGCGTCGAGGTGTGTTTTCCGATGGTGCAGAAGAAATTGGCAGATCGACTGCGTGAAGATCTTGAAGCGATACTTCGTGACGATGTTAACGCCTGGATTTTGCAACCCAACGGAACTTATGTGCGTGTCGAAGCCACGGCGCACCCTTTCGAGGCACAAACGTCATTTCTGGAACGTTTCAAACGCTGATTTTCGGTTTCAGCCTGCCTAAATACTGAAGCTAGGCGGTTGGCATAATTTCTGCCCCCAATTTTCTAGACTCTACCTTCCAACGGGCCAGTGATGGCTGGGCCCGGTAAACAACCCATCAGGAAATGCCATGTCGATGCTTGAAGAATATCGGAAACATGTTGCTGAGCGTGAAGCCTCAGGGCTCGTTCCTCAGCCCCTGACTGCTGAGTGGACCAGTCAGCTGGTCGAACTGATTAAATCGCCTGTCAAAGGCGAAGAGGCCTTTCTGCTCGATCTTCTTGCGAACCGGGTGCCCGCGGGGGTTGATGAAGCCGCTTACGTTAAGGCGGGATTTCTGGCTGCAATTGCGAAGGGTGAGGCTCACTCTCCGATTCTGAGTGCAGAAAACGCGGTGGAACTCCTGGGAACCATGTTGGGTGGATACAACGTAGCGCCTTTGATCGACCTTTTGGATCATCCGTCACTCTCTGGCAAGGCTTTGGAGGCTTTGAGTCGGACCCTCCTGATCTTTGACGCGTTTCATGACGTCGAAGAGAAGGCTAAGGCAGGCAATGTGGCGGCTAAACGTGTTTTGGATTCTTGGGCAGAGGCTGATTGGTTCACGCGTCGATCCAAGGTGCCCGAACGAATTACCGTGACGGTCTTCAAGGTTCCCGGGGAAATCAATACCGATGATCTTTCTCCTGCGCAGGATGCCTGGTCCCGCCCAGATATCCCCCTCCACGCCAAGGCAATGCTCAAGGTCCCTCGGGAGGGTGTTACTCAGGCAGAATCACAGATCGAGGACCTGAAGAAAAAAGGTTTTCCAGTAGCTTTTGTTGGTGACGTGGTCGGCACGGGATCATCCAGGAAATCAGCGACGAATTCAGTGTTGTGGTACATCGGTAACGACATTCCGCATGTACCGAACAAGCGCGATGGTGGCGTTTGTATCGGGGGCAAGATTGCACCGATTTTCTTCAACACCATGGAGGATTCGGGTGCGCTTCCGATCGAATGCGATGTCAATAGCCTTCAGACCGGAGACGTCATTGATATTTACCCCTATGAGGGCGTGATCCGGGGTCATGACCTTGGCGAGGAGAAGACTCGCTTTGCCCTTCGCAATGACATCCTGTTGGATGAGGTTCAGGCCGGTGGGCGCATTCCTTTGATCATTGGTCGTGGTCTGACCGATCGTGCGCGAAAGGCTCTCGGCTTGCCTGCATCGAGCGTCTTCAGGCGGCCTGAGGCCGGGGTGGATTCAGGTAAGGGCTACACATTGGCTCAAAAGATGGTTGGCAAGGCCTGCGGATTACCGGGGGTTCGACCGGGCGTCTATTGCGAGCCAAAGATGACCACGGTCGGATCTCAGGATACGACCGGCCCCATGACGCGCGATGAGCTGAAGGATTTGGCCTGCCTTGGGTTCTCGGCCGATCTTGTGATGCAATCTTTCTGTCATACGGCAGCTTACCCCAAGCCTGTTGATGTCAAGGTGCATCACAGCCTCCCTGATTTCATCATGAACCGAGGTGGGGTCTCGCTGCGTCCTGGGGATGGCATCATTCATTCATGGCTGAACCGCATGCTGATGCCTGACACGGTTGGTACGGGTGGTGATTCTCACACGCGTTTCCCCATCGGTATTTCTTTCCCGGCAGGTTCCGGACTGGTGGCGTTTGCTGCGGCGACCGGAGTCATGCCCCTCGATATGCCTGAATCTGTTCTGGTTCGATTCAAGGGTACGATGCAGCCTGGGATCACCCTCCGCGATTTAGTGCATGCCATTCCCTATGCGGCTATCCAGCGTGGCCTCCTGACGGTAGAAAAGAAGGGGAAGAAAAACGTCTTCAATGGTCGTATTCTGGAGATCGAGGGCCTGCCGGATCTCAAGGTTGAACAGGCCTTTGAGCTGGCCGATGCCTCTGCGGAAAGATCAGCGGCTGCCTGCACGGTGCGTCTCAATAAGGCGCCGGTTCAGGAATACCTCAAGTCTAATATCAGCCTTTTGGGCTGGATGATTCGTGAGGGATATGGCGATGCGAGAACGTTGCAGCGGCGCATCGACGCCATGGACGCATGGCTTGCCAAGCCTGAGTTGCTGGAACCGGATCACGATGCCGAATATGCTGAGATTATTGAGATTAATCTGGATGAGATTCGGGAGCCTTTGCTTTGCTGTCCCAATGACCCGGATGATGTGAAGCCCTTGTCTGAGGTTGCTGGTACAAGCATCGATGAGGTTTTCCTGGGTTCCTGCATGACCAACATTGGTCATTTCAGAGCAGCAGGGCATATCCTCGAAAGTCATCCCCAACAGGTCCCCGGTCGACTCTGGATTGTTCCACCGACCCGAATGGATCAGGCGGAACTCACTTCGGAGGGTTTCTACGGCATCTTTGGTAAGGCGGGTGCAAGAACCGAGGTTCCAGGTTGTTCTCTGTGTATGGGGAATCAGGCCCGGACGGCGGAGGGTGCCACAGTGGTGTCAACCAGCACCCGTAATTTCCCCAACCGGATGGGTGCAAATACCCAGGTTTTCCTGGCTTCAGCCGAATTGGCGTCCGTCTGTTCGGTGCTCGGAAAAATTCCGACACCGGCCGAATACGCATCGTTCATGACAGGTCTCGAGCCTAAGGCAAATGAGACCTATCGGTATATGAACTTTGACCAGATGACGGCTTACGCCACGGAGGAGGTTTAGGCTTTTGGGTTTGAGGAGGACTCGGTTTCGTTAGAGTCCTCCTTGAGCCACTCCCGCCAGACAGCGTGGGCAATCGCCAGAATCACCGGACCAATGAATAGTCCGATGAAACCGAAGCTGATGAGTCCACCCACCAGGCCCAAAACGATCAGGGCAAAGGAAATGTGACTGGCATGGCTGATAAAAAAGGGCCTGACCAGATTGTCGACCCAACTGACTACGAAGAATCCCCAAGCAAGTAGCCCCAAGCCATTGAGGGGCTCGCCTTGTGACAAAAGCCAAAGTGAGCTTGGAATCCAGATCGTAACGGCCCCAAACGGAATCATGGCCATTAGGATGGTGGCAAGGGTCAGCAGTAAGGGCTCCTTGAGACCTGCACCCCAGTATCCCATCCCCGCAACGCTGCCTTGGACCATGGCAGTCAAAACAATCCCATAAAGTACGGCCCGGGCTGTTCGCTCAGCTATTGCAAAATAATTGGTTGCAAGGGGGCCAATCGTTTTGTGAAGGCCGTGTTTCACCTCTTGAAGCATCTCTACGCCGTCGCGATATTGAAAGAACATCAGGAAGAGGATGAATCCGACTTGGCCCAAAACAAGCCCGATGCTGCCGAGCATGGTCATGAGGCGATTCAAAAGCTCTTTGACCTGAGGGGCAAGGTGGTTCTTCAGTAGTTCGTCACTGCTATCCATGTGGTCGAAAAGCCCGGTCAGCTCCTTTCCAATGAATGGAATGTGGGGGAGCGCTCTGGCCAGCGACGGCGGATGCTCAATCAAACCGGGAATCAATCGCAGCAGTTCCGATCCTTCTCGGCGAATCACGGACGAAACGCCGATGAGAGGAAGAATGACGACGCAACCCACCAGAAAAACCATGATGCCTGCGGAAAGATTAGGTTGCTCCCGGCATAAGCTGTGGACTTTGCGATAGAGAGGCCAGGTTCCAAAGCTCAGGATGATGGACCACACGATAGGCTCAACCAGCGTGCCAAGGATGCGGTAGATCAGGAGTGCAAGTGCCCCAACGACAAGGATCAGGGGAAGATTTCGATTCAAGGTCATTGCTTTGGCTCCGGTCTCAGATAAGGTCCATCGTGGTTTTTCACGGCAAAACGCTGAAGGCTCTGGTCAAGTCTTATGGCGGTAAGGCTTCCTCCCCAAAGGCATCCTGTATCGATACAAATGGTCTGGTGACTCTGGTGGTAACCTAAAGTCGACCAATGGCCATAGACCACCCAGTCATCGGATCTTGGTCGAGCGGGGTGGGCGAACCAGGGAATAAGGTCATCATTTGCCCCATCCGGCTCCCCCTTTTCTGTCAAATTGATGCGTCCGTCGAGGCTGCAAAATCTG